>NZ_JAQSEA010000288.1 GCF_029946185.1 Prosthecobacter sp.
CCCCTGACCTTCTCATTGCGAACGAGACGCTCTACCAACTGAGCTATAGCCCCAAAATGGGATGTTTGGACGGTGCCTGGTGAGTTGGGGCAGCCGTCAGATTTCTCTGGGATGTTGCTGGGTGCGGGCCGTTGTGGGTCGCGCGCACAGAGCAAGGATCGTTTGAGAAAGCAGGTGAATGCCTTGTTCACTATTCATCGAACGGAATTTATTATGCGATGATCCGGCATTCCGGCAAGCATATTCGCCGGTGTTCGGCGTGGCTCAGCCTTGCGCGAGCTTCCGGTACAACTTTTCCATGGCGCTGGCGCTGCGGCAGGCGATGGCGGCTTGGGCGAGGATGCTGGCGACGTCGAGGCGGGAGATTTTGACGCCTTGCTGGATCTTGTCCCAGGGGGAGGCGCGCATTTTGGCGACGGTTTGTATGCCGAGGAGGAGGGGCAGGGCGGTGGCGTAGCGGAGCTTGGCGTGGGTGACGCGCTGGACGTAGAGCAGGCCGCATTCGAGGTGCTCGGTGCAGGTTTCCAGCCAGAGGCTCCACTCGGTTTGGATGTCTTCGGGCTGGCAGGGCAGGTAGCAGCGGCCGTCGCGGGTGTCTTCGCCGATGTCGCGGAGGATGTTGATGAGCTGGAGGCCTTTGCCCATGCGTGCGCCCCATTCCTGCATTTGATGGGTGCTGACGGCGGGGTCGAGCGAGCCGGGGAGTTCGGTGGCGCAGAGCTGGGTCCAGAATTCGCCAACACATCCGGCGACGAGCCAGGTGTACTGGTCGAGCTCTTCCGCGTTGGCGAGGTTGCGGAGGCGGCCGTCGGCGGGAAAGCGGCGAATGTCGAGCATCTGGCCGTCGATGATGTGCTCCAGCACGCTCTGGATGGCCGCGAGCGGGATGGGCTTCATGGTGCGCAGCCAGGCGATGCCGTCGGCGAATTTTTCCATGAGGCGGCGCTCAGAGTCGTCGCTCTGCTGGGTGCAGAACTGAGTGGTGAGGGTGTCGGCCAGGCTCTGGGCTTCGCCGGAGCCGCGCACCAGGGCACGGTAGCGCTGCAGGCAGTCGAGCCGCACGGGGGCGCTGACGAGGGCGGTGTCGGCGATGGTGTCTGCCGTACGGGCGAGCAGGTAGGCGAGGGAAATGGGCTCGCGCAGTTCCTTGGGCAGCGCTTTGAGCGTGAGGTAGAACGAACGGGAGACTGACGCCAGCAACTGGCCGCCGAGTTCACGTTCATGATGGGTTTCGTCGGACATTGGGGGAGGGTTAAGAGATAGATGGTGGATGCCGGAGCAAGCATTCTCTGCTAGCATGCAAAGAGTGAAGCATCTCTACGTCCATATACCTTTCTGCCACCGCATCTGCCCGTATTGCAGCTTTCACAAGCATACGCCGGGTGGCACGGACATGACGGCTTTTGTGGATTCGCTGCTGCGGGAGGCGGAAAAGCAGCCGCTGCGACCGCAGACGATTTTTTTCGGCGGTGGCACGCCGACGATGCTGAGCGATGTGCATCTGGAGCGGCTGCTGCGTGGATTGCAGGAGCGGGTGGACATGTCCGAGGTGGCGGAATTCACGATGGAGGCGAATCCGCGCACGGTGACGGCTTCGAAGGCGGCAGTGATGCGTGAGATGAAGGTGACGCGGGTGAGTCTGGGGATTCAGGCCTGGGATGATGAGACGCTGAAAACGCTGGGGCGTGACCATGCACGGGCGGATGCTGAAGCGACTTGGCAGGTGCTGAAGGAGGCGGGGTTTCCGAGCTTGAATCTGGATCTGATGTTTTCGATTCCGGGGCAGAGTGTGGAAACGTGGCGAAAAACATTGGAGCATTCGATCTCGCTGCAGCCAGATCACATTTCGGCCTACAATCTCAACTACGAGGAGGACACGGACTTTTTCCGCCGGCTCAAGGCAGGGGAATATCGCGAGGACGAAGGTCGTGATGCGGAGTTTTTCAATCTGGCCATCGACACGCTGGAGGGCGGTGGATTTGAGCACTACGAGATTTCGAATTACGCGAAGCCGGGGCATCGCTCCGTGCACAATGAGGCCTACTGGCTGGGAGAGGACTACCTCGGCATCGGGCCCGGGGCGTTTTCGACGGTGGGCGGAAGGCGCTGGAACAACGTCAAGGACACGCCGCGCTACATGGCGATGACGCTGGCCGGTGACGCCACGGCGGTGGATGTGGAGGAACTCACGGCCGACCAACGCCGCACGGAGCGCTTTGGTCTGGAGCTGCGCACCGCACGCGGCCTGCCGCTGGACTTGATCAACCCTGAGTCACGCAAGATGCTGGAGACACTGCGGGAACAGGGGCTGCTGAGCTACGATGAGAGCCACGTGCGACTCACGCGGGTGGGCAAGCCGCTGGTGGATCCGATCGCCGTGGCGCTGATGGGATAAGTTTAGCGGTTGAAGGCACCGGATTTCATGGCTGCTCCGGCACCCAATGCCACGAAGCCAATGACGGCCACCAGATAAATGCAGAGCATAATAATGGTGAATACGCCCACGAATTTCCAAAGTTTACGCTGCTCAGTAAGGGCTGCATCGAGATCGGCGAGGGATCGGGTTGCCATCAGGCTTTTGACGCGATTGGCAAACTTCCACATTTTCACCGCAGGGTAGATGTAAAAGAAAATCATGACACCATAGACGCCGATGAGAATGAGCTCGGGCGTTCCTATGGGTTTAGAAGCGCCAAGTGTCATCGCAACGCCCACGGCAATGATTGCCAGAATGACCAGGCAGATGGCAATCCACATGAGAACCGACATGAACCTCACCCATGGCTTGGTACCTGCGAGCTGGGCTATCGTACTCGGGGAGACGGCGTCAGCAGCGCCACCTGAGGCGGAACCGTACAGATTGGCGGAGGGCGAGGCGTAGGGGTTGGAGAGGGGGGATTCCATGACTAGCGAGATTAGAGAGGTGAATAAGTGCCAGGACAATTACCAGTATTACCAAATCCTACGAAAAAAAATCGTGAGTTGTCAAAACCAAACGGAACCGCTTCATTAATCGACAATGGCAGTGACACGCGCGGACACCTTGCAATCAGTCGAACTCGCCGATGGCGTGGAGATCCAACTGCGCGTGGCTGGTCCGGCGGTGCGGAGCATGGCCTACATGATCGACCTGCTCATTCGCATCGGCGTTGACATCTTGGTGGCGATCCTGGCGTTCATGCTGCTGCCAGATCTGGTGGGTATGGAGATGACGAATGGGCTGTTCTTGTTATTCGTCTTTTTCATGGAGTGGTTTTACAACGTATTTTTCGAGGCCGGAGCGAAGGGGTCGACGCCGGGGCAGCGCTCCATGAAACTGAGGGTGATGAGCGTGACCGGCGGGCCGGTGTCTCTGGCGCAGGCGGTGATGCGTAATTTTTTGCGCGTGGTGGATTTCATGCCGGGGCTGTACCTCACGGGCATCGTGTGCATGCTGTTTACCAAGAGGTTTCAGCGTCTGGGAGATCTGGTGGCGAACACCGTGGTGACGTATGCCGAGGTGCCGATATTCATGGCACCGCATGTGGAAATCCGTGCTGAACGCCGTGCGCCGTCAAAGGTCCTGACGCGTGAGGAGCAGGCGGCGCTGCTGCAGTTCCTCGAACGTGCGCCGCTGTGGGCGGATGAGCGCCGGATCGAACTCGCCACGCTGGCCCATCCTTTGACCGAGGCGGCTGGAGTGGAAGGGCTGCGCCGCCTGTGCGGCATGGCGCTGTGGCTGCAGGACCCGGAAGACAAAAGCGGGACTCCGCCATCGCTGAAAGGAGCAGGCATGTTCCGCTCATGACACCGGCCCAGTTTGAAAAACAGATCGAGCCGCGCTGGCAGAAGCTGGAGAAGCTGCTGAAGGAAGCGGAGAAGTCTCACCCCTCTGCGGAGGTGGAGGAACTGCCCGCCACTTTCAGGCAGGTGTGTCATGATCTGAGCGTGGCGCAGCACCGCATGAGCCCGCAGCGCCTGACGCAGCAGCTCAATGCGCTGGCGATCCGAAGCTACCGCGTACTGGAGCGCCACAGTGCCGGGGGATGGGAGGCGTTTGTGCGTCTGTTTCTGGTGGAGTTTCCGCAGGCTGTGCGTGCGGAGTGGAAGCTGTTTTGGTGGTGCACCGCGTTATTTTATCTGCCGGCGGCGCTGATCGCCGTCATCACGCCATCGTATCCAGAATGGGCGATGACGTTGCTGGGGCCGGACGGCATGATGCAGATCGAGAGCATGTATGGGGAGGCCAGCAAGCCGTCCGACTATGTGCGCGAGAGCTTTGGCTCCGGCTTTGCCGCATTTTGTTTTTACATCTGGAATAATGTCAGCATCGATTTCAGAACCTTTGCCGGGGGTATTCTGGGTGGTGTGGGTGCGTTGTTTGTGCTGCTGTTTAATTCCATCTACCTCGGGGCGGTGTTTGGCTATGTGCACTATTCGGGCAATCCGCTGACGCTGTACACCTGGGTGGTCGCGCATGGTGCGCCGGAGCTGACGGGCGTAGTGATTTCGGCCATGGCCGGGATGCGTGTCGGGTGGTCGGTGCTGCGGCCTGGCAGAATGGAGCGGCGCACGGCGCTGGTGCTGGCAGGGCGCAAGGCGCTGCCCCTGCTGGTAGGTGCGGCGGTGCTGACCAGCATTGCGGCGGTGCTGGAGGGATTTTGGTCGCCGATGGATCTGCCCCCTGTGATCAAATTCACAGCCGGTGGCATGTGCTGGCTGCTGGTGGCGATGTTTCTCATGTTCAGTGGAAGGAGGCAGAAGGATGCGACTTGAGGACATCACCGTCGCGCTGCGGCCCCGCCAGCCATGGGAGTCTGTGGATCTGGGCTGCGCCATGGTGCGGCGTGACTTTGGCCGCATCATCGTGCTGTGGATCTGCACAGTGCTGCCGCTCTGGGTGCTCGTCTGTGTGCTGCTGCGGGCCGTGCCGGAATGGATTCCGCTGGTCGTGTGGTGGCTGAAGCCGCTGTATGATCGCGTGCCGTTGTATTTTCTGAGCCGCGCCGCCTTTGGAGTGCGGCCCGGCTTTTTCGAAACCTGGAAGCAGTGGCCGCGACTGTGGATCACGAATTGTCTGCCTGCGCTGTTGTGGCGGCGGCTGTCCTTCATGCGTAGTTTTGCCCTGCCGGCGCAGATGCTGGAGGGGATGCGAGGTGCGGCGGTTAAGAAGCGCATCCAGACACTGGCGACGGATGGCGGTAGCTCCGGGGTTTCGATGACCTTTGCGTTTTCCAACATCGAACTCGCCGCCTGGATAGGGCTGATGTGGGGAACGTATGGCCTGCTGCCGGAATCTGCGCAGCCTGACTGGGCGGGACTGTTTCAATCTTTTGATTTCGAAGGCACGATCCCGAATGCTTTTCTCTGGTGGGGGGCTGTCTGTCACATGATCATCGTCACGCTGGTGGAGCCCTTCTATGTGGGGGCGGGTTTCGCGCTGTATTTGAACTGCCGCACGCGCATCGAAGGCTGGGACGTGGAGCTGGCATTCCGCCGGCTGGCCACGCGGCTGACCTCCGCGACTGCGGTGGTGATCCTCGCCGTGATGATGATCTTCGGTGTTCAGTCATCTGTGCAGGCTGAAGAAGATCGCTACGGGAGAAATCCCACTCCGACCTTGCAAGATGATTTCCTCAAAGAGATCTCCAGTAATCTGGAGAATATTAAAAAGGAACCCTCCTCACAGACTGATCCGGCCACTGCCGTGCGCAAAGTGCTCGACGAGCCTGAGTTTGAAATCCACAAGCGTCAAAATCCGGAGTGGGTGTGGGATGACGACAAGAGCAAAGACAAAAAGACGGACTCTAAATTACAGGTCCCGGGTTTTTTAGGAACCTTGTTGGAGCTGCTTTTTTGGGCACTGGTCCTGGGGCTCGGTGTCTGGCTGGTCGTCTACCTCGTGAAGAACCGCCATCTGTTCGTCACACGCAGTGTCAGCAAGGTGCCGGTGCAAGCGCCGAAGGTGCTCATGGGCATGAACATCACGCGTGAGAGCCTGCCGGACGACATCGTGGCCGCAGCGCGTGCGGCGTGGGCTGCGGGAGACTTCCATGAGGCGCTGAGTCTGCTGTATCGCGGCTCGTTGTCGTGGCTGGTGAACCGACGCCGGGTGCCGATCTCGGACAGCGACACGGAGGAGGACTGTCTGGTGAAGGTGCTGCAGGCTGGCGACAAAACTGAGGCAGAGTACTTCCGCCAGCTAACGACTGCGTGGGTGCAGGTGGCCTATGCGGTGCTGCCGGTGTCGAATGAAGAAATGGGTGCGCTGTGCGACCGATGGCCGTTTGTGGAGAAAGGAGGTGCCTCATGAAGCGGTGCTTCATTCGAGGTCTGATGGCGCTGGCTGGCGCGCTGCTGCTGTGCGGCTGCGGCAAAGGGCACTGGGAAGATGTGGAGAAAATCACGGGCTACAAAGGCAAGGCGCGGTTGAACCCGTTCCTCGCGGCGGAGCGTCTGCTCAATGAACTCGGCCACGACGCCCATGCCGCGAAGTCGCTGGGGAAACTGCCATCGCATGACGCCGCAATTTTTATTTCCGGGGAAGGGGGGCTGCCTGAAGGCCGTGCGAAGCAGTTGCTGCGCTGGGCCTACAGCGGCGGGCACCTCATCTACTTCCTCGACGGCACACGCCCCTACAACGATTTTGACACTCAGTTCGGCGCTTACATTTCTGCTTTGCTGCTGGACGAGCAAAAAGATCCTGTGCTGGAACAGCTCGGCGTCGGTGTGCAAAAGCGCTTCCCTGAGGAGGAGATCAAAGACCTGCTGCAAAAAAGCGCCGGTAATCAGGATGACGAAAGCGAAGAGGATGATGAGGAGGAAAAATCTACGGAGGACGAGTCGAAGCTGGAGTCCGAGGAGGAGGTGGCATGGAATGGCAAGACCTACCACCTCAGCTTGGGCGGTTACCAGAACATGATCCTCAAACGCAAGCTGCAGCCGGGTGAATTTTCAGCCGGATCCAAGAACGAGTCGCTGGCGCTGCATCTGAGGCATGGCATGGGATCGGTCACGCTGCTGGCGCATGCGCGGCCATTTCGCAATCACTGGATCGGTGAGGACGATCACGCACGCTGGCTGTCCGCGCTCGTTGGTGAGAACGGCTCCAAAGAGGTGCTGTTTGTCGCCGCCACCACAGGCAGCTTCTTCGGGCTGCTCTGGCAGCATGGGTGGATGGCGGTCGTCACCTTGGTGCTGTGCCTTGGCTTCTGGCTCTGGCAGCAGATGCCGCGCTTCGGACCGCTGGCGGACGTGGAACTTGACTCGACCCGCCATTTTGCCAGCCACATTGGAGCGCTCGGGGAGTTTTTCTGGCGCATGCGGCGCGTGACGCTGCTGGTGAACTCCGCCCGGGATGCGGTGTGGGAACGCGTGCGGGAACGGCACCGTTCGCTCGACGATTGCAGCCGACAGATGAACGACCAGCTTGCCGAGGAAATCTCCCGCCGCAGCGGACTGCCGGTCAAACGAGTGTCCGCCGCGTTTGATGTGTCGCCGCCGAACAGCGCCCATAACTTTGTGAATCTCATGCGCGATCTTCAGACCATCCGCCGTGCTCTTTAAATCCTAACCCTCACATCCATGAATCCGATCCTCCCTGAACCTGACGTCTCCAGTCTCTACATACCGCCGCCGGCCGGTGGCTTTGCGCCGCCTTCCGTGCCGAGGAGCACAGAGATCTTCCAGAAGATCCATGCGGCGGTGGGCCAGGTGTTTGTGGGGCAGGAGGAGGTGCTGTATCAAGTGCTCGCGGCCTTGCTGGCCGGGGGGCATGTGCTGCTGGAGGGCAAGCCGGGCCTGGGCAAGACGCATCTGGTGCTGGCCCTGTCCCACACGTTTGGCGGCACCTTCCGCCGCATTCAGTTCACGCCTGATCTGATGCCCTCCGATGTCTGCGGGCACACGCTGTTTGACATGAGCAGCAGCACGTTTCGCGTGCGGCGTGGTCCGGTGTTTGCCAATCTGCTGCTGGCGGATGAAATCAACCGCGCTCCGGCCAAAACGCAGTCGTCGCTGCTCGAAGTGATGCAGGAAACCCAGGTGACGATTGATGGCGAGAGCCACGCGCTGACGCCGCCGTTCATGACCTTCGCCACGCAGAACCCCATCGAACAAGAAGGGACGTATCCGCTGCCGGAGGCGCAGCTCGACCGCTTCCTGCTCAAGGTGTTGATCGACTACCCCGATGTGGCGAATGAGACCTGGATCGTGAAGGCCGTTTCATCCCGTGCCGCAGGGGGCGGGCTTTCCACTTCATCCGTTCCACAGGTGTGTACGCCGGAGGACATTCTGGCCGCGCAAGAAGAAGCTGCTGCGGTGCAGGCGGTGGAGCAGGTGGTTGATTATGCGGTGAAAATCGTGCGGGCCACGCGCCAGCACAGCGCCATCTCGCTTGGTGCGGGAACTCGCGGCGCGATCAGCCTCGTGCGCATCGCCAAATCGTATGCGCTGCTGGAAGGCCGCAGCTTCATCACACCGGCGGATGTGAAGCGCGCCGTGCTGCCAGTGCTGCGGCACCGCGTGCAACTGGCACCGGAAATTGCGATCAGCGGCCAGGGCGTGGATGACATGCTCAACTCCCTGCTCAAGACCATCGAAGCGCCCCGCGTCTGATCTTTATGCGCCCGACCTCCCTGCTGCTCCGACTTCTCATCGTCTGGCTCGTTCTGGCGGTGGTGGCGTGTGTCTGGGAAAATCTGGCCGTGCTCTGGCAGATCGGCGGCGGTTTGCTGCTGCTGGCACTGCTGGTGGATGCCTTCACGCTGCCACGTCGGGGGCGCATCACGGGAGAGCGTTCGCTGCCGGGGCGCTTTGCGCTGGGGGTGGCCTCTCCGGTCACGCTGACGGTCACTCACGCAAGCGGACGCACGCTGAAGCTGGAGTTTTTTGACGGCATCCCGACAGCGGCGGAGGCGGAAGGACTGCCACATCTTGTCAGCATTCCACCGGGAGAGTTTGCCGCGATCTCATATGAGGCCCGCTTTGTGCGCCGGGGTCAGCATGCATTCACGCCCGCGCATGTGCTGGTCGATTCTGCCTTCGGCCTGTGGCGTAGGCTGCATTTCATCGCGGGGGAGAGCCAGACGCGCGCCTACCCGAACTACGAGCCGGTCGTGCGCTTTGCCATGCTGGCGATGGCAAACCGTGTGGATCAGATGGGCATCATCAAGCGCCGCCGCATGGGAGCTTCGCTCGATTTCCATCAACTGCGGGACTATCAGGATGGCGATGTGCTTTCACGCATCGACTGGAAGGCCACGTCACGCCGTTCCATGCTGGTGAGCCGGGATTATGAGGAGACGCGCAATCAGACGATCCTGCTGGTGCCTGACTGCGGGCGCCGCATGCGTGCGCTGGACGGCGGGCTGAGCCAGTTTGACCACTGCCTCAATGCGATGCTGCTCATCGCCTTCATCGCGCTGCGGCAGGGGGATGAAGTGGGCGTGGTGGGCTTTGGCGGGGTGCAGCGCTGGCTGCCGCCGGTCAAAGGCGCGCACAGCATGCCGAAGCTGCTCAACCATTTGTATAACTACGAGGCCAGCAGCGAGCCGAGCGACTTCATCGAAGCAGCGGAGCGCGTGATGACGCTGCAGAAGCGGCGTGCGCTGGTGATCATGCTAACCAATCTGCGCAGTGAAGACGGTGCCACGCTGGCGACTGCCGTCGGCGCGATGCAGAAGCGGCATCTTGTGCTCACGGCCACCTTGCGTGAGCAGGAGCTGGAACAGCGTGCGGCCGCTCCCATTGATCATCTGCATGACGCGCTGCAATACGGGGCGCTGACGCATTACTTTGGAGAACGCCGCCAGTTGCTGGAGTCGCTGCGCGCGCGCCGTGTGATCACCGTCGATGAATCCGCACAAATGCTGCCGGTGGCGCTGGCCAACAAGTATCTGGACGTGAAGGCGGGCGGGCTGCTTTAAATCAAGGTTTTACATAAAGTAGCGCCCTCCGCTACTTGTGGCGTTATTTGCGACATGCCTGTAATGGATGAAATTGAAGATATGCCAAGCACAACCAACCACTGGGCTCTGCTGTATCCGCAGGCGGATCAGCGGCATCATGAGGCGGCGCTGACTCATGCGATGCAGCGCGTTTGCGCCAGCGGCAGCTACATTCTGGGTGCCGAGGTGGAGGCGTTTGAAACTGAGTTTGCCGCTTTTCTTGGCGTCAATCAGGTGAAGGGTGTGGCAAACGGTACGGATGCGATCGAGTTGATCCTGAGGGCGCTGGACATCGGTGAAGGCAGCAAGGTGGTGGTGCCATCCTTTGCTCCGTCAGCGGTGGCTGCGGGAGTGGCACGCAGCGGCGCGGAGCCGGTGTTTGCGGACATTGAGCCCGGGACCTTCACACTTTGCCCTGAATCATTGGAAGACCTGCTTCGCTCTCCCCGGGGACGCGGCGTGAAGGCTGCTGTGGTGGTGCATTTATACGGACATCCGGCGAGCTGGGAAAGCCTGCAACGCGTGGCGGACGCGCACGGCATTGAGCTGCTGGAGGATTGTGCGCAGGCGCATGGTGCCCTGTGGCAGGGGCGGGCGGTCGGGACGCTGGGCCGGGCGGCGGCGTTCAGCTTTTACCCGACAAAAAATCTGGCGGCGCTGGGAGATGCCGGTGCGGTGGCCACGAATGACGCCGCACTGGCGGAGCGTGTGTGTCTAATCCGGCAATACGGATGGAAGGAGCGCAATATCAGCCTGTACGCAGGGGTAAACAGCCGGCTTGATGAGCTGCAGGCGGCGGTGCTACGGGTCAAGCTGGGTGCCCTGAATGAGAGTATTTTGAAAAGGAGGAGGCTGGCGGCGGCATACGATGCGCTGCTGCTTGGCAGCCGCGTGGTGCAGGCACCTGTGGTGCGGGGCGGCTGTGAGCATGCCTACCACCAATATGTGGTGCGCTGTGAACGGCGGGATGCACTGATGCAGCACCTGCAACGCGCCGGGATTCCTGTGGCGGTGCTCTATCCTGTGCCGCTGCACCGGCAGCGTGCTTTTGGTGGTGGCAATGAGATCCTGCTGGAGTCTGACCGAGCGGCGGCGGCGGTGCTGTCCCTGCCCATGCACCCCTACTTGTCCGAGGATGCGGTGCGGGTCGTCTTTGAAGCCTTGGAGAATTTTAAAAATGAAGGCTCCTGAATATGATCTCATGCGGTCTGTGGAGGACCGCCACTGGTGGTACGCGGTGCTGCGCAGCCAGGTGCAGCATGCACTGGCGGGGCGGCTGCCGCCGGGGGGGCTGCTGCTGGATGCCGGATGCGGCACGGGTGGCATGCTGCAGTTTTTGCAGGAGCAGATTTGCGATTTGAATCTGGCGGGTGTGGATGCTGCGGAGGAGGCTGTGCGGCACTGCCAGCAGCGCGGTTTGAACTCGGTAAAGATGGGGTCTATTGAGTCCCTGCCCTATGCTGATGCAGCCTTTGATGCTGTGACATGCCTGGATGTGCTTTATCATGACGGGCTGTGTGAAGAGCGGGCGCTGGCGGAAATGAGCCGTGTGCTGCGCCCGGACGGCCTGCTGGTGCTAAACCTGCCTGCATTTGCCGGCCTGCGTGGATCCCACGATGTGGCGGTCAGTGGTGCCAGGCGCTATGCCGCCTGTCAGGTGCGGACGCTGCTCGAACGTTCCAGTTTTGCCGTTGAAATGATCCACTACTGGAATGCATGGCTGTTTTTGCCGCTGCTGGTGTGGCGGCGGCTGAGCCGGATGCAACCTGAGCACGGAGAGTCAGACCTGAAGCTCACGCCTGCCTGGATGAACTCGCTGCTGACCGGGGTGGGCAGACTGGACGCAGGGCTGTGCCGGGAACTGCGCCTGCCATTTGGTTCCTCGGTCTTTGCCGTCGCACGAAAAAGGAATCGCTCAATCGGAGGGATGCACCATGGCAGCAACTGAGGTTCCTCCAGAAATGAGCTTTGTGGTGCCGCTGTACAACACAGGGGAGGGGTTGCCACGGCTGTTGGACGCCTTTCGTGCCCTGTCTCTGCCGGAAATCTGGGAGCTGGTGCTGGTGGATGACGGCGGCCGCGGCGAGGCGCATCCGTGGGAGAAAAG
>NZ_JAQSEA010000289.1 GCF_029946185.1 Prosthecobacter sp.
GATCTCGTTCGGGATGCGCTGCGGGAAGCGCTTGAAGATGCCGGGGGTGTACTCGCTCTGCACCTGGGAGGAGCCGACGTGCTGCTTGTCCAGGTCGCTGCGCACGATGTCCTGGGTGTAGTCGGCGATCTTGGCGCGCTTCATGTTCTCGCGGATGGCGATGAACTCCATCTCCGGCGTGATGATGCCCGCACGCGCATAGGCGAGCTGGGTGACCACCTTGCCCGGCAGCGCCTTCAACGGCTGACGCTGCGCATTGATCGGAGCCTTCAGCGGGCTGAGCAAACCTTCGCGCTTGGCGGCGGCGTACTCGGCGTGGTTGGCGGTCAGGTAGCCGTTGTCTCGCGGCTCGATGGCGCGGCCATCATAGGCTTCCACGTCGTTGCGGGCAAGGATCCACGCTTTGCGCAGACCGGGCAGGCCTTCTTCCACCGTGCCGTTGTAATCAGGGTCGCCCCAGGGGCCGGAGGTGTCATAGACGCGCACCGGGTCGTTCTCGATGATACGACCATTGAAATCCTTGGTGGGGGAGAGGGTGATCTCGCGCATGGGCACCTGCACTTCCGGGTGGATCTGGCCCTGCACATAGACGCGGGTGGAGGCGGGGAGTTGCTCGGAGGAGTGCGCTTCGAAGGAAGAGGTGGGATCGGCGATCATGGAGAAGTTTTGAGTTTCAGGTTAAAAGTTTCAAGTTGGGAGACCTGAAGAAACTGAGATGAACCTCCGAGCGAACTCCCTTCGGCGGCATGACCCGCATCAGGTTCGGAGGGTTCGGATCGAGGAAGATCCATCTCAGTCCCTGCAATGGGACGCCCCTGTCGTGACACGGTTATGGTGCGGCCAGTAGGGCGAAGGTCAAGGGGAAGTGGGAGGGAGAAGGGGACTTGGCGGTGGTTTGCCGTGGTTGTCGATTGTTTGCGGTTGTAGGGGAGAGGGGTGATGGCCGCAAGTAGGCGCAAAAAAGAGCCAAATGGGGGGCGAGGTGGCGGCAGTGGGGCTGGATGACCGAAGCGTCCGGAGGAACTGGAGGGGGGAAGCTGACCTTAGGAAAAACTTAGAAAGGCATTGTTTTGCTATGGCTTTTATAGTAAACTTAGATGTTCTATCAGCCGATGCTGCGTTTGCCCCTCCATATTACGAGCCTGCTGGTCAGTGCTGCCCTGCTGCTGACCGCAGCCACGGCGGCGCGTGCCGATCTGGTTTCGGACTGGAATGCGCTGGCGCTGTCGTCGATGACGACCACGGAAGATCCGGTCGTGGCGCATGATCTGGCCATCTTGCAGTTGTCGATGTACAACGCGGATCAAAGCATCGAAGGCACCTACAACACCTACAGTTTCGGTGGTTACGCGGCACCTGGTGCCGGACCGGCGGGGGCCGATTCTCAGGCGGCAATGATCGCGGCGGCGAACACCGTGATGCAGTCCCTCTATTCGGGGTCGAGCAGCGACTTCACCTCGCTCTACAATTCGCAGCTCAGCGGCATTGCCGACAGTCAGGCAAAGACGGACGGCATCGCGTGGGGCATCAGCATCGCCAACAGCCTCCTAAGCGCGCGCTCGTCCGATGGCGCTGCCGATGCCTCCCTCACCCCCTACACGCCAGTGGGCACCGTCGGCTACTGGCAGCAGACCTCGGCCGCCGGCGCGCTGCTGCCGGGCTGGGGCAGTGTGGGCACCTTTGCCATCCCGGGCACCGGCTCCTACATGCCCACGCTGCCGGGCGGCTCCGTCCCCGCGTATGTGCAGTCCAGCCAGTATGCGGCGGATTACAACCAGGTGAAGGATCTCGGCTCCGCCTTCAGCGTGACGCGCACCTCAGATCAGACCAGCCAGGCATACTTCTGGGCTGCTGGAGACGGCACCGTGAAGATGACGGGCATGTGGAATCAGATCGCCCAAACCGTGGCCACCATTGCGGGCCTGAGCACCGCCGATACCGCGCATCTGCTGGCCACCCTGAATGTGGCGATGGCCGATGCGAGCACCGTCGCCATGGCCTCGATCTACGACACGCAGTTCTGGCGACCCGAAACGGCCATCGCGAACGGCGACATCGACGGCAATGCCAGCACCACGGTGGATTCGTTTTGGACACCGCTGATCAACTCCCCATCGCTGCCTGAATACGTCTCGCTGGGAGCCACGATCAGTGAAGCCGCCGCCACCGTGCTGGCCTCCTACCTCGGCGACAATGTGGCCTTCAGTCTGGGCAGCGACATCAACGGAGACGGCGAGTTTGATCTCACGCGCAACTTCACCAGCTTCAGCCAGGCGGCGGATGAGGCGGGAATGGCCGGAGTCTATGGCGGCACGCAGTTCATGACATCCGTGACAGACGGCCAGACCATCGGGGCCAATGTGGCGAACTATGTGCTCGGCACCGATTTTGCCCTCGTGCCCGAGCCCGCCGGAGCCGTGCTGGTGCTGTGCGGTGGCCTGTTTCTGCTGGGTGCGCGCAGACGCCGCTAGATACCGCGCTGCGGCTGCGTTGTTTCGCGATGAACCGCATCGCCTGTACTGTTTTCTCCGCCCTTGCTCTTTTTCCCGCCCTGCTGCCAGCGCTGGATGAAGCCAAGCTGGCCGCCATTCATCCTGCCATGGAGGCGGCGGTGAAAGCGAAGCAGGCGGCGGGCATCGTCACGCTGGTGATGGAGAAGGGGAAGGTCGTCTATCAAGATGCCGTTGGCATGGCCGACATCGGCAAAGGCCGTGCAATGGAAAAAGACGCGCTGTTTTGGATCGCCTCCATGACCAAATCGATCAACGCCACCGCCGTGATGGTTCTCGTGGATGCGGGCAAACTCACGCTCGATGAGCCAGCGTCGAAATGGCTGCCAGACCTGGCCAAGGTGAAGCTGGCCGATGGCAGCGCGCCAGAAAAACCCATCACGCTGCGCATGCTGCTCAGCCACACGGCAGGCATTGCTTTTCCACGCCGCACACCGTCGGACGGGGCGGTCTCGCTGAAGGCTTACGTGGCCTCATTGCTCAAGACCCCGCTCGCCTTCCAGCCGGGCAGTGCCTACGAGTACGGCTTCGGGCCCACCGTTACCGGTCGCATCATCGAACTCGTCTCCGGCATGAAGTATGAGCGTTTTTGCAGACCAAGATTTTCGCGCCGCTGGGCATGAAGGACACCCTGTTCAATCCTGATGAAGCACACCGCGCCCGCATCGCCCGGACGTACAAGATGGATGACGAAACGCATGAACTGGTGCCCGGGTACAATCCCTTCGTCACCAGCGACGCCAGCGTCACGCACATGACGGAGCCTGCAGGTGGCCTCTTCTCCACCGCAGCGGACATGGGGCGCTTTTATGCGATGATCGCCAACGGCGGCGAACTCGACAGCGTGCGCATCCTCAGTGAAAAATCCGTGAAGGACATGACCACCCCGGTGATCGCGGGTGGCAAGATGCTGAACTATGCCTGCGGCTGGCAGGTAAACACCGAAACGCAGCGGGTGAACTCGCAGATGCCGGTGGGCAGCTTTGGCCACGGCGGTGCCTTTGCCACGAATGGCTGCCTTGATCCACAGAGTGGAATCGTCACGGTGTATCTGGTGCAAAATGTACTCGTGCCCAACAGCGGCAAGGCCAAGGACGCCTTTCAGCACCTCGTGATGGAAGCGGCCGGAATCAAAGTGACGCCACCGCCAGCGGTGAAGAAAAACAAACCCTGAAGGCATTGTGGCCATCTGCGTGGTTCTTGCTTGCAGTAGGCGGCGGAAATGAAGTATTTCTTTAATCCACCATGAGGGAAAATCCATTAACGCGACGTCTTTTTGTTTCGACCGGCTGTGCCGCCGTGACCGGGGCTTTGTTTGCCGCTGCCCCAGAGCAGGTGATTGCCCCGCTGGGAATTCCGCTGCGTCAGGAGCCGCTGACGTTTGATTTTGACGCCTTGGAGCCGCACCTCGATGCCGCGACCTTGAAGCTGCACTACGGCAGGCATCACACGGAAATTATCGAGAACCTGAACCTGACGCTCAAGCAGACCAATTTGAGCGTGGCAAATGTCTCTGCGCTGATGCCCAACATTCGCAGTCTCGTGCTGCCCTCAGACCCCCGCAGGACAATGGTGCGGATGGGCGGGCCGCCTGAAACGCTGTCTGTCGAAAAGCAGCGGGACATCCGTCAGTATGGCGGGGCGCACGTCAATCATACTTCCTTCTGGCGCTTTCTGGCACCGGCCGGATCAGGCCCCGCAGGACCTGAGGGAAAAGTGGCCGCAGCGATTGTCCGCGAATTTGGCGGCATCAACGAATTCAAAACCGCCTTTACAGAGGCCGCGATGAAGAATTTCGGCTCCGGCTGGGCCTTTCTGGTGTACCGCCCGGATGGAAAGCTCGTCATCACCACGACGAAGAACGAGGACAATCCGCTCATGACCGATTTCGTGAAGCCGGAGCAGCAGGGCCGGTTCATTCTGTGCCTCGATCTCTGGGAGCACTCCTACTATTTGAAGTTCCGGAACGACCGGAGGAAATACATCGAGGCTTGGTGGAATGTGGTGAACTGGAAGTCCGTGTCTCGTTCTTACGCCGTGGTCACATCCAAGGCACGGGTGTGATGCGCGTACGCGGACAGGATCGGCACCTCTAAAATCAGCAATCGTTGTTCATCCATCCTCAATCACGCACGGCCAGGGCGCGCTGCAGCCGGCAGGACTGACGATTGTTGAACAATCGATTTTTGATTGAGGAAGTTTCAAACCTCCGTCGCTTGCACGGGGGTGAATCAGGTCACCTGGTTGGGGGGAACTTACTGCCTGATGGGTAAAGATCCGGCATCAGCAGCGGGCGCAGTACCATGGGGGTGAGCTCCCGTGGCAGCGGCTTCCACGGATGTCGTTTATCATTTTTTAGCAGGCCCCACCACAGGCGGCCGCCGTTGCGCCAGGGATCGATGACGAGGCCGTCTTCAAAGCGCTGGCCTTTCGCGGTGACGATGATGCCGTGGTGCTCCTGCCAGGTGTCGCGCTTTGAGGCGGTAAGGTGCAGAGCCATCGTTTGCAGATTCAGACGGAACAGATGGGGGAACAAATCATCCCGCCATTGGTAGCAGAGCCCGCGCTTGCGCAGCCCTGTGTTGACGAGGCCGTTGTTCATCCACGGATAGACCATGGGTTTGAAATCCTCGGAGAGTCTGGCGGATTCTTCGATCGCCGTTGTCGCCAGCCGGTCGGCCTCGCGCGCGCTCACCGTCGGTGAGAGCTGCTGGAGATCGTGACTGAGGAGCCGGACTTGTTCCTGACGGTTGGCCGGCGTGCCAGGATTGACGCAGGAGGCAAGGGGGAGCGTAAGCAGCAATGAGAAGAAGAGTCGCGAAACGGTGAGCATGCGGTGAAAATAATTAAAGCAGGCGGGTGTGGGCGGCCTCATGCAACGCACGTGCCTGCTGTTGCCATTGCTCACGGATGGCGCGGTTTTTGAAGGCCAGAATTTCGCTGAAGGCGCGCAGCTCGTCGTCGTTCCATTGCGCGATTTGCTGCCAGGTGCGAATCCCGTGGGAGTGAAGCTGCTCGCTGATGATCTTTTTGATGCCCTTGATCTGCGTGAGGTCGTCATCAGGCACATCCTTGAGTGCGGCATTTGTTTCCTCCACGCGCAGCAGCACACGGGTTTGATTTTGCAGCCGTGCTATCTCCGACGCGGCGGTGACAAAGCGCTTTTCGCTGTCGTTAAAACTGCGGCGTGCGGCTCCGAGACCGGCGGCATCGGCCGGTGTCTGCTCTGCGAGTTGGCTGACGCGCAGCCGCCACTCCTCACGCTCCTGGGTCAGGGCGACGAGACCCGCCTCATACGCCTGGAGCTGGCTTTCGAGCGCCGTGATTTTTTCGCGTAGCGTGGCGGTGGTTGCTGTGGGTTTCGCCGGAGTGCTGCGCTTGCGTTTGGGTTTGGCAGGGGCTGCTGCGGTCTCGTTTGCGGCGGGTGGCGCACTGCGCAAGCTGTCGAGTTCAGCTTGGGCGGAGGTGTGTTCTTCACGCAGTTGCTCAAGATCTGCCAGCAGCCGCGCCATTTTCGCTTCTTGAGCCAGCGCGGCTTCATTCGCTTTGGAGGCCTCATCCTGGCGCAGACGTGCGTCGCGCTGGGCAGACTTCAAATCTTCCCGCAGGGACTGGAGTTCGTCTGCCGCAGCCGGGTCATGCGCGGGGGGGGCTGCGGCGTGTTCGGCTTCAGCCTGACGCAGAGCTGTTTGTGCCGTGTCGATTTGAGCAGCTTGTTCGTCGATACGATTCTTCATGTCACTGCCGCGCCATTTCCAGCCGAACCATGCGAACAGGGCTGCGGTGAGACCGAGCAGCGGAGCGAGATAGAGCAGCAGCCAGAGGAGGGAGGACATCAGCGGAAATCAGGGGGGGGCAGGTGCAGGCGAAGCTGCTCAATGGTCTCGGCGGTGAGGTCTTCGACCACCCCGGCAGGGATGCCAGCGGGCAGGAGGCCGCACTTGGCCAGCCCCCCCGCTTCGAGGAGTTCGCGTGTCATCGGGATGAGCGTCCATGTGCCGCCGGGTTTAGCGACGGCGAAAACCACGGCAATCTGCGTGGCGGGTGGTGGCGGCAGGCTTTTGAGCGTGTTCAGGATGCTGCCCGAGGGCTCGCAACTGCCGCGAACATGAACTTGGTCGCTGATGACGATGAAGGGCGGGCTGTAGGCCTGACGAACGGCTGCGATGAGTTGGGCACGCACCGCTTCTTCGGCGACCCGCCCCGAGACGAGGGCCTTCGTGCCAAACAGCGCGAGGGCGATGAATGCCGGGTCTGTGGGCTGGGAGGGAGCCGGTGAGTGGGAGTCATCCCCCTGCAGCCAGTTGCTGAGCTCGGTGCTGTCATCTTCCAGCAGTCTGGCATCGAGCCCTTTAGGCAGTTCGTCCTTCCATGACTGTTCACGGGGGGTGATCTGCCAGTCCACCGACTTCCAGGCCTCGCCGCTGAAGCTGAGAAAACAGGATTTCCCACCTGCCTTGCCCTCCTCCGGCAGCAGGGCGGTGGTGATGGGGCCAAACTCACCGCTAGGGCGACGCTGCGCACTGACGCGGATTTCATCATGCAGGCGACGCGATGCGAAGGTGGTCAGGGCGTCTTCGAGGATTTCCTGTTTCATGGCGTGGGTGCCAACTTCTCCGCGGAGAATGATCTGCTGATCACGCACCGCGAGGAAGAGGTAGCCTGGAGGCAGTCTGCCTAGGCGCTCGCTTTCCGCCTGGGTGAGGTGCTGCCTCTGCTGGGTGGCGCGCAGCACGTCCAATGCAGGGCGCACCTGATTCTCCCATTCCGCATCGCTGACACCCAGTGCACGTGCTTCAGCGAGGAGTGCCGTGTCAGATTGGCTCAGCGTCAGCTCTTGCCATGACTGCCCGATGCGGGCCAGGTAAGCCTGCACGCTGGTCTGCGGGGACGGCATGGTTCGCAGTGTGGTGGCGACGCTGGCGGCTTCGTCATGGTTCGCAGCGTCGGTGCCCGGCATGCCTTCACTCATCCCTCCCCGGATGCTCCAGGCTTCCTGCAGGCTGTGCGCGAGGTCGCGTGCTTCCAAGGCGTTGGCGGCGGTGCCCAGCAGGCGTGCGTGGTCCCCATCAGCGGCCAGCAGCATCCAGCCGGGCGGGCTGGGGATGACTTCAACCTCGCTCTGCACCGCACTGACAGGATTGAGATGCCGCCCGAGGCTGGCGGAAAACGGGGCTGGCAGGCGCACTCGATCACGCACGGTGTTTTCGACCAAGCGGCGGTCCTCCTGCGTACGCACGCTGCCGGTGAGTCGCGCCTGCTGGCCGTCGAATACGAGCCGCAGTCCTCCCATTCGATCGCGTAGGGCGGACTGCTGAGAGAGCACGTCCCGGGCGGCTGTTTCGAGATCCCGCTGCAGATGCGGCAGGCATACCAGAGCACCCATGAGCCAAAGCGCGAAGAGAGAGGCAGCAGAAAGGATCCAGCGCGCGCGAGTCATGGCTGTGTAGGTCACACTTTTTCGGTGAGCATGCGCACCTCGTCAAAACTGTAGCGTCTTGTCTCGCCGCGCTGATTGGTCTGCAGCAGAGTTTGACTGCCGGTATCGAGTGCCGTGAGCCAGCCATCCCCATAGGCCCAGGTGTCGATGCAGATCCGGCTGGGGAGAATGAAGGGCAGTCCGTTCTTTTGGGCGGTGTGTCCGCAGACCAGCGTTTTGCCCGAAAAATGCGGGTGGGAATCATCGAAGCGCCTCCAGAACAGCCAGTCGTCACTCTGATCCTCCATGGGCAGCATGGCGTTCACATTCGCATGCGCAAAGATATGCGTGTCGTTCGCATGCCAGCGGCGGAGGCGCTGGCTGAGGAAGTCCCAGTGCTCCTGCGGGATGGCGCTCCAGTCCGGGATCTCCCGGCAGCCATAGGACTCCATGGTCTGCCTGCCGCCGACGCCGTACCATGAACCTGGATCAAGCAGCTGGCTGCGGGCATCGAGCATGAGGATTTCATGGTTGCCGATCAGGGGAACGAGCTGGACCTGCTTTTCCAGTTCCAGCAGACGCTCCACCACGCCGCGACTGTCCGGCCCGCGATCCACGTAATCCCCCAAGGTGACAACCATGTCGTCGCTCTGGGGGGCCAATTCCTGCAGCATGAGATCGAGCGCGGTCGAGCAACCATGGATGTCGCCAATGACGAGAGTGCGTCCGCTGGGGCGTTCACGCGTAGGGAGTTTGACCCTCGTGGTGTGAATGTCGGGAGTGTCGTCGCTGGCCAAAATGGGCATCGGTTAATCTTGCGCGATGAACGCCAGACGCAACCACCATCATCGTGTTGGCACAATCCCTTTCGCCATGCAAGTTAGGCTCATGCCAAGCCCTCAGCCTTCCAGCTCCCTGATCACCCGCCAGCCGTCTGCTGAGTTCGGAAAGCCGATCTTTGCGGCCCGGGGGCTGCGCAAAGTGTATCAAACAGGAGATCTCAATGTGGTGGCCCTTCAGGGGGTCGATCTCGATTTCCATCCGGGCGAGCTGGTGGTGCTGCTAGGCGCGTCCGGCAGCGGCAAGTCCACCCTGCTGAACATCCTGGGCGGGCTGGACATCCCCACCTCCGGCACCCTGCGCTACAAAGGCTGGGACCTCTCCGGCGGCGGCGAGCGCACGCTGACCCAGTTCCGCCGCAACTGCGTGGGCTTCGTGTTTCAATTCTACAATCTCATCCCCAGCCTCACCGCCCGCGAAAACGTGGCCCTCATCACCGACATCGCCCCGGACCCGATGAAGCCGGAGGATGCGCTGGACCGCGTGGGCCTGAGCCACCGCATGGACCATTTCCCGTCCCAGCTCAGCGGTGGCGAGCAGCAGCGCGTGGCCATCGCCCGTGCCATCGCAAAAAAACCCGAGGTGCTGCTGTGTGACGAGCCCACAGGCGCCCTCGATGTGACCACCGGCATCACTGTGCTGGAAGCCATCGAGCGCATCAATCGTGAACTCGGCACACTGACCGTCGTCATCACCCACAACGCCGCCATGTCCGCCATGGCCGACCGCGTGCTGCACCTCTCCGACGGTCACATCATCAAGGAAAGCCGCAACGAGACGCGCGTGGACGTGTCCACCCTGCAGTGGTGAGCAGGATACAATCGAGCGCCCATTTGGCCGTCTGAGTGATTCCTTCGCAGCATCGGGATAGAAAGCAAAGCTGCTGACGTTTTTACTGGTATTCCAGTTGGATTCCAGTGTTAAATCTCCTGAACTCATGCCTGCCGCCACCCCTCCTTCCCGCCTTCAATCACGCGCGTATTCCGAGCTTCGACGGCTCATCGTGTCCGGTGAATTTCCGCCCGGCACCTTCCTTTCGGAGCGGCAGCTCGCCCAGCAGCTCGAAATGAGCAAGACACCCGTCCATGTGGCGCTGGAGCGGCTGGAGGCGGAGGGCTTTGTGAGCATTTCGGCGCAGCAGGGCATCGTTGTTCGTGGCATGAGCGTGGAGGACATCGTGGACCACTACGAACTGCGCGAGGCCGTCGAGTGCTGGACCGTGCGCCGTCTGGCTGGCCGGCTTAGTGAGCCGCAGCAGAAGCTTTTGCAGGAGAATATCGACCAGCAGCAGGTTGCGCTGCGTGACGATGATCTCAGCGCGCTCATGCGGCTCGACGGCGAGATGCACTGCCTGCTGTGCTCCTTTCTCGGCAATCGTGAGATCATGACGATGATGGAGCGTCTGCAGGACAAAATTTTGCAGGTGATCATTCGTGTGAATCACACGGACCGCACACGGCCGACGGAAAGCGTGGCCGAGCATGTGCAGATCGTCGCGGCTGTGCTGGCGGGTGACGGTGCCCATGCGGCGGATCTCATGGCCGAGCACTTGGAGGCTGGCAAACGCCGCATCTTGAATCCCAGCCGTTTTCCTGCGTCATGAGGCTGTCCTCTCTGACCTGCACCTGCCTCTTGCTCGCAGTTCCTCTCATGGGGGCTGAGGCGGTGTTTTATCGGGCGCTGAACTTGTACGGCCCCGCATTGACCATCGGCGACCACGCATGGGAGTCTGCGGTAGGGGCCAAGAATGTGAAAGTGAGCGGCAAGACGTTCGAAAACCAAAAGGTCCTGCTCAAGCCGCCGACGGACACCGCACGCACGCAGATGATCCGCAGCAGCGTCTGGGGCAGCAAGGTGGACGTCGAGTTTGGCAACGTCCCGGCAGGAGAGTTCCAGGTCTTTCTCTATGTCTGGGAGGACAACAACAATGAGCGCTTCGATCTCCTGGTGAATGACCGCGTCGTCCTGGAAGGCTTTGAAAGCGGCACGGCGGGCATGTGGAAAAAGCTTGGGCCATGGACTTGTGAAAGTGTGGGAGGCAAGATCAAAGTCTCCGCCCATGCGGCGAGTCACGGCGCAGCCAATTTGTCGGGCCTCGAAATCTGGTCTGGTGGCGCGGCGGTGCCAAAGCTCGCCAAGATGCCGTTTGTCGAAGCGCCCACGCCTGATCAAATCGCCTTCTTCGAGGCCAAGATTCGTCCCGTGCTCGTGGAGCACTGCGACAAGTGCCACAGTGCGAAATCGGAAAAGATCAAAGGCGGTCTGCTGCTCGATTCACGGGCAGGTGTGGTCAAAGGTGGCGATACGGGGCCGACGCTCACGCCTGGGGATCCTGCTGCGAGCCTGATCATTCAGGCGCTGCGTCATACCAGCGAAGACCTGGCCATGCCGCCAAAAAAAATGCTGCCACCCAATGTCATTGCCGATTTTGAAACCTGGGTGCGCATGGGCGCTCCCGATCCGCGCACGGAAAACACCGTCGCGGCGGTGCAGGCGAAGAGCAGCATTGATTGGGGCAAGGCGCGCGATTGGTGGTCCTTCCGTCCGCTTGCGACACCCCAATTGCCCGCTGTGCAAAACGCAACATGGCCCGTGAATGACATCGACCGTTTCGTGCTCGCAAAACTCGAAGCCGCGAAACTCAAGCCCGCCGCCGCTGCTGACAAACATGCGCTCATTCGTCGCGCCACTTACGATCTCATCGGCCTGCCGCCGACACCGGAAGAAGTCGCGGCCTTCATCGCGGATGGCTCTCCCCAGGCTTTCGCGCATGTGATTGACCGCCTGCTTGATTCGCCACGCTATGGTGAGCGCTGGGGCCGCCATTGGCTTGATGTCGTGCGCTATGCCGACACAGCCGGCGACAACTCCGACTACCCGATCCCGCAGATGTACCGCTATCGCGACTGGGTCATCGCCGCGTTCAATCGCGACCTGCCGTATGATGAATTCGTGCGCGATCAAATCGCCGGGGACCTGCGCGGCGGTGCGAATGATGAGGAGAGCTACCAGCGCACGCTCGCCACGGGTTACATCGCCAATTCGCGCCGCTTTGGATCGCGGGTGGAGGATTATCCGCAGCATCTGACCATCGAGGACAGCATCGACAATCTCGGCCGCAGCTTCCTCGGACTCACGGTCAACTGCGCCCGCTGCCACGACCACAAATTCGATCCCATCACCACGCAGGACTACTACGCGCTCTACGGCATCTTCCACAGCAC
>NZ_JAQSEA010000290.1 GCF_029946185.1 Prosthecobacter sp.
CCGCTGGCAGCCGTGACGGTCTGCGAATAGGCCGTGCCCACCGTCGGTGGGTTCAGCGCGGTGGGAGAAAGGGTGACGACTGGGCAAATCTGCAGCGTGTAGGTTTTGGTACCGGCGCAGGTGTTGACGCTGTCCGTGGCTGAGATGGTCACGCTGACTCCGGCTGCGTTGCCAGTGGTGGGCGTGCCGCTGAGGACGCCCCCGCTGCTGAGGGACAAGCCCGCTGGCAGTGTGCCGCTGGTGACCGTCCAAGTGTAGGTCGATGAGCCGCCGGTGGCGGCGAGTGTTTGTGAATACGCGCTGCCCACGGTGCCCAGCGGCAGCGTGGCCGTGGAGATGGTGATGGCCGGGCAGCCCATGGCAAAGGTCATCGACTGCGTGCCCTGACAGCCGTTTGCATCCGTGGCACGCAGGGTGACGTTACCGCTGGTCTGGCTGGTGGGTGTACCGCTGACCACGCCGGTGCTGGCATTGAGCGAGAGGCCCACAGGCAGCGTGCCGCTGACGACCGCAAAGGTGTAGGACGCAGCACCCCCAGAAGCGGAGATGGTCTGCGAGTAGGCGACGCCCACAGTGCCGGCGGCCGGAGTCGTGGGAGCCAAGGTGATGGCCGGACAGATTTTTAAGGTGATGGCGCGCGAGCCTTGGCAGCCGTTGGCATCATTCACGCGGAAGGTGATCGTGGTGGCAGGACTTGCGGAAGCCGTCGGCGTGCCGCTGATGACTCCGGTGCTGGCATTGAGCGTGAGACCCGCTGGCAGTGCGCCACCGGTGACAGTCCAGGTACTGTAAGGAGCGATGCCGCCACTCGCGGCGAGCGTCTGCGAGTAAGCCGTGCCCACGGTGCCTGCGGCGAGCGCGGAAGGCGTGAGGGTGATCGTCGGACATTGCGGGGTCAGCGTGCAGGCCAGCGTGGTGGTGCAGGCGTTAGCATCGGTGACACGGAGGGTGAAGATGGCCGTGGTGGTGGTGTTTGGGGTACCGCTGAGGACACCGGCGGAAGTGAGCGAAGCCCAGGCAGGCAGAGTGCCGCTGGCCAGGGTGAAAGTGTAGGGAGCAGTGCCGCCGCTAGCCGTGATGGTTTGCGAATACGAGGTGCCCACCGTCGGCGTGGACAGCGTGGTGGGTGAAAAGGTGATGACCGGGCAGATTTGCAGCGTGATGGCGCGTGTGCCTTGGCAGCCATTGGCATCATTCACCCGCACGGTGACGGAGGTGGATGGGCTGGCGGAGGCCGTGGGTGTACCACCGATGACTCCAGTGCTGGCATTAAGCGTGAGTCCTGCAGGCAGTGTTCCGGCTGTGACCGTCCAGGAGCTGTAAGGCGCGACACCACCCGTGGCGGAGAGCGTCTGCGAATAGAAACTTCCGACGGTGCCAGAGACCAGCGTCGCGGGCGTGATGGTGATGGTCGGGCAGACGGGAGTCACGGTGTATGAAACCGTGGCGGAGCAGCCATTGGCATCGGTGGCACGCACAGCGAAGCTGGCGGCGGTGGCGCTGGTGGGTGTACCACTGAGCAAACCTGCAGAGCTGAGCGTGGCCCAGGTGGGCAGCGTGCCGCTGGCGAGGGTGTAAGTGTAGGATGCTGTGCCACCCGAAGCGCTGAGGTTTTGTGAGTATGCGGTGCCCACGGTGGGGGTCGGCAGGATCGAAGGCGTCACCGAAATGACAGGGCAGATTTGCAAAGTCACCACCTGTGTGCCCTGGCAGCCATACGCATCATTCACGCGCACGGTCACGGAGGTCGAGGGGCTGGCGGAGGCCGTGGGCGTGCCGCTGATGATGCCAGTGCTGGCATTGAGCGTGAGGCCTGATGGCAACGAGCCGCTGGTCACGGTCCAAGAACTGTAAGCTGCGGTGCCGCCGCTGGCGCTCAGGGTCTGCGAGTAGGCGGTGCCCACTGATCCCGCTGTGAGAGTGCCCGGCGAGATGCTGATCGTCGGGCAGTCAGGGGTGACGGTGTAGGACTGAGTTTTGGTACATCCTGCGGCATCGGTGGCGCGCGCGCTGAAGGTCGCAGCAGTGCCGCTGGTGGGGAGGCCGCTGATGGTACCGTTGCTCGTGCTTAGAGACAGCCCGGCCGGCAGGGAGCCGCTGGTGAGCGCCCAGGTGTAGGGCGAAATGCCGCCTGCAGCGCTGAGTGTTTGTGAGAAACTGGTGCCGACTGTGGGCGTGTTGAGCGAGGCAGGAGTGACGGACACCGCCGGGCAGATCGGAGTCACGCTGAGGGCCCGCGTGCCGGTGCAGCCTTTGGCATCTGTCGCGCGCAGGGTGAAGCTGGTGGCGCTGGAACTGGTGACAGTTCCTGAGATGACGCCGGTGGTGGCATTCAGCGTGAGACCGGCAGGCAGCGCTCCGGTGGCGACCGCGTAGGAGTAGGGAGCATTGCCACCGGTGGCAGCCACCGTCCTTGAGTAGGCGGTGCCGACTGTAGGAGCAGGCAGCGTGGTGGGCGTCAGCGTGATGGTGCTGCAGGTCACATTGAACAGATAGTCTTCCACCTCACCCGGGCCGCTGGCACCAGAGGGGCTGGGATTGGTCACGGCGGTGAGACGAAAACGTGCGCCCAGGCTGCCGACGGCTGCATTCGCAGGCACATTGAAGGTGTAGCTCTGGCTGACATTGTTCGTGTCACTGGGGATGACGACATTGTTGATGATCTGCTCGCCGCTTTCCGTCAGCGAACCGTTGTTGTCGAAGTCGATCCAGCCGTTCAGGAAGGCAGGTGCACCGGAGGTGTTTGTCACCTTCACGGTCACACTCACGCCCGTGGCTCCCTGCACCGCGCTGGCAGGCAGCGTGACGCCGTCTTCGTCATCCGTCCAAGACAAATCATCCGCATTGGCGGCCATGTTGAACGCCGCTGGAATGTCGTAATCAACGAGCGAACCCATGAACAACGAGTCGAACACGGTGTTGCGTGCCACATCAAAACCGGAGTAGTCGCCGAAGTCATCCAGCACCTGAGTGAACTCATAGCGCATGGCACCACCGGAGATGGCGGATGACGCCATGCTGGAGGTGATGGTGGTGGCCACGCCGGTCGTTTTATCCAGCGTGTAGAGCGCGTTACCGGCCTGGGCAAACAGAGTGCCGTAACCGTCCGTGGACAGACCGAACACATCTGCGATGGCGGAGCCACCCGTATTTTTGACCTGTCCCACCAACTGGGCGGCGTTGCCACCTTCCGGCACTTTGTACAAATAGAACGCGGTGAAGCCGCTGCCCGCAGTGGTGTAGTACAATTCATTGCCAATCCACGCCAGATCCCCTGCACTGTTGAGCGCCTGACCGTTCGGAACCGTGGCCGGCGCGGTGAAGGCGATGCTGGTTGAGGTGTTCGAGTTGGTGCTCAGCGAAGAAATGTTGAAGGTGTAGATGTCACCATTGCTGACGCTGCTCATGTAGGGCGTACCGGCGGAGTCAAACACCAGACCGTTGAAGCTGTTGCTGGTGCTGAAACTGCCCAGCCGCGTCACCGCCCCTGTGGTGGGGTTGATCTGGTAGATGTTGTTGAAGTCGATGCCGTAGAGGATGCCGGAGGGTGACCAGGCCAGATCCGTCAGGTAATGGGAGCTCGAGTCCCGAGTCTGGCCGACGAGTTTCTTCGCTCCCGTGGAGACATCATACGTTTCCAGATAGCCGGTGCTGCCGTTGCCGGTGCTGACATAGAGGAGGCTGGAGTAGCTGGTGCCGGAGGCCACCGTCATCAGATAAGGCTGCTCGGCGGTACAACCGTAGGAGTCGGTGACCCTGAGCGTGAAACTGGAGGTGCCCTTCGCGGTGGTGGTGCCGCTCAGCACACCCGCGCTGCTCAACGAGAGCCCCGCCGGGAGCGTGCCGGAGGAACGGGACCAGGTGAGAGGCGCATTCACGGAGCCCGACGTCGCCGTGGCCACCAAGGTGACATTGACCGCTGTGGACAGATCCCACGACCCCATGGCGAAGGGTGAGATGACGTAGCTGGTGCAAGTCGGCGTAAAGGTGTAAGTGCGGGTGCCGACGCAGCCGTTTTGATCCACCGCCTGCACGGTAAAAGTCTGGCTGTCTCCAGAGGTGGGCGTGCCGCTCAGTGCGCCGCCCGAGCTGAGGGTCAGTCCGTCTGGCAGCGAGCCGCTGCTCACACTGAAGCTGTAGGGAGAGGAGCCGCCACTGGCGCTGATCGTCTGGGAGTAGGGGGTGCCGACCGTCGCACTGCTCAGGCTGGTAGGGCCCACCGTGATGGTCGGGCAGATTTGCACGAGATAGTCTTCCACCTCACCATTACCGCTCTGGCCGGTGGAGCCGGGAGAGCTGGTGGAGGTCAGGCGCACACGGACGCCCACATCGCCAATGCTGGCGCCGGAGGGCACACTGAAGTTGATGGTCCTGTTGGCATTCGATGTGCCGTTGGTGATCGTCGTGTTGGTGGCGATCTGCTCGCCAGTGTTGGTGAGCACGCCGTTGTTGTTGAAATCGATCCACGCATTGAGATACACGGTGGAGCCGCTGGCGTTCGTGACCCTCACGACCATGCTGCCAGTAGTGCCCGTGACCAGACTGACAGGAAGTGTCACGCCGTCTTCATCATCGCTGCCCGTGTTGTCATCTCCCGTGGCACTGGCATTGGCCGTGATGCTCGTTTCGCTGTCGGTGAGGGCACCGATCCTGATGGTGCTGACGGTGGTGCTGCTGGCACTGCCGAAAAGGTTGTAGTCGCTGAAATCCGTCGCGGCCAGTGCGGCCACTGCGGAAGCGACAAAGAGGGTGATACCTGCCGTCAGAGAGCGCTGGCCCCGGGCGCAACGCCCCAGCACCCACGCTGCAGCGCGGCGAATGACCACAGTCGAGTCGCCTGCTTCTTTAGAAACATTCGAAGGACTGCTGTATCCCGTAGGTAGACCCATGTATTTTTTGTGAATAAATCTAGCCTAACTATACCGATTATAATTTCAATAGAAAGCGGCTATTTATTTAACTTTCACTAACCATCTGATATTTCCCCTCCCCATTTAGCAAAAAATGCGAACTCCAGTGCTCGACACACCTGCGATTGCCCTTATTCTCCGCGCCCCTCTAAAAAAGCGGCATTATGAGCAAAAAAATCGTCCTCGCATACTCCGGCGGCCTTGACACCTCCGTCCTTCTTTCCTGGATCAAGGAAACCTACAACGCTGAAGTCATCGCTTTCTGCGCCAACGTCGGCCAGGACGACGAGCTTAAAGGCCTGAACGCCAAGGCCAAAAAGACCGGGGCCTCGAAAATTTACATTGACGACCTGCAGGAAGAGTTCGCCACGGACTTCATCTTTCCGATGATCCAGGCGGGTGCCATTTATGAAGGCGAGTACTTCCTAGGCACCAGCATCGCGCGGCCGCTGATCGCCAAGCGCATGGTGGAGATCGCCAAGGCTGAGAAGGCCGGGTTCATCGCGCACGGTGCGACGGGCAAGGGCAACGACCAGGTGCGCTTTGAGCTCACGGCGGCCGCTCTGGCCCCGGAGATCGAAACCATCGCCCCATGGCGTGATGAGCGCTTCCGCACTCAGTTCCCGGGCCGTGCCGAGATGATTGCCTACTGCGAAGAAAAGAAGATCCCGGTGCAGGCGAGCGCGAAGAAGCCTTTCTCAATGGACCGCAACCTCCTGCACATCAGCTATGAGGCGGGCATCCTCGAAGATCCGTGGTTTGACGCGAGCGATCCGAAGCACAAGGGCTACTTCAACACGCTGTCCGTTTTCCCGGAAGACGCGCCGGACAAGGCGGAGACGGTGATCCTCGAATTCGAAAAGGGCAACTGCATCGCCGTGAACGGCAAGCTGCTCTCCCCGCTGGGCGTGATGAAGCTGCTCAACAAGCTGGGTGGCAAGCACGGCGTGGGCCGCGTGGACATGGTGGAGAACCGCTTCGTGGGCATGAAGAGCCGCGGCGTGTACGAAACCCCCGGCGGCAGCATCCTGCACTTCGCACACCGCCAGATCGAAAGCCTGACGATGGACCGCGAAGTGATGCACCTGCGTGACAGCCTGATTCCGAAGTATGCCACCCTGGTTTATAACGGCTTCTGGTATGCGCCGGAGCGCCTCGCGCTGCAGGCACTGGTGACCGAGAGCCAGAAGAAGGTGAGCGGCACGGTGCGCGTGAAGCTGTACAAGGGCAACATCATCCCTGCGGGCCGCAAGAGCCTCTTCAGCCTGTACAATCCGCAGATCGCCACGATGGAAGCGGATCCGACGAAGGCCTACAATCAGGACGATGCGACCGGGTTTATCCGGTTGAATGGTCTGCGGTTGAGGACTGGGGCGATCCGGGACCGGAAGAAGTAAGAAGGGCGAGCGGGTTTCAACTTCGCTTATCGCATTTCAATTTATCAACGCGCCGAAGAGGGTTCCTCTTCGGCGTTGTTGTTTTTGAGAGAGGCGAAAAGTCAGATACGCGAGGGTGAGGAGTGCAGCGAACAGCTTCCAATCAAGGTCAACCCCTGCCCTTCTTCCACCTACCGTCAGTTGTACTCTTTTCCCTGAAACACGTTGCTGGTTAACACCCACATCTGACAGCCTGCCCACGACCTCAATGCGAAAGTCAGAGTCTGCCATCCGCCACCCCAGATCAAAGTAGCTAGGAATGTACGGCTTTGCAGCCTGAGCTGTGCCACAGCACATCACGGCCAGCATCAGAAGAAATGCACTGGAAAGGAGCTTCGTCATCGACGTAGCCAGAGGGTGAATGCGTTCGCACATCCGGTATAGCCGGAAAAGATTTTAATTCTTTCAAAGACAGCCGCGGGGTTCGCCCAAGCAATCATGCATACCTTCCAGAACGATCTAAAGCTCGTGACTGCTTATTGCGATCACCACAGCATAAACCCTGTCTCGCCGGCGCGGCGGATGCGTGGACTGAACGAGACGAACAGCGCCGCGACTGCATAGGTCAAATTAGCCAGTCCCACCCAGAGGGGGATGATGGCATGTGGCACCAGGGCGGCGCGTGGCTCCGTGATGGCCGGCAAAACGCGGCTAAGGAAGTATAGACCGGCCACTGATCCGGCGAAAAACGTGAGCGCGAGCAGCCAGCGGCAGGCCTGCCGCCCGTTCATATAACCATACATGACGACGAGACTCAGGCCATACCAGACGAGGGAACCGGCAAACCAGCTAAAGACTGCATGAAACAAAAACAGCGTCATCACCCCCGCGCCAAAAATCATGTGGGCCCACATGAACTTGCGCGCGAACTCGATTTCTTCACGGTTTTTGGCGCTGCGGTTGCGCTGTACATCAAGCATGGGTCTTCAGGGGGCGGTGGGGGAGGTTTCGTCCAGGTTGTCTCTGAGAATGACATGGGACTTCGGTTTAAAGTCGAGCCAAGCACTCTTCTTAGCGAGTTTACGGCCGCAATCCAGACATAGATTGGAGGTGACGAGCACATTTTTCACCACGCCTGTGCTCCAAACTGCGGCGGTGGTGAGCCCGGAAAAGGTGTTGCCGGTGAGGATCAAGCCATTGACTCCGCCTTCAATCAGAACGCCGGTGCCGACATCGACGCCCATGGGCACCTTGGCCTCAGCCGGGCGCTTTTCCTTCCCTGCCCCGATGTAGGTGTTGCAGAAGGTGTTGCCGGTGATGGTATTGCGCTCAGACTCCTTGCCCACGCGCACGGAAAACTCATGGGCGAGGACAAAGGTATTCGCACTCAAGGTGCAGCCACAGGCATCGCGCAGGTCAATGCCGCCCTGGAGATGATGGGCGATGACGTTTGCGCTAAGGGTGATGCCGTAGCAGTCGCGATCAAGGATGATGGCGGTGCCGTTGCACTCTTCGATCATGTTGCCGCTGAGGACGGAGCCGTAGGTATTTTCGATGATGACGCCGTTGCCGAGGTGATCGTCGATGTTGTTGCCGTTCATGCAGAGATTGAAGGCGTCATAGCAGCGGAGGGCGTCTTGATTTTCTTCAAAGTGGTTGGCGTTGACGATGATGTCATGGCCGCCGTGGATTTCGACGCCGCTTTTTTTGTTGTAGGTGAGGATGCAGTCGGCGACGCGGGGATCTTCGGTACAGTTCACCATGTGGATGCCGTGGCCGCCATGGTGGTCAACGGAGACGCCTTCGAAATAGATTTCCTGAATGCCTTCGGCAAAGATGCCGTCGCCGCTGTTCTCATTGCCGCTGACGCGCAGGTCCGCGATCTGCACGCGCCAGAGCTGTGCTTTTTTTTCGGTGTCAAGAGTGGGGGGACGCAGGATGAAGGCTGGCTGGCCTGTGGCGTTTTGATTGATGATGTGAGTGGCTGCACCGCTGCCGACGATGCGTGTCTCTGCGGTCTTCACGCGGAGAGGCTCTGTGATCACATAGGTGCCGGGGGGGATGGTGACGAGTCCGCCGCCCTCGGGCAGGGCATCCAGCGCGGCCTGGAGGTGAGGATGCTTCGAGGCATCCACGGCGGCCACAGGCGGGGCGGATTGTGCCTGGGACATGACCAGAGAGAGAAGCAGCAGGAGGGAGGATATCGCTTTCATCCCCATCACAAACGGGCATGGGCGGGCCTTTTCAGCGGCCTTTTTCAGCATCGCTGCCGCCGTAACAGGAGGCTGGAAGATATTTAGATTATTTGGTACATCCAACCCCATGGCCCTTTTCGATAGACGACCGCCTACTAGTCGCGGTAGCTTTCTCACTATTATGAAAACATTGTTCGCCCTCATCGCCTTTTTTGCCCTGCCCCATCTGGTGTTTTCCCAGATGGCGCCGGATGTGAATCCCCCCCACTTCGGAGCGCTGACCTTTTACTTTGAAAACGATGCCTTCGCCGGCACGGACAGCGACTACACGAATGGAGCGCGCATCAGCTGGACATCGCCTAACGTCGGGCGGTTTGGCGATGATCCGACGGCGGGCGGACTGGCGGGGATCTTCGATGACGCGCCGGGCACGGGTGACTCCAGCTACACGCGCAATGTGGCAATCTCGATCGGTCAGTGTTTGTACACGCCGGTGAATACGCAGGCTTCTGCTTTGGTGGCGAATGAGCGGCCGTATGCGGGCTGGCTCTACACCGGGCTGGGCCTGGTGTGGAAAACTCCACGGGTGAAGAACACTCTGGTCTTCAACATTGGTGTCATCGGTCCGTGGGCGATGGGTGAAGAAACGCAGCGTGCGGTGCATGATTCCCTCGGACAGCGCTCCCCGCAGGGGTGGGACAACCAGCTGCGCAATGAAGTGGGTGTGACGGCGACTTATGAGCGCAAATGGCGCTTTCGGAGCAATCCGGAAGGCAGCGGGCTGGCGTGTGATTTTCTTCCTTACGGCGGTGCCACGGTGGGGAATGTGTACACTCTGGCCACGCTGGGCGGGCAGTATCGCTTTGGCTACAATCTGCCGGATGATTTCGGCACGGGGGCGATCAGTGACTCGGCCACCACGCCGACTCCGGTGGAGGGCTCGGGTGCGAGGACGTGGTCGCAACGCTTTGGGGTGCATATGTTTGCCCGTGCTGAAGGCCGTGCGGTGGCGCGCAACATCTTCCTGGATGGCAACACTTTCCGCAGCAGCCATTCCGTGGATAAGAACATCTTCGTGGCTGATCTTTCACTCGGTGTCGCGATGAACTGGCGCAACTCGAAGCTGAGCTACGCCTTCATCTACCGCACCCGGGAGTTCAAAGGCCAGCCTGAAGGGCAGCTCTTTGGCTCGGTGACGCTGAGCATTTACTTCTGAGGAAGGTTTTCGGATCTTGGTGGCTGCGGGGCATTTAATCCCTGCCGAGGTCACTTTCCGCCTGCAAAAGACTGGTGCCACGCCACGTTGTTTCTTTCCCCATGATCAAACGCCTTACTCTCCTGTTTGCCGCTGCTTTGTCGCTCACCGCTTACGCGGAACCGAAGAAGCTCCTTCTTGTCACCGTCACCACTGGCTTCCGCCATTCCTCCATTGAGACGGCTGAGAAAGTGCTGGCTGAACTCGGGGCGAAGTCGGGTGCGTTCACGGTTGATTACGTCCACCAACCGGAAGGCCAGCCAAAGAATCCCGGCAAGGCTCCTGTGCGTGGAGAGAAGGAAACTGAAGAGTCATTCAAGGCGAAGGCGGAAGCTTTCAGCAAGGCTTCTGCGGACTTCAATGAAGCGAACAAGATCTGGAATGACAAGATCACCGCTTACATGGCGGACAAGATGGCGCTGGATAAAATCAAGGGCTACGATGGCTTTGTGTTTGCGAACACCACGGGCGATCTGCTGCTTCCTGACCGCGAGGGTTTCATCAAGCTGATCGAAGGGGGCAAGGCTTTCATCGCGATGCATTCGGGCTCGGACACTTATCATCCTTTCCGTGGCTACATCGACATGCTGGGCGGTGAGTTTGAAACGCACAAGTCGCAGGTGGAAATCCAGCCTGTGGTTCATGATCCTGCGCATCCGATTACCAAGGGTGTGCCTCTGGGCTGGAAGGTTTTCGATGAGATCTACATCATCAAGAGCTTCGACAAAGCGAAGGTGCACGGCCTGCTGGGGCTGAACTCGCATCCGAATCTGGAGCAGATGAAGGCCGAAGCGGCTCAGCGTAAAGAGAAGAAGATTGAAGATCCGAAGAAGGACCAGGAGCTGAAGGATGCTGAGGTGAGAGGCTACTGCCCGGTCGCATGGTGCAAGGAACTCGGTGCTGGCCGTGTGTATTACAACTCCCTGGGCCATCGTGAAGACGTGTGGGATCCGACTTGGAAAGCGGATACCAAGGATCGCAAGAACAGCCCTGAGATCGCCCAGACTTATCAGGAAATGATCCTCGCGGGGATCAAATGGGCGCTGAAGCTTGAAGAGGGTGTTTCTACTCCGGGGAACATTCCTTGAGGAGTTAGTGAGTTCTATTTAAACCAAGGGCGCTGTGGAAACACAGCGCCTTTTTATTCGCCTGCGCGCGGGCTAGGCCAGCTCAAAATGCACCTGGGTATAATCCAGTACTTCGGGACAGCCGGGCTCAAAGGGAAACGGGCGGGCGGCGGAGATGGCGATGACGTCGGCACCTGCGCGAAGGCCGGCTTCGATGCCGGCGGGGGCGTCTTCGAAGACGAGGCATTGGTCGGCGGTGGTGCCGAGGAGGCCTGCGCCTTTGTTGTAACCTTCGGGGTCGGGCTTGCCGTGGGTGACCTGCTCCGCATTGATCATGAAAGCGGGAATGGGCAGGCCGGCGGCTTTGAGACGTTGCGTGGCGAGGGCGCGGCTGGCGGAGGTGACGATGGCGTAGCGATCTGCTGGCAGGCGTGCGAGGAGGTCTGCGGCACCAGGAATGGCGACGATGCCGTCGGTGTCGGCGATTTCGAGGGCTTCGATCTTGCGGGCTTCGGCTTCCTCGTCGAGGCCGGGGATGGCAAAGGCACGTATCGTGTCGATGGTGCGGCGGCCGTGGGACACTTTCATGACGGGGCCGGAATCACGCCCGTAGGCGGCGGCCCAGTTCCGCCAGACGCGCTCCACGGCGACATGGGAGTCGAGGAGGGTGCCGTCCATGTCGAACAAGATGGCGCGGTAGGGGCGTGGGAGGTGGAGGATGGGAGATGACATAGAAGCAGGCCGTCCTGGATAAATGAGCTGTTTTTTTGGGTGGCTCAACTGAATGCAGCACTTCAGCTTTGCTCTGGAGTTCCAGGGCAAACAGCGCGCTTTCCAGAACGAGCTAAAGCTCATGAGTACTTTTTTACAGACCTGAGACAGCTGAGGCGGCGACTTCGGCGCGTTTGTCTTTGGTGAAGCGGATGTCTTCGGCGCGCTCGATGAAGATGGTGTCTTCGCAGATGTTCTTGGCGTGGTCGCCGACGCGTTCGAGGAAGCGGGCGACGAAGATGAGGTGGATGTAGCCTTCGAGCTCGGCGTGGTGGGATTCCATCACGGAGATGATTTCGCGGTCGAGGGATTTTTCGGCGGCGTCGAGTTCTTTGTCGAGGAGGCGTGCGGAGGTGGCAGCGTCGGGGTCGGCGTTGAGGAAGGCATG
>NZ_JAQSEA010000291.1 GCF_029946185.1 Prosthecobacter sp.
GGTGGCGGAGGCGAGGGAGTTCAGCCCGGCTGAAATCGTGGACATGCTGGCCGCGTAGATCGCCGCGATCAGCAGACCCGGCAGCCCGGACGGAAGCTGCGTCACGACGAAAAATGGCAGGATTTGGTCCTCCTTGGCAATCAGGCCCGCAGCCATCGGATCTCCATGCGTTTTGTAGAAAGCGTAGAGAACCAGTCCCATGCCATAAAACAGAATAAGCACGGGCAGGATGAACCAGAGCTTGAGCCACAGCGAGCGCTTGGCCTCCTGCAAGCTGCCTGCGCTGAGGTAGCGCTGCACTGAGACCTGGTCGGTCGCCATCTGCACCAGATGCAGGAAGGCCCCCGCCACCAGCACCGACCCCAGATTGACACGCTCCGCCAGACTGAAGGACATGCTCAGGTCCATGCGTCCATCCGCCAGTGCGGTGTCCCAGACACCGCCGAGACCGCCGGGGATCTTGCCCACGGCCACATAGACGATGAGCAACTGTCCGCCAAAGAGCACGATCAGTTGCATCACATCCGTCCAGATGACCGCACGCATGCCACCGAGTGCGGTGTACAGCGTGGTCAGGGTGCCGGTGGCCAGAATGGTGATCCACAGCGGGATGCCCGTCACTTTTTCCAGCGCCAGCGCGGGCGCATAAGTGGCGGCCGCCAGCCAGAGCGCGACGCGAAAGATGAACAACCCAGAAGCAAGGAGTCGCACAGAGAGTGCAAAGCGCTCTTCGAGAAACTGGTAGGCCGTGAAGAAGCGCGACTGATAGAACAGCGGCATCATGTACAGCGCCGTGAACGGTGTGGCGATGAAAAACGCCAGGATGATGTAGGCAAAGCCAAAGCCGTTCTTGTACACATCCGCCGGACCCGCGAGGAAGCTGATACCGGAAAACAACGCCGCCAGAATGGACATGCCGACGAGGATGCTGCCCATGCCACGACCCGCGAGAAAGTAATCGCTTAGAGACCTGGACCCGCGCGCGGAGAGCAGCCCAACGGCGACCGATGCCGTGAGATAGACGCCAAAGATGGTGTAATCGAGCCAGGAGAAGTGAGTCATGTGTCGTGCGTGCCGGAGTAGATGAGAGCAGATAAACGCGCTCTTATGCGAGTGTTTCCTGGTTTGTTTTTAAGACCAGGCGATTGGGCAGGAAAGCAGAAAGTTTGGCGCTATGAGCTGCGACCTGTACTGCACACTATGAATGCAGGACTACTCCCGATGATAACACGAGTATTTAAAATTGGAGCCGCGCTGGTTGCGCCGCTTACCTGCGCTGCGAATGCCGCTGACTGGGAGCCGCTGCCGCCGCTGCCGGAACCGAACGGGGGCTTTGCATGCGGGGTTCAAGGTCACTCCATTGTCGTTGTTGGTGGAACGAACTGGGAAGGTGGCAAAAAAAACTGGCTGAATTTCATCCGGCACTTCGACACACACACTTTGAAATGGAGGTCTGAATTTGACGCAAAAATTCCAGGAGGGCCCCTGGCCTATGGCGTGTTGTGCCAGGGCAATGATGTCGAAGTCACCGTGCTTGGTGGCACCGATGGAGAAAAATCGCATCCTGAGTCGCTGTTGATTGATTCCATCAAAACCTCGCAAGGCTGGAAAATTCGAGGTCTCACCGAAAGGGTCGTGCTTTCTGCGGGCGGACAAGTTTCGGGAAGACGATTGATCGTTGGAGGAATGAAAGATGCAGCCAATTTGTCAGAGATTGGCAAGTCGATGCATGAAATCGTTTACATCGACAAACCCCGGCAGGACCGGCACTTGCAAGCCGTTCCTCTCGCCGACTACCCGGGCAAGCCTTTCGCTGTGGCCGCATCGGCGGTGGTGGGTGATGAACTCTTCGTCTTCGGCGGGATGAACTATGATGCAACGACAAGCACCCCGGTGAACTCAGTGGAAGCTTATGCTTTTTCGCCCGCAAAAAACACCTGGCGTGCGCTGAAGTCGCTCGCGGTGGCAAATCGTGGAATCGTGGCGCTGGCGCTGGATGATCAGCACATCTACCTCGCCGGAGGCTATACGACTGACTTCACGGCAGATGCTATGATCTATGATGTGAAGGCGGACAGCTACCGAAAGGCGAAGCCGCTGCCGTATGCGGCGATGGTGGGCTTGGTGAAGCTGGACGGCTTTGTCTATTGCCTCGGTGGCGAGGACAAGCAGAAGTCCCGCACGGACAAGTTCTTCCGCATTCCGGTAGCGGAACTTAAGTAGTGATGGACGGTGTGCCCTACGGAGTTCCGACGGGTTTCAGGCGGATCTTGTACCATGCGGAACCGCCTTCAGGATCGGGGACATTAACCACAAAGTGATCGCCCTTGAGGCCGCTGGAGATGGGGCCTCGAATCTGGGCTTTTCCATAGCGCGCATTGGTGGTCGAGACCACCTCGGCGGTCAGCTCCAGAGAGCGGATGGGGAATGGATAAAGATCACACATGTCAGGGCCGCGAGTGCCCTGGGTGCGCCACTTGGGCTTCCACCGGCTGCCATTCACATAGCAAGGCTCTTGCTCGTCGTCTTTGATGCCTACCTTGGCCTCGCCACCCAACACGGCCCAGTAAAAGCCCTCTTTTGTGATGTGCAGTTCGGTGTTGCCGTCCACATAGCACTCAATGGTGAAAGGTTTGTCTGCGGGAGCGTCTTTTCCAGATGAATTGTCCTTCACATTCATCATGGGGGTGAGCACGCTGTTCTCTTGATTCATCTCCCTGGCTTTGCCGTCGGCTGCGTTGGCGTTGTTCAGATCTCCCTGCTGGAGCAGCACCGTCTTCAGCGCCTCGTACCTCGGGATGTAGAGCTTGTTCAGCCCCACCAGACCGGCACAGACCTTGGCTGAGTGGTCGGTCAGGATGCGGCCTGCCTCCGGTGGCAGACTCTCTGCCGTGATGCTGGGTGGCTTGGTCGGATTTGCCGTGATGGTGGGGAGGTCAGCAATTGCGGCGTTGGTGGCGTTGGCTCCTGCCAGGCTGCCTGCGGACATCTGGCCTTGCTTGACCCCTTCGAGCTGGAGTTTGGCAGCATCATTCAGGCGCTGCAGTCCGGAGGTGCGCTTGGCGGTGTATTCCGTATTCAACTCCGCCAGAGTCTCCGCATGAAGGTCTTGGAGAACAACGTGTCCCAAAAAGAGAAGGCATGTCAGGATGAGATGTTTCATGGTGGTGGGCGCGTGGTTTGTTGAAATACGGTCAGGATTTAACATAATAACATGCGAGTAAGGCTGGCAAGCTGGAAAGCTGACAGCCTGCAGGCCACGAGGGCCTGGAATGCCATGCGGATTTAGGAAGATTGCGCCGCCAAACCTCCCAGAACGAGCTGAAGCTCTGGACTACTTCGCGGTGTAGCCGCCATCGACGGGCAGATTGACGCCGGTGATGTATTGGGAGGCATCGCTGAGCAGGAAAATGACGGTGCCGCCGAGATCGGACTCGCTGGCCATGCGGCCGAGCATGGTGTGCTCGCAGTAGCGCTGCAAAAAGGGCTCGGGCTGGTGGTTGAAAAAGCCACCGGCGGCGAGGTTGTTGACGCGGATTCCCTGCGGGCCGTAGAGGGCGGCGTAGAAGCGGGTGAGGTTTTCCATGCCGCCTTTGTGGAAGAAGTAATCCGGCGGCATATCGCCCATGTTGGTGCCGGTGTAGAGTTCGTAGCTGGGGCCGATCATGCCCTGAATGCTGCCGATGTTCACAATGCTGCCACGTCCTGCTGCGGCCATGGTCTGGCCAAAGTGGCGGTGCATGAGCATGACGCCGGTGGCATTGACGCGCATGGATTCCGCAAATTGCTCAACCGTGCCATTTGCGCCCTTCATCGGACGTAGCACGGCGTTGTTTACCAAACCATGCAGTGCACCATGCTGCGCGGTGATGCGCTCATGCAGTGCGATTACGGAGGCTTCATCTCCCTGATCCAGCGTTTCGGCAAAGACGCGGTGGCCTTTGGCTGTTTCTTCATCTGCGACGACTTGCAGCTTGGCAACATCACGCGAGGCGAGGATCAGCGTGGCACCTGTCTGCGCCAGCATGGCGGCGAGACCACGACCATAGAGGCCTGCGCCCCCGGTGAGGAGGATGGTTTTGCCTTGGAGAGAGAAGAGATCGGCGGACATGGCGGTTACTTGGATTTGTAAATGGAATCGCTGGCCGTTGCGGAGTCAGCGCCGCCAAAGTCGCCGACCATCTTCTTGAAGGCGTTGCCGAGTTCGATCACATCGGCACCGAGGGTGAAGACGCGGGTGCCTTCTGCGAGGACTTGCTCTTTCTGACCAAAAAGCGAGGCAACGGCGGGATATTTGCCATATTTAAGCGCAGCGGCGGCGACTCGCTTGCGGGCGGCGACGACTTCGGGATGGGTGGCTTGGCCGAGCTTGCCGATGCGGTGGCTGAAATCACCTGCACCAAAGAGCAGCATGTCGAATCCAGGTACGGCGGCGATCTCTTCGACGACTTCGAGGGCTTCGGGGCTTTCGATTTGGAGGATGACGAATTTCTCCGTGTTGCAATGATGTGCGTAATCCGCGAGAGGCACCTGGCAGAACAGGCCGTCCATGTTGCCTGCATCCAGCGCCTTGCTGCCGAGGGGGCGGCAGCGGACCATATCGACGACATTGCGGGCTTCGTCGGCGCTGGTGACGTGGGGGACCATGATGCCGGTGGCATCGCATTCAAAAGGTTTCACATATTCGCTGTAGCCGCCTTTGTTGACGCGGACGATGGTGTCGAGGTCGTGCAGTTTGGCGGCGCGGATTTGGTGCTCCAGATTGAGCCAGTCATTGGGTACATGCTCATTGCAGAGCCAGACGGCGCTGGCTCCGGAGAGTCCGGCGAGCTCGACGATGCGGGGATCGCCGAGGTTGAGCTTGATGACGGTGCTGTTTTGACCGGCGCGGAGTTCGCGGAGGATGCGGGAGGGGCGGAGTTTCATGTGTCGGATTCGGCAAGAATGTCTGAAATTTGAATGAGTGCGCCGTTTTGTTCGCGGCTGCGGCGACCGGCGATGATGACTGCCATGAGTTCGACGGTTTCGGCAAAGGGCAGGGGTCGGGTGCCGGTTTGGAGCATGTCGATGAAAGCGACCAACTGGCCGCGGAAGGCGTGGTAGGTGTCGGTGAGGCGGAGGGGGAGCTGACCTTTTGTGCCGTAGAGATGGACGGCGCCGAAGCTGCCATAGGCATCGTGAATGGCACCGATGGTGATGCGGACGCCGCTGCGGTGGGTGAGGTGCATGACGTCGCCGCCGGAATCGCTGAGGGCTTGGACGGTGAGGAAGCCGGGGCCGAGGAGGGGCTCGATGGCTTCGAGGGCGTGGATGCCGTAGCGCTCCCAGGATTTGCAGGTGAAGCTGGTGATCCAGCGGAGGTCGCCGAGATGGGTGTGCTGCTCTGCGGTCAAGCGCATCTCGGGTGCGTAGCGCATGCCGCTGGTGGAGAGGATGGTGGCTCCGGCGCGATGCCACTGCACGAACTGGCGGAGGTCGGCGATGTTGGTGGCCATGGGCTTGTCCACGAAGACGGGGAGGCCGGCTTCGATGAAGGGGCGTGCGCGGCGGATGTGGTCGTCGCCATCATCGGTGGAGATGATCACGGCATCGACCTGACCGATGACGTCTTCGGGATTGTTGACGATGTGAGGGATGAGGCTGGCGGCGGCGACTGTGGGGGCGTCGGTGGGATCATCGGTCCAGAGGTGGGTGACGCGGGCACCGGAGATGCCCATCGTTTCCAAGGGCTGCTGGCCGAGATAGGCGATGATGCCTGCGTAGGGGCATGCGGCCATGGCGGCGGGATCGTAGCCATTGATGATGGCGCTCCATGAATAGGGGTGGCCGTTGCCTTCGATCATGCCGAGCATGGCGAGGCGGAGTGGTTTTGGACTGCTGCTCATGAAAGGATGATGGGCAGGCCGGTGGCGGCGGAGTCGAGGGCGGCGCGATTGAAGCGCAGGGTCTGCACGGCTTCGTCAAAGGTGCACAAATGGCAGGGCTTGCCCTCCATGCCATCGAGGAAGGCATTGGCCTGAGCGATGAAGAGGTCGTCGCGTTCCAGTGGCGGAGTGGTGTGCCAGGTCCAGGCGGTCTCGCCGCGTTTCATGCTGGCCCAGCGTTGGGCGTGGGATTCGATCTTTATGCTGCCGTGTTCGCAGTGGATTTCGAAGATGGCTTCGTTCGCGACTTGGAACTGGGTCATGGCGTAGCTGGCGAGCACGGGGCCGTGACGTGCGGTGACGTTGACGGTGTCTTCGACGGTGACGCCTTCGAGCTGCTGATGTGCGGCATCGCAAAAGACGCGGGTCATGGGGCCGAGCATCCATTCCATGGCGTTGACGATGTGGGTGATCGCGTCCTGGATCGCGCCCCCGCCCGTCTCGTGGCGTGCGTAGTAGATGTCGCGATAGGCGGGGCGGAAGGTGGGGAAGTGCTGGCCGGCAACGACGCTGGCGTGAAGAGGTTTGCCAAAAGCACCGGTTTGTAAAAACTCACGCGCTGCGATGATCCATGGGAAGCAGTGGTAAACGTAGGCGACGGCAACAAAGCGGGCGCTGGTGGCGAGCGCGGTGCGGGTTTCTTCCAGACCGTCCAAGGTGACTGAGAGGGGCTTTTCGATGAGCAGTGCCGCGCCATGGGATGCGCCTTCGCGGGCGATGGCGAGATGGGTGTGGGCAGGGGTGCAGATGACCCAGGCGTCGAAGCGTTGAGCCTGCACGGCTTCCGCGAGGGTGCTGAAGGCGGGTGCGTTGTAGCGCTGGCTGACTTCGCTGAGGAGTTTAGCATTGGCATCGCAGACGCTGACGGAGCAGCGGCCGGATTTTTGGAAGCAACGCAGGTGGCGCTCGCCGATGCTGCCGCAGCCGATGATGAGGATGGAATGCATTGAGGCGGAGTAAACGTTGCGGCAGGTCTGATCAAAGGGAAATGAGCTGGTCTGGTCAGGGGACCAGGGCGGCGGCTGTGGCAGAGGAGTGCGGCGGGGCGGATAACCTGCCCCATTGAATGAAACCGAAACCCGATCCCAAACCCGAAAAGAAGCCCCGTACGGGCCATTGTCATTTCATTCACTCACGGCTGAGGAGGCGTTGAGGCGTGTGTTTCAGGCGGCTCCGAGGACGAAAGCACCACCTCCAAAGAAGACGGCTTAGCAACGAGTGGCATGTCAGGCGCATTCCCTGCGGCGAGAGATGGTAGTATAGCTTCCAAATATAGGAATGGAGCATCGGCGGCTTCGTCGCTCGCAAAAATTTGCTTCTGCACTGCCCAAGGCAAAAACGTCCAAATCCTGTCCAAGACCCATTCTTTCTCTTCTTTAAGAGCAGTGACGCCCTCGAAGGGATTAGCCCATCCAAGGTTCATGACTGTCTGTTGAAAATGGCGGGGAGAGTCAGGGATTTCAGCCAGGCTTAATAAGCCAGATTCGAGCATGATCTTCATGCGCCAAAATGGACAAGCTGGATTCCCTGATACTTGGAAAACAGCGGTGTATTTAGCGGCGACTTGTTTCACCTGTTCCAAATTTGCTGAATTTGTATTCTCTTGTTGCTCCAAAAGATACCTCCTGGAAACCTGCGCCTCTTGGCGAGCGTTCGCAGCTTCTTTGTTGGCAGCTTCAATCTTTCCTCGCGCTTTCGTTTCGAGCTCGCCGTAAACAACATATGGGCCATGCAGCAAACCGCCAATAATCCCCGCAACAAAGATCACTTCGATCTGATATTCCTTGAACCAAGCAATCCACTCAGCGCTGCCGAGTGCTGGAAAATACTTGAACGTCAGAGTAACAAAAATTGCTAAAAAACCTCCGCTCACAGCGAGTATTGCCCCACCAATTGAAAAAGTGTGCCGGAGCGACTGGCCCCAAAAGGAGAAAAAACCGCTAATCTTCCGCATATTCAGCCCCTACCTGTATTAACGGGTATCTCAAATACATAATTCCGAATTCACTTCAGCAAGCCTGTGCGTTTTGCGGTGCGGTACTCATCGATGCGGTCTTTTGAGTCGTCGGTGAGCTGGTCGAGAGGGAGATCAAAGGTCTGGCCATCTTCCCGGCGTATGAGGACGGTGGTTTTGGTGAGTGCGAGAATCCTGGCCTGGACGGTTCGGCCGTCGGTGTTCTGCAATGAAATGATGTCGCTGGCCGGTTTGGGTTTGGGGGCCGGTGGAGGTGGGTCGTGTTTGACTGCGACGGTGGGCGTTGTGACGATAGGTTCCTGTGTGGATGACGGGCTGACGGCAGGCTCAGAATACCTGTTTTTGATATAAAAAATCACCGCAAGCAGGAGTGCGGTTTTGAACAAAAATCCGAGCAAGGACGGAGACTTCGGGACCGGAAGCTTTTTCTTGAGTTTGGGCGCATACAGGTCTGGGTGCAGCTGGTATCTGGCCACCTTCCAGACCTTCTGATGGGCATAGCCTGCAGGACTTTCAAAGACGGCTTTGATGAAGTTGTGTGCTCCACCACGGGTCGGGGGCAGGGGCATCTTGAGAAATTCAAGCAGGGCCTTTTGCTTGGGCTGAACAGGCTCATTCCGCCAGCTTTCGCCGGAAGGTTTTTTGTTAGCAGTGGACTGGTCCATGAAGTGACGTCTGGTGGTTCTGGAATCTGCCTTGGAATGGCACGAAATGAAACCAGCTTTACTTCTACATTGATAAGTTATCGGGTTTTGGGGACTGGCGGTACGCTCTGAACGCGGCGGAGCTTTTTGCAAACGCTGCTGGTGGACGTGGTGTGTGGTGAAGGCGCTGGGTTGGCTTTCCGGTGACTGACCTCCGGTACCAGGGTAGCCTTGCCAAGGCTCGGCAACCCTTCGCTATGATGCGCAGTCCCGTTGGGACTGGGGGCAAGCGGAAAGGAACATGTGGACCTGCCAAGAACATTCTACGGCGTGCGATGTTACGCCGCAGGAAAGACATCCCGATGGATATTATGCCCACTGATAACTTACCAAAGTAGAGTTACTGAGTTACCCGCATCTTCTGGAATGGGACGCTTTCGCAGACGGCGAGGATGATGTCCTGCATGCGGTTGCCGGAGGCTTTGGCTTTGCGCAGGATGTCATCGATGGTGGGCTTGTCGGAGTATTCGAGGCCGCGACCGAGGGCGTAGATGAGGAGATTGTCGGCGAGGTTTTTGACAAACTGGTCGCTCATGTCGCGCACGAGGATGGCGCGGAGTTCGGCGAGGTCGGCAAAGGACTGTCCACGGATGAGGGTGCCGGAGGCATCGATGGGCTGCTTCTTTTCTTCGGCACGCCAGCGGCCGATGGCGTCGTAGTTTTCAAAAGCGAAGCCCATGGGATCAAGAAAGGCGTGGCAACCGGCGCAGGCGGCATTGCTGCGGTGTTCGGAGAACTGCTGGCGCAGGGTGAGCTTGCCGAACTGCTGCTTCCGCTCATCCAAAGGAGGGACGCCGCCTGGGGCGGGTGGTGGCGGGGTGCCGAGGATGTTTTCGAGCAGGTACTGGCCGCGCTTGACCGGAGAGGTGCGGGTGGGGGTGGAGGTGAGGGTGAGGATGCTGCCCTGCGTCAGGATGCCGCCACGAGGCGTGCCTTGCAGGGAGACCTTTTGGTATTTGTCTCCTTTGACGCCATTGATGCCGTAGAAGCGGGCCAGCTTCTCATTGAGGAAGGAATAGTCGGCGTTGAGGAATTCGATGACGCTGAGGTTGTTGCGCAGGATGTTGTCAAAGAAGGTCTGGGACTCTTTCTTCATCATGTTGCCCAGTCCGCCCGTCCACTCGGGGAAGCGTCTTGAATCCACATTGACGATGTCCATGTCGCGCAGTTGCAGCCACTGACCGGCGAAGTCTTCGGTGAGGCTGGAGGCGCGGTAGTCGGCAATCATGCGCTTCACTTCTGCGGCGAGATTTTTGCGCAGTTCGCCTTTGGCGGCGAGTTGCAGGAGCTTGTCATCCGGCGGTGCGGCCCAGAGGAAATAGGAGAGGCGGGAAGCGAGGCTGTACTCGTCAATCAAGGCGACGCCGTTCTGAGGGGCACCCACGGGGGTGGGTGAGCCACGGTAGAGAAAGCCGGGGGACATGAGCATGCCGCGAAGCACGTAGCCGATGGCCTCCAGGGGGGGGAGGTCTTCTTTGAGGCCGAGATCGGCGATGCCGTGCCATTTGGCTTTTTCAGCATCGCGCAGCGGGCGGCGGAAGAGGCGCTGGCCGAGTTTGTCCACCAAACCATGCACGTCTGCGACAGCGATGCCGCCGGGCTGGCCGAGGGGGCCTTCGACGGTGAGCTGATGGAGCCAGAAGTTGCGGTCTTGATGCGTTTTTTCGTCGTAGAAATCGTTCAGAAACCACACCTGGATTTCATGCTTGCCGGCGGGGAGTTCGACTTCCGTCTGAAAGGACTGAGGGGTCTGGTCTTTGGCGGTGATGGAGAAGGAGCCGGCATTTTTGCCGCCGATACGAACGTCGAATTTTGCGGGTTCGGCGCCTGCCTGCTGGGCACCGGCTTTGACGATGATGCGGTACTTGCCTGCGATGGCGAGATCGAGGTGATGCTTCACATAACCGTTCGAGGCGAGCTGGATGGTGCCGGTGTCGCGAGAGGCATTGCTTTGACCGGCTTCAAAATCTTCACCGCTGAGATTGATGGCGGGCAGGCCTGCGGGCTTGCCATCGAGCAGCCATTGCACGAGGCGGGTGCCACGCGGCGGCAGCAGGCCGTCGGGGCCTTCGATTTCGATTTTTTGGAGCGCCAGGTTGCGGTCGCGCTTATTGGGATCGGGGTTCTGCGGGTCGGCGAAATCATTGAGGAAGCGCACGACGATTTTGTGCTCGCCGCCTTTGAGGGGGACGAGCTGCTGGATCGCCTGCCAGGGGCCTTTTTCGCCGTGGTAGGGGGCGGTGACGTCGAAGGTGCCGAGTTCCTTGTCATCCACGCGGAGGGCGACCTTGGCGGCATCCGGGCCGGCCTGGGTGGCGGAGAGGTGGAATTTCAGCTTGTAGTTGCCACTGGCGGGAGCGGTGAACTTGGTGGCGGCATCGGCGTTGCCGTGGAACCAGCGGATGCCGTCCCACTCTTTGGTTTCGCCTTTCTGATTCCAGAATTTCTTGGCACCCAGTTCCATGTCCAGACGCTCGACGCTGGAGGTGTCGAGCGCCTTGACCGCGACGGTGTTGGCGGCGCGGATGTACTTTTCCATGAGCATGGGCGAGATACTGAGGACGTCGCCAATGTTGTCGAAGCCGTAGCCGGTGTCGTCGGGTGGGAACTGGCTGGCGGGCTTGGTGTCCACGTACAGCAGATCGCGGATGGAGTTGTTGTATTCGGTGCGGTTGAGGCGGCGGTAGGTGATGTGGCCGGGGTCGATCTTCTGCGGATCAAACCAGAACACGGTGCTGTCGATCCAGGCGACGATTTCATCGCGCTCGGGCAGGGAGGGTTTGTCTTTTTTCTCCGGCGGCATCACGTGGGTGACGAGCTGCTGGCGTGTGTGGTCCCAGAGTACCTTGTCGGCGATGAGCTTGGAAAACTCGGGGTATTCATCGAGGGCGAAGTCGCCTTTGTCGGAGCCGTCGCCGTGGCAGTCGTAGCAGAATTTTTGCAGCAGGGGGAGGATGCGCTGATTGTAGGCATCCTGGCCGCGTTCGGCGGCGGAGAGCAGGCATGGAAGTGCGAGGGATGCGAGGATGAGGCGACGGAGCATGAAAAGAAGAAGGGGGGTATCTAGGATACGCATGAAAAGTGGCAGGGATTTCGACGAAACCAATGGGGCATTGTGTGTGTGATAGCGATTTGCAAAGCTCATTTCCGGAAGGGATTCGGGAATGGGGGCGCTGGTTTTTAGCAACGGGAATGGTGGGCAATGGAATGCCGGAGATTTGCAGGGCGAAGATTTGGAGAACGCAGAGGAGACCGGAGATTTGAACCACGGAATACACAGAATACACGGAAGGGGGA
>NZ_JAQSEA010000292.1 GCF_029946185.1 Prosthecobacter sp.
TCTCGCTCCGTCCTCTAATCACCACATTCAGTCGCTCTGTTCATGCGTAAGCCCTAGGTGGTGGGGCGGTGCTTCCCTGAACGAGCTAAAGCTCAGAACTACTTTCTCCTATCTTTCAGCCATTGATAGCAAGTCCTCCTCCGCATCGTTACCGGGCGCACCATGATTCACCGACTTTGTTTTCTGTTCGCACTCGTTATTTTTACACAGCTCCATGCGGCGGTGCCGAATATGGTGGTGATGCTGGCGGATGACTCGGGGTGGGGAGATTATTCGATCCATGGGAACACGAACCTGAAGACGCCGAACATTGATACGCTGGCGCAGTCAGGGGCGCGGTTTGACCGGTTCTTCGTCTGTGCGCTGTGTGCGCCGACGCGGGGTGAGTTTCTCACAGGGCGGTATCACTCGCGCGGTGGGGTGAAGGGCGTTTCGACGGGGTTGGAGCGGCTGAACACGGACGAAAAGACGATTGCGGACAGCTTTCTGGCTTCGGGTTATGCCACGGGGGCGTTCGGGAAATGGCACAATGGCAGTCAGTGGCCGTACCACCCGAATGCGCGTGGGTTTCAGGAGTATGTGGGATACACGGCGGGCCACTGGGGTGAGTATTTTGACCCGCCGCTGGAGCACAACGGGAAGATGTTCCGCGCCAAGGGATTCATCGTGGATGTGCTAGTCGGGAAGGCGATGGAGTTCATCGAGACCAACCGCGAGAAACCGTTCTTTTGCTACATCCCGCTGACGACGCCGCACTCGCCTTTCAGCGTGCCGGACGAGCACTGGGACAAGTTCAAAGATTCGCCGGTGACGATGCGTGGCGCGGAGGGGGAGAAGGAAGACCTCGCTGTGAGCCGCACGGTGCTGGCGATGATGGACAACATCGATGTGAACGTGGGGCGGGTGCTGAAGAAGCTCGATGACTTGAATCTGAGTGAGAACACCATCGTGGTCTATTTTAGCGACAACGGCCCCAACAGCTTTCGCTGGAACGGCGGCATGAAGGGGAAAAAAGGCGTCACGGATGAAGGTGGGGTGCGCTCGGCGCTGTTCATGCGCTGGCCGGGCAAGATCAAGGAAGGCAGCACGATCACGCCAATTGCCGGGGCGATCGATCTGCTGCCGACGCTGACGGCGCTTGCGGGGGTGAAAGTAGTGAGCACGAAGCCACTGGATGGCTGGGATTTCTCCACCTTGCTGCTCGGCGGTGAATGGAAGCGCGGGCCGCGTGAACTCATGAATTACAATGGGGGTAAGCTCAGCGTGCGCTCGCAGACCCATCGACTCGATGCGAATGGCGTGTTGTTTGACATGGTGGCTGATCCGAGTCAGACGCAGGATGTGACTGCCTCGCAGCCGCAGATCGCGGCAGAACTCGCTGCCAAGGCGACAGCCTGGCATCAGGAAGTATTTGGGAAGCCGTATGTGCCCGCTCCTGCCGGTGGCAAAGGCAAGGGGCAGGGGAAGACCAAGGGGAAGAAACCGGGTGCCGAACCATTCGCAGATGACCGGCCTTACCCGGTGGGATACACGGAGTTTCCCATCACCATGCTGCCCGCGCGCGATGGCATTCCGCATGGGGAGGTCAAGCGCAGCTCCGGGGCGCCGAACTGCTCCTACTTCGTGAACTGGAAGTCGAAGGAGGATGCCATGACCTGGGACATTGAGGTCCACACCGCAGGTGAATATGAGGTGAGCATTGATTATGCCTGCCCGGAGACGGATGCCGGAGCGACGGTAGAACTGAGCTTCGATGGGGCCAAGACGACCGGCAAAGTGACTCCCGGTTGGTACCCACGTTTGCTGGACGACCAAGATCATGCTTCGCGCAAGGGTGAGAGCTACATGCGCGACTTCCACAGCCTGCCACTTGGTACGATCACGCTGGCAGCCAGACGCGGGCTGCTCAAGCTGCGGGCACTGGAGATTCCAAGGCAGACGGTCATGGAGGTGCGGCGGGTGACACTGACGCTCAAGACAAAGTGATTCCTGGCATGAATCCTGATATGGCAAAGCAGTACTCCAACCAAGGAGGGCACCCAACCAACCATTGCATGAAATTGTCCCGATTCTTTTTTCTCGTTCTTGCCCCGCTGTTTTTCGCCGCCTGCGGCTCCATTGCGCCCGTTCCTCAAGACACAGCAGGGATCGTAGTCGGTCCGAATGAGCTGCGCGAGTGCGGGCAGGGCAAGGTGCAGTTTCCAGCCGGACTGTATCAGGCGGTGGTGGTTTCTCCCAAAGGCACTTACTACCTGGCGCCAGAGGCCATTCGTACCAAAGGGGTCTTGCTTGGCCGGGCCGAACGCGGGGGCATTTTTATTTCCAGTATGCCAGGCAATCCCCAAGCGTTGTGGTTTGGGGACTTGAATGCCAATGTGGACGAAAAGCCTAGTACTTTGCTGGGGGCCATTGGGGTAAAAGCGCCGAAATTGTGGCCCTACACGCCGCAGATTTCCTTTCAGGTGAAAAAGTAATGGCCGGGTTCTTCCTCTGCCTCCTCCAAATGTGGGAAATAGTAAGTACTTTGTCTTGGCGGTCAGTTTTCGTTGCGCAGGGAATTATAAAAACTATAATTTGAGACGTTATGAACAGTCGTCTCATCACATGGCTTGTTGCCTCCGCTGTCCTGCTGGCGGGGGGGATTGCCGCGCTGAAGGGAGGCTGGCTGAAGGGCTGGGAGATGCGGATTGGCGAGTTGATGACGAGTCCCGGCGCCCAGTATAGCACCTCCAAGTTCCGCCTCGACTTGGTGGAGCAATTCAATTATTCGCGCATGGCAGAGAAAACGCCGATCTTGCGGGTGGATCCTGAAATGGAGGCCTGGCTGGACAAGGAGTTTCCCAAACTCGACACGGGTGACCTCAACAAAGTCACCGAACTGGTGCAGGAGGGAATGCCACGCTATTACCGGGTTTCGGTCTGTTCTGCCAGCAGTCCAAGTCTGCGTGAACTGCTGCAGCGCTTCCATGAGTATTCGCACCGTTCGCAGCCGGAGATGACGCATATGGCCATCGCGATGCGTCCACGAGCCAGTGGGCTGATGAACGAGGCGCTGCTGGTTCTGGGGCAGCGTCTGCGTGATTTCACGCCGGAAGCACTCTCCGAATCAGGCGACGAACCGTTTTTTAGCACCTGCGTCCACTGCAAACAGCCGCATTTCATGAAGCTCTCACGTGCACAGCGGAGCATGGCGCTCGAGTGCCCGAAGTGCCACCGCAAGTATGCCGTGATCGCCGCCGACAGCGCGGGCCGGTTCCACTATGTGAACGAGTTTCTGACCGGCTATGCCCCCCCGGCGGTGTTTGCGAAAAACGAATCCCGCGTGCAGCAGCTCTTCACCATCTGGTCCGCCGTGCACGGGAACTGCCGCTATACCAATGACCCCGGTGCCAAGCCGGGCAGCAGCTTTGCCAAGCCAGAGCAGACGGACTGCTGGCAGTATGCGGACGAAACCCAGCGCCTGCAGCGTGGTGACTGCGAAGATTCCTCCATCTTTCTGGCTGACTGGCTGATGTCACGCGGATTTCAGGTTCGGGTGGCGCTGGGCCGCTATGGAGATCTCGGTGGTCATGCTTGGTGCGTGGTGAAGATCGAGGACAAAGAGTACCTGCTGGAGTCGACGGAAAGCCGCCCTGATCCGAGCGATCCGCCGCTCGCCAGCCGTGTGGGCAGCCGTTATGTCCCTGAGGTGCTGTTTGACCGCTTTGCCATCTATGTTCCCACCAGTGCGAACCGGGCGTGGAAGGGAGACTACTGGTCGGCCAATGCTTGGACGCGGGTCGAGCCACGAGCCGAACTGGGCGGGGATCCGATCCTGGCGCGTGCTCCCATTGGGTCCGTGGTCAAGCAGGGGACACAGAATCTTCTGGAAGTTGCAGCCTCGGCGGATGCCAGCCGTCTCGCCCGCACGACTTCTGCCAGCCCAGCCACTCCTACGTTTCTGAATATGGGAGATATTCCTGCAGGCTCGAAAGACTGGCGGCAGTCTGTGGTGCCACAGCGTGCGCCTTGAGCCCAATACGGGCGTTCGTTTAGGATCACGTGTTGACGCCCTCCCATGCAGCATCCAGCTTGATGTCTTATGGTCGCCAGCATTGCCATCCTTACGCTGTTCGGCATCCTGCTAATCTTGCTGGAAACGTTCCTGCCCGGCTGGGTGGCTGGCATCCTAGGCACGATCTCCCTTATATCCGCCATCTGGCTTGCTTTGGTTTCGGAAGAGCTGACGGGGTGGAGTTCTGGTCAACGACTGGCGCTTGCACTCGGCATTGTGGTGTTTTCAGTGACGGTGTTGATCGTCTGGCTGCGCTGGTTTGCGGTGAAGTTTTTTCACCGTGCACTGACTCTCACTGCAAGCATTGAGACCCCGGCTGCTCTAGGTGCCGCGCCAGGCACCCAGGGGATTGCGCTCACGGAACTGCGTCCGTTGGGGCGTGCAGAAATTGACGGCCAGCGCTACGAGGTGCGCTGTCAGAACGGCCTCGCGGCAGCCGGGACGCGTATCGAGGTAATTGCGTCGGAGCCCGGCAATCTTTTGGTGCGCATCGTCTGAACCACTCCTCTTTTCCCCATACAAATACCATCCACTCATGAAAACTATAGAAATTTTCCTCATCGGCGGTGCCATCATCGTCGCGCTAGTCCTGTTCCTGATGGTTGCGAAGTTTTTCAATCTCTGGCTGCGTGCGCGAATCGCCAATGCTCCTGTCAGCTTTCCCACGCTGCTGGCCATGTGGCTGCGGGGGGTGCCCAATGCCATGATCGTCGATACGCGAATCACGGCGGCGAAAGCCGGGATTCCTATTGGGACGGACCAGTTGGAAGCACACTTCCTGGCCGGTGGCGAAGTGACTCATGTCGTGCTCTCATTGATCGCCGCCGACAAGGCTGGCATCCCGCTCGATTTCAACCGCGCCTGCGCCATCGACCTTGCTTGTAAAGGCACCGGCAAAACGGTGCTCGAAGCGGTACGCACGAGCATCAATCCCAAGGTCATTGACTGTCCGCACCCCGACATGGGCCGTGGTGGTAAAATCGACGCCGTGGCCAAGGACGGCATCTCACTGCGCGTTCGTGCGCGGGTGACGGTGCGTACGAACCTGGACCGTTTCGTCGGCGGTGCCACGGAGGAGACCGTCATCGCCCGTGTTGGTGAAGGGATCGTCACCTGCATCGGTTCCTCAGCATCCTATAAGGATGTGCTCGAAAATCCTGACTCCATCTCCAAGCTGGTCCTGCACAAAGGAGTGGACGCCGGCACGGCCTTTGAAATCCTTTCCATCGACATTGCCGACATCGACGTCGGTGAAAACGTCGGGGCCAAGCTCCAGACCGAGCAGGCCGAGGCCGACAAGAAGATCGCGCAGGCCATGGCCGAAATGCGCCGTGCCGCCGCTGTGGCGCTGGAGCAGGAAATGTCCGCCCGTACTCAGGAAATGCGCGCACGCGTGGTGGAAGCCGAGGCGCAGGTGCCGCTGGCGATTGCTGAAGCCTTCCGCAACGGCCAGCTCGGGGTCATGGACTTTGCCAAATACAAAAACGTCCTCGCTGACACCGAGATGCGCACCCAAATTGCCGGAGACCCATCCGGCGGGAAATAACCCGGTGGGAGTATTTTTGACCATGCATCCACTTCTACTGAGCAGCAATGTTGATCCTTTCCAGATGGCGATCATCGTCATCGCGGTCCTGGCGGGCTTCGTGAAATGGTTGTGGGAGAGCTGGCAGCTAAAGGCCGGCGCAGCACCACCCCCGCCGCCACCCGACCCCGAGGAGCAGCGCCGCCGTGAGGCCGCCTGGCGCAAGCAGACCGGACAGTCATCGGCTGCGCCGCCCCCCCTTCCGCCAAAGGCGGCACCGACAGCGTGGGATGAACTGCGCAAGGCATGGAAAGAGCTGCAGGAGACTGCCAATCCTACCCAGGCACCTTCACGCCCGGTGCAGATGCGCCCACCGCCAGCCCAGCGTCAGCAGCAGCCCGCCCGTGTGCCGGCACCGCCCCCGGTGGCAACAGTTGCCGCAGTTCAGGCCCCGGCACTGATTTCCACTCTGCCTGCTGTTGTCATGTCCAGATCTTCGGCTCCCGCCGGTTCTATGCTGGCCAATTTACGCCTCCTGCGGCAGGATCCCGCCCTGATGAGACAGGCAATTTTGATGCAGGAGATACTTGGTCCGCCAAAAGCCTTGCAATCCTCCCACGATTTCGCTATCTAAGAGAACTCTTCTTTGAGACGCCGGCGTGGTGAAATTGGTAGACGCGCTAGACTCAAAATCTTGTATCCGTGAGGATGTGTCGGTTCGAGTCCGACCGCCGGTACCATCAAAGAAGGCTGGTTAGGGTTTGATGCACGCACCATGGGGCTGCAAAATTGAGCAGCGACCCTCCGAGAGGACCTGAAGGTCTTCCCAAATGCTTCATAAATGAGGCTCACTATTGCACTGAAGAGTTGGCACTGTCGTGCGCGTGGTCAGCAATGACGCATAAAAGTATCAGAGTCTGTTCATTGTGCACAATTAGCGTCTAATAAGCGCAATTCGGGGTGTGGGAGAATAGGGGATTGGTTCAGGCCGTGCTAAGCAGAGAGGCGCTCGTTCCACCTACTATGATGCGCTTCTCTTCTTTTTCCAGGCATGCACATGCCTCGCTCTGCTTAACACTGTTCAAGAAAATACGTTCACATGAACGTCCGAGCGCTTTAGAGGCCCGCCTTTCTCCACTGGCCCGAGGGACCGCCCTCTGCCTGTTTTTGCTGATTCCTGTGATGACGCTGCCAGTGCCATTGAATGCAGCGATCTTTGTTTGGGACCCCGCTCAAGACCAAACAGGCAGCGGAGGTGCGGGCACCTGGGACCTGTCCACTCCCGGCTGGCTTAGCAGTGGAGCAGACGATGTCTGGACGAATGTTGACACCAACACGGCAGTCTTTCAGGGCACGGGTGGTCTGGTCACCTTGGCCGCAGGCATCACTGCTGGCGGGCTGAGCTTCGATGCCCCCGGTTACACGCTGGTCAGCAACGGTTCGGCGCAGATACTCACCCTTGGTGCTGGTGGGATTGTGGTGGGGGCCTCAAGCGGAACGATCACGATCGGAGACTCCAATCTGACATTGGCGCTGGGTGCCGACGAATCATTCACCAACAGCTCCAGCGGTCTGCTCTCTATTGTTGGCGGCATCAGTAATGGAGGCAATCTCCTCACCCTCGGCAACACATCCAGCGGGGACATGACGATCAGCGGTGGCATCAGCGGTACGGGTGGTCTCACCATCGACAGTTCCGGCGCGGGCATCGTGACACTCTCTGGCAGCAATTCCTACACGGGGGCCACCAGTATTCTGGCGGGTGCTTTGAAAGCAGGAAGCGCCTATGCCCTCAGTTCCGGCTCGGCGCTCTCGCTGGCCGACGTCGCGGGAGCCACGCTGGATCTCAATGGCTTCAATCAATCCGTGGGCTCTCTCTCCGGCGGCGGTGCTCTGGGCGGAAATGTGGTGCTGGGCAGTGGCGCGGTGCTCACGCTCGGCGGCGCGCTCACCTCAGCGGTGGGCGGCTATTCAGTGAATACCAACATCGCCAACTCCAGCTCATGGAACACCTTTGCAGGCTTGTTGTCCGGCAGCGGCTCACTCGCGCTCACGGGCGGCAGTGTTCTATACCTGACCAACAAGAACAACAGCTACACCGGATTTACGAACGTGCTCGGCGGCACCCTCGTCGTCAGCGACATGGGGCAGCTCGGGGCCTCCACCACGACGATTACCGTGGCAGGCCTGAGCAGCTCACTCGCCGGCGGAGCGCTGGTGGTTCAGGGCGGCACCACCGGCATGAACTTCACCCGCAATCTCGGTGTCGCCGGCTACGGCATCAGCGGTGCCAACAACAGCGCCGGTTATGCCTTGGTCAACATCGGCAACAACAACTTCAGCGGCATCTTCACCGCAGCCTCGAACACCGAGACGCGCGTGGGTTCCGTCGCTGGCACCATGACCTTCACCAGCACCTCCACCATCAACGTCGCTGGCACCAGTCACCTGATGGTCAACGGCTACGGCAACTTTCAATTCAACGGTTTCATGACCGGCGGGGCGGTAGGGGCGCTCTCATTCTACCGCTGGAGCGGTGGCGGTCTGCTCGGTCAGGTCACACTGGCCAATCCCTACAACAACTTTCTCGGCCGGGTGCAGGTGACCGGATCGTTTCTCCGTGTCACGTCGCCGGGCGCTTTGGGGGCAGCCGTTGATAGTGCTTCCATTCAGTCTTACGCAGGAAGCTACGAACTGCGGGTGGATGCCGGAAACACGGATTTTTCGAAGAAGACCATCAACTACGTCAGTGCCTCAGGATCTACCATTATTGCGGCCCGTGCCGTCGGTGGTGTGGGCATCAATCAAACCATCGTCATTGGCGGCGCCAGTGTGAACGGGGTCATTTCTCCGGGGTTCAACGAGGCTCTTACGAGTGGCGCGGTTTTAACCACATTCAATGGCAATGACGGTTATGGAGTCACGATTGGATCAGGTGGAACGATTGTTTATGGTTACACCGCCGCCACATCCGCCACCGTCGGCGGAGTCGGCGTCAATCATGGCTATACCAGCAATCTCAACGGGTTGCTTACATTGAACACCAGCTTCAGCACGCAGGATAGGGCCGCCACCCGAACCTACACCATCACCGCCAATGGTGATGTGCTGGTGACCGGAAATTTGCTGAGCACGGCAGGCAGCGTCGATCACATCTGGAGCAAGGCCGGATACGGTGCGCTGGCGATACAAGGCACCGCCTCCACCAACATCGGAGCGTTCAACATCACCAACGGCAGTGCTTACGTCAATGCGCTGAGCGCGCTGAACATCAACACCACCACAAGCGGGGGCAGCGGCGGGGTGCAGATTGGCAGCACGACCACGAATGGCATTTTGAATTATCTTGGATCAGCCGCGAGCGGTGCGGGGGAGACTTCCAACAAGGCCGTCATACTTTCGGGTACGACCGGCGGGGCGGTAATCTTTGCCAATCAGCAGCAAAATGCAGCGAACACGGACGCCACGGCGCTGGTGTTGACCAGTGGCATAGCCGCCACGGGAGTGGGGGCCAAGACACTCTATCTGGAAGGCTACAACAACACGAACCCGCTGACGACCGCTGCCGTGATCAATCAAATCACGGGCGTTATTCAAGACAACCTCATGGTCTCCAGTGCCAACAAGACCTCGCTGGTCAAAGGGGGCTCCGGCACCTGGCTGTATGCGCCCACGGCATCGACGTACGCAGCGGCCTCCGTCGCTGCTGGTGCGACGGTCGCCACGAACGCCACAACCGCCAGCGGAAATGCTGTGTTGAATTTTGCCAGCACCACAGGTCTGGCGGTGGGGCAGCTTGTGTCTGGAACCAACATCGCGGCGGGGTCTTATATCAGCGCCTTGACCCCGACCACGGTGACTCTGAGTACGGCCGCCACGGGTGCCATTGCCAGTGCTGCCGCCATCATCTTTGGTGGGGAGGCGGCAGCCGTGACCACGATACCAACCGTCACCACGAGCAGCAGCACAGCGACCGGCAGCAATACGGTGGTGCTTTCCAGTACAACGGGGCTCAATGTGGGGATGGCTGTCTCAGGGAGTGCCAACATCCCGGCAGGCACGTCCATCACCGCGATCAACAGCAGCACTAAAACCATCACGCTGAGCACCGTGACGCTCACCGCCGCGATCGCCTCTGGAACCGCGCTGACATTCAATGGTGCTCCCAATACGAACACGGTTACGCTGGCGAATACCACCGGGCTGGTAGTCGGCCAGAGCGTGACGGGGGCCAATGTGCCTGCTGGAACCGTCATTACGGCGATCTACGGCAACAATGTGGTGTTTAACAACACGATCGCCACCGCCATTGCAGCCAACAGCACTCTCTATTTCGGCAGTGTCGGGGCTGCGGGTGTGGCGCAGAGTTTCAGTGGTACGGTGACTGTGGCCGGGGGCACCTTGCAGGTGCAGCCCACCGCTGGCACGGGCAGCGCTGCCGCGCCGCTGAGCAGCAGCAACAACCTGATCTTCTCCACGGATGTGCTGACAGGAAACGGCTACGCCGGGGGCACATTCCAGATGCTCGGATCGGCAGCAGCCGGCACCATGACGATGACTGTGGGGCAGCTTATACCCACGGCAGGGCAGGGGAACATCGTGACGACGGCCAACGGCGGCACGCCAACGCTGACCTTCGGCAACGCCATACCCATCGGCGCGCGCGGTGCGGGTGCTGTGCTGAATTTCAGCCCAGGCAGCGGCACGACCATCCAGTTCACCACGAGCCCCACTTTGGTGAATGGAATCATCGGCCTCACCACCAATCGTGGCTTTGCCTTCTACACCAATGCGAGCACGAGCGCCGTGGACTTCGCCACCGTCACGGGCACGGGACCGTACGTGGTCTCTGCTTATGCGGGCTATGTGAGCGGCCTGCCGGTTTCGGGCTCTGCCGTCACCTCAACATATGCGATCAATAACAGCACGATCACCACCACGGCGGCGGAATCGGTCAATGCGCTCAAAATCAGCGGGACTTCCGCGCTCACACTTGGTGGAGTGCTGACGCTCGGCGTGGCAGGCAGCGCCAGCGCGGTGCTGTTTGACAACTCCACGGGCTCCTCCACCATCGGTGCCAGTTCCTCTACCTTTACGCTGGGCGGAGCGGGCAGTGAGATCATCGTCTATACGGGTGGCAGCAACAATGACAACACCCTCAACATCAGCGCGGGCATCAGCAGCGGAGCGGGCGCTCTCACCAAGGCAGGTGCGGGTACCTTGATCATCAGCGGAGCCAATAGCTTCACTGGAAATGTCAACATCGACCAGGGCACTCTCAAGCTCTCCGGCACAGCCGCCACCTTGGGCAACATCACCACCGTAGGCAACACCACAGCCGTTCGCCAGGACGCCAAGCTGGATCTCAATGCTGCGGGTGCAGACAGCAGCGTGACGATTGGCGCACTCACTGGCGCGGGTACGATCACGAACAGCGGTGGCGTGTCAGGCACGGCTGCAGCCACGCTGAACATCGGCGCTTACAACGTCACCACGACGGCCAGCGCCACTTTTTCCGGCCTGCTGGAGGATGGCACGGGAGTGCTCAACGTCACCAAAAATGGCTCGGGTAAGCAGTTCCTCAATCCGCTCAATGGTGCGGTTGCCAGCACCAGCCCGACCGTTCAAACACTGGGCACCATCGGTTACAACACCTACAGTGGCGTGACCACCATCGCCCAAGGAACCCTGGCGATCACTTTGCTGGGAAATTACGGCAGCGTCAGCAGCATTGGCACGGGCAGCGCCCAAGGGAATGCCGCCAGTCTGGTGCTGGGCAGCGCGGCAGGTTCCACTGCCGGTATTCTTCAATACATTGGTCAGAATAACAGCTCATTCCTAATGACCATCGAGTCGCCGTCAGTGCAGACGGACCGCCTCTTCACCCTGGCAGGCAATGGCGGCCTGGATTCGTCCGGCGGCTACGGGAACTCTGCCGTGGGCAGCGGCCTCAGTAACAATTCTATCATCTGGTTTACCAATACTGCGGCCCTGGGGTTTGCCACTGCGGGGGCGAAGACACTGACACTCCAGGGCACTTCCATAGGAGACAACGAGATCGACCTGATGCTGATCGACAACACGATCGACAGCACGGCGCTCAGTGTGACCAAGGCCGGCACGGGTTTGTGGTTCCTCGGGAATGCGGCCAACACCTACAGCGGTGCCACCACCATCTCGGCGGGC
>NZ_JAQSEA010000293.1 GCF_029946185.1 Prosthecobacter sp.
CAGCACAAGACAGATATACCCAGATCAAGGATCAGATCGAAAGGTCGAAAAATCTAAAACTCGTTGAGGTCAAGTCTGTGGAAGAATTCTCAGGCCCGGAGACCCGGAGCCAGATTTCACGACTGATCGCCATGGCTAAAACATATCCAAATCCGACTGTCAGGCGTCGTGTGCTCGCAACTCTTGCCCTGTTTCGAGGCAAAATACGCCGTGGCACAAATGAGGCCAAGGACATTCCAATGATTGCCAGCGAACTAGGAGCCCCACAAACCAAGGACGCAGTCGATACACTGGAATGGGTTTCTCAAAACCCGAACAAAGAAGGATGGGAACCGCTTCCATTGCTCAGAATCAAGATTGTTCCGTAGAGCATGCTGTGGAGTCCGAAGTTTCGACAGAGGTAAGTTGAAGGGCGCGTACTCCCACCGTCATGATTCGCTCCATCCTCACTCTCCTCGTCTGTCTCACCACCTTCACCCTCCACGCGCAGGACAAAGCCGACGGCAAGCTCCGCATCATCGTCTTCGGCGCGCATCCCGATGATGCCGAATACAAAACCGCAGGCACAGCGGTGAAGTGGGCGCGGCTCGGGCATCACGTGAAACTGGTATCCGTGACCAACGGCGACATCGGCCACTGGAAAGAAGCGGGCGGCCCGCTGGCGATCCGTCGGGCTGCGGAGGTGGCGGCCTGCGCCAAGAAACTGGGCGTCACCTCCCAGGTGCTCGACATTCACGATGGCGAGCTCATGCCGACCCTGGAGAACCGCAAGCTCATCACCCGCATCATTCGCGAGTGGAAGGCGGACATCGTCATCGCCCACCGCCCTTGGGATTATCATCCCGATCATCGCTATGTCGGCGTGCTCATTCAAGACGCCGCTTTCATGGTCGCCGTCCCCTTCATCTGCCCGGATGTGGCACCGCTGAAAAAGAACCCGGTGTTCCTCTACTCCAGCGACGGCTTCCAGAAACCCTATCCCTTCACCCCAGACATCGCCGTCAGCGTGGATGACTCCTTCGAGCAAAAACTCGACGGCCTGCACGAACTGACTTCGCAACATTATGAAGGCGGTGCCAATGGCTCAGAAGAGCATGTAAAGAGCGTCCCGCCTGCCAGTGACGAAGTAGGACGTCGTGCATGGCTGAAACGCCGCTGGGGTGCCCGTCAGGGCAGCGAGGCGCAGAAGTACCGCGAGCTGCTGGTCAAACTCTATGGCCCCGAACAAGGCAACGCGGTGAAATACGCCGAGACCTTCGAAGTCTGCGAATACGGCCGCCGCCCCAGCCCCTCCGAGATCAAGCAGCTCTTTCCGTTCTACGACGCGAAGTAGTCCGCTTAATCTGCATCACTTGAGCAAGTTGAAGCGAGCCTGCAGCTTCTTCAGTGCATCTTTGTTTGCAGCGTTTTTCCGCTCCAGTTCACGCAGCAGCGTCGCCGCACGCATCTTCTCGCCCGCATTCAGCAGATCTTCGGCGTGATTGGCCAAATCGTTCTGCTGAGGCGAGAGGCCGGTCGTTCGGGCAGCCAGTGCAGCCTTGCCAGGATTGGTGCTGGCATGCCCCCCAAAAATGTCATCGACCTTCACCCAGGTGGCCTCCGAACCATCTTCTGAGAAGACCAGCCAGAACAAGCTGTTGTTTTCACCACCTGCTTCCAAGACACGGCGATTCGCCACCACGGCATCCACCTTTTGCACGATCCACGAGTCCTTCTTCGCCCCGACTTCAAGTTCCTTGCCGTTCCAGCGCAGCTTGAGTTCAGCTTGTTGATTCCTGCCCACCCACACCACATTTTGGATATCCTGCGGGAAGTTTTTGACGGGCTTGATGACTGAACCTGGCTCGGCCTTGAACTCAACCATCTCGCTGATGTTGACGGGAGTGATGAGCTTTAAGTCATCACTCACAAAGTACCATGCGGCCCGGGTATCACCGAAAACGATCTGGAAAACGCCGACATCCACAAAAGCATGCTCCTTGTAGGGATTCTGATTCATGCCATTCCCCGTCACCGGGAAGATCTTTTCTCCATCATACCGCAGATGCTTCAGCGAGTTCGTTCCCCGCAGATCCCAGATCACTCCCTTGATGTCGGCAGCAAATTTTTCCACCTCAGGCCACTCTTTTTCCTGAGCATGCAACAGACCAGCAAAAACCGGGGAGAAGATAAAAATCGCACAGAGCAGCTTCATTTGGGCCGATTCTGGCATCCTCCACCTCGTCTGGCAAATCCAACCTGCACACCGGGAAGGGCATTTGCAGTGGCAAACCTCGCGGAAACGACTATGGACACGGCCCACTCATCCGTACGACCATGCAACCGACGCCAGCCCCCGCTCCAGAACATTCCGAGTCCGAACTCCTCCAATTCCGCCGCGAAAAGCTCGACGGACTGGTGAAGGCCGGACTCGACCCCTTCGGCGGTCGCTTCGACACCACCCATCAGCCCGGCGCGCTGAAAGAACAGATGAAGTCCACGTTCGAAGAACTTCCGGTCAACGTAGCCGGCCGCGTCCTCTCTCGTCGTGAAATGGGCAAGGCCACCTTCTTTGACCTCGGCGACATCAGCGGCCGCATGCAGTGCTACCTCAGCAAAGGAGATGTGGGTGACGCAGCCTACGAGCAGTTCAATCAGCTCATCGACATCGGCGACTTCGTCGGCGTGGAAGGCTTCACCTTCATCACCAAGCGCGGCGAAAATTCCATCCACGTCAAAAAACTCACCCCGCTCTCCAAGTCCCTGCGTCCCCTGCCCGACAAGTGGCACGGCGTCACCGACAAGGAGATCAAGTACCGCCAGCGCTACCTCGACCTCATTTCCAATGACCGCAGCCGCGAGATCTTCGTGACCCGCAGCAAGATGGTCGCCGCCATCCGCAACTACATGCAGGAACGCGGTTTCCTCGAAGTCGAAACACCCATGATGCAGGACGTCGCCGGCGGCGCTGCAGCCAAGCCCTTCGAGACCTTCTTCCACGCGCTCAATCAGCCGATGTCCCTGCGCATCGCGCCCGAGCTCTACTTGAAGCGCCTGCTCGTCGCCGGCTTCACGCAGATCTTCGAACTCAACCGCAATTTCCGCAACGAAGGCCTCAGCCGCCGTCACAATCCCGAGTTCACCATGCTCGAAGCCTACTGGGCCTACGCCGACTTCGAGAAGATGGCCGACCTCGTCGAAGGCATGATCTGCCACCTCGCAGAAAACTTCTGCGGCGGCCTCAAGATCGAGCACAAGGATGAAGAAGGCACCGTCACCAAATCCATCGACCTCTCCCGTCCATGGAAGCGCACTCGCTACACCGATCTCCTCAAGAGCGTCGATCCCAAGTGGTATGAATACACCCCCGAAGAGCGCAAAGCCCGCGCCAAGGAACTCGGCGTCGAAATCGGAGCCAACTTCGAAGACTACGAAGTCACCCAGCACGTCTTCGAGCGCCTCATCGAAGCCAAACAGTTCGATCCCCTCTACGTCACCCACTGCCCGAAAGAGCTCGTCCCCCTGGCCAAGCAGAACGCCGAAGACGACTCCATCGTGGACGTCTATGAACTCATCATCAACGGCCAGGAAATCAGCCCCGGTTACTCCGAACTGAACGACCCCATCGTCCAGCGCCAGCGCCTGGAGCATCAGGCCGGCGAAGAGACGCAAAAGATCGACGAAGAGTTCATCCTCGCCCTCGAGCACGGCATGCCCCCCGCCGGCGGCATCGGCATCGGCATCGACCGCCTCATCATGATGCTCACCGGTGCCGAAAGCATCCGCGACGTCATCCTCTTCCCGCAGCTCAAGCGGAAGGATTAACTTCTTCGCTTCGCAACCTGCCAAGTAAGCACCCCGCAAAACCACAGCGGAGGAATGCTCGCGCCAGCGTCCCCGGAGTGCGGCGCTTCAGCGCCGCTCTCGCCACACCCACCGCAAACAAGCCTTCCCAGCACATCTGCTCCATTCACCCGCAGCCCCCCCCTGCCGTGATCACTTCTTCACAGCCGTCCCCGCATCCAAAAACTCAATCGCCTTCTTCAGCCACTCCCCCTTCGGCGGCTGATGCCCCTGCCCCGGCACATTGATGAGTTCCACCCCCTTAAACCCCTCCTTCTTGAACCCGTTCTCAAACACAGCGCTCGTGTTCTTCAGATTGAAATCCTTCTCCCCAGTCACCAGCACATAGCGCCCCTCAGCCTTCGCCAGCGCTGCGATTTCCTCATGCGGAATATACCGCGCCTCAAACACCTCGCTCTTGTCCAGGCTCACGATGTCCGTGTAAAAATTGGTGCCCATAAAGGCGATGGCACCCGTGAACATGTCCGCATACGTCACACCCAGCATGCTGGCCACACGACCACCGCCGGAGAATCCCGAGACATAAACACGCTTGTCGTCGATGTCATAGAGCTCACGTAGGTTGTCATTCGCGTCCACCGCCATCCGCATGCGCGCAAACACCTCCCGGTTGTTGCCCGAATTGTGCGCCCCCACAAAGATCAGCTTCTTCTCCGCCAGTACAGCCTCCCATTCAGGCGAGATTGAAGGCGCATTGCTCGGACTCACCCAGATGAAGAGCCCATGCGGATCACCCTTCTTGTACTTCTTCGGCACGATGATGTCGAACTTCTCCAAACTCACATCATAGGGCGGCGGCGTCTCAGCCGCATGCATGCGCATCTTGATCTGCGCATTGTCGGACACCTGCGGCGAGACTTTGAACGTGATGGGCGAGCGCACCCCCGGCTTGATGACGTCAGCAGAAAAGCCGAGAGCAGCTAGGAAAGGAAGGATCAGGAGGGACCGGAGCATGCGCCCGATCAAAGCGGGTGCGATTGCAGCTGTCGATGCTGAAATCATGCAATCTCGCGCCAGCGCCTGTCGTTCACGGGCACATGAAGCACCTGCTCTGCCTCTTCCTCCTCACCCTTTCCCTTCGTGCCGCAGACCGCACGCCGAACATTGTCTTCATTCTCGCGGATGACCTCGGCTACACCGACGTCGCCTGCTTCGGCTCCAAATACTACGAGACCCCCAACATCGACAAACTCGCGCAGCAGGGCATGAAGCTCACCAGCCATCACCACTGCCAGAACTGCCAGCCCACCCGCGCCGCCCTCATGAGCGGCCAGTACGCCCCGCGCACCGGCATCTACACCGTCGGCGGCATCGGCCGCTTTGAGTGGGAATCCCGTCCGCTGCGCCCTGTGGACAATGCACAGCAGCTACCTCTGGAGAAAATCACCATCGCTCAAACGATGAAGCAGGCAGGCTACGCCACCGGCATGTTCGGCAAATGGCACCTCGGCGAGAAAGACGCCTACCACCCCGGACAGCGCGGCTTTGACGAAGCCATCGTCTCAATGGGCAAGCACTTCGATTTCAAGACACAGCCGCCCGTGGAATACCCAAAGGGCGAATACCTCGCCGACTTCCTCACCGACAAAGCCGTCGATTTCATCCAACGCCACAAAGACGCCCCCTTCTTCCTCTACCTCCCTCACTTCGGCGTCCACTCACCGCACGACGCCAAGGAAAACCTCACCGCCCGCTTCAAAGACAAGCCCCCCGTCGGCGGTCATCACAGCCCGATTTACGCCGCCATGATCGCCAGCGTGGACGAAAGCGTCGGCCGCGTCATGGCCACCCTCGACGATCTCAAACTCGCCGACAACACCGTCCTCATTTTCGCCAGCGACAACGGCGGCGTCGGCGGCTACGCCCGCGAAGGCATCAAAAAAGGCGGCGACATCACCGACAACGCCCCGCTCCGCAGCGGCAAAGGCAGCCTCTATGAAGGCGGCACCCGCGTCCCCTTCATCGTCCGCTGGCCCGGCGTCACCAAACCCGGCTCAAGCAGCGACGTCCCCACCATCCATGTGGATATGTACCCAACCTTTGCCGACATCGGCAAAGCTGCGCTCCCCGCAAATCAGCCCCTCGATGGCGAGAGCCTCGTCCCAGTATTCCGCGATGCCTCCGCCAGCCTCAAACGCGAAGCCATCTACCAGCACTTCCCCGGTTATCTCGGCGCAGGCGCAGGCACCTGGCGCACCACCCCCGTCGGCCTCATCGAAGAAGGCGACTGGAAGCTCATGGAATTCTTCGAAGACAACCGCCTCGAATTGTACAACCTCAAAGACGACATCGGCGAACAGAAAAATCTCGCCTCCGAGCAGCCAGACAAGACGAAGGAACTACACGCAAAAATGATCGCATGGCGCGAAGCGATCAAGGCACCGATGCCAACAAAAAACGAGCCTCAAACCAGATCCGAACCCAAAAAGAAGGGCAAAGGCAAAAAGAAAAAAGCGGAATAACGCCGCTCAGCTCTTCCGCGCCAGATACACAAACGCCGGCGGCACATTGCCCCACACGATGCGGCTCGTCTCCACCCCATGCGTCATCTCATGCAGCAGCGAGCGGAATTGCCTGCCGCCCGGCAGCTTGTGAAACCCCCAGTACGCAAAGGTCGCAAAGCACCCGCCCGGTGCCAGATGCGGCAGCACATTGTTCAAAATCGCCTCCTGCAAGCCACGCGGAAACGCCGTCCACGGCAGACCGCTCACGATCGTGTCAAATTTTTCACCCGGCGGCAGCACCTGCGTGAAATCAAACTCCTGCGCACCCGCGCACTCAAAGCGCATCTTGGGAAACCGCGGCCTCAGCTGCTCCACGAAAGTCTCGATGAGTTCGATCCCCACATACTCCGCACCATGCGGCATCGCATCAGCAATGGCTCCCGTAAAAGCACCCGTGCCAGGGCCAAGCTCAAGAATGCGTTTGGACTGCCACACTCCCGCAGACTCCATCATACGCTCCGCTAGCGCCGTACTAGACGGGGCCACCGCTCCGATGGTCTTCCAGTTATGACGCAATTCTTTGACAAAGGTGACGGCCGACATTCGGGCCGATGTTAACGAGTACCCGTCATGGCGCGAGAGCTTTTGCAGTTCAATGAACCGACTGACAGCGATTTATTTGGGAATCGCCGCCGCGATCCGCAGCCGGCATTCCTCCGCCGCTTGCGTGTACGGATGCCCCGCACCCAGTCTCTTTTTAAAGCCCGCCTCCGCACGCTGCATCAAAACCAGCGCCTCCCGGTACCTCGACTGTGCTTCCACACACAAAGCCAGATTGAAACAGCTCAGGAAAACATCCGCATGCTTCCCTCCCAGCACCTTCTCACGCAGCGCCAGCACCGCGCGGTGTTCCTGCTCAGCCTCAGCATGCCGCCCTTGCTCCTGTAGCACCGCCGCCAGATTATTCCGGCTGGCCAGCGCCTTCGGATGCCGCACCCCCAGCAGCCGCTCTCGAATCGCCAGCACCTCCCTGTGCTCTTTTTCCGCCTCCGCATGCCGCCCCTGCTCATTCAGCGCCGTGGCAAGGTTGTTACGACAGTCCAACGTATCCAAATTTTCAGCCCCCAAAAGACGCTCACGCACAGCCAGCACAGCGCGATACTCATGCACCGCCTCAGCATGCCGCCCCTGTTCCTGCAGCGTTGCCGCCAGATTGTTCCGGCTCAGCAGCGTGTCCGGGTGTTCCTTCCCCAGCACCTGCTGGCGAATCGCCAGCACACCACGGTTTTCTTTCTCCGCCTCGGCATACTTGCCCTGCTCAGCCAGCATCGCCGCCAGATCACTCCGGCTGACCAAGGTATCTGGATGTTCTTTGCCAAACACCTCACGGCAGGTGAATACGATCACCCGCAGTTCCGCCTCCGCCTCCGCCAGCCTGCCTTGGGCAGACATCGCGGCTGCACTTTGGTAATGCCGATGCAGCGCCACCAGCCGCCCAGTCTCAGCCCCCACGCCCTCCTTCTGCGGCGGGGCTGCCGCACCGGACCATGCCAGCAGAACGACAGGTAACACCACCATGTATGGGCGTATTTGTTGCATGACCTTTGAGCGAGAATGCGGATCAGGCACCGCAGAAGCAACCCTAAACTCACCTCAGGCTCCGCCCTCACACATGATTTCTATAAATGCGAAACCTCCAAAATTTGAACGCTTTATGAGGATTCCCCTCCAACACCCGCAGTCAGCTTGATGACTTCAAGCGACTGACCAACCTATGAAATCCAAGCTTAACGCCTCCCTTTCTTTCTCGATCTGTCTCACCTCAGCGCTGCTGCTCACTCAGTGCAGCGCACCCCGCACTGTGGCCACCCGCTCAGCCACCCCCACGCCGACAGGAAGTGTCACCGTGAAAGCCTTGGGTGATACCACAGTCGCCACTCGCACGCTGATTCACCACCCGCTGACCAACAAGGACATCGGCAAGGTCTATGAGGAAATCACCATCGTGTCCCCGCGCGGCACCTTCGTCGAAGAACGCGTCATCGTACGCGCATTGCCGAAACTCGAGACCAACGTCGTCACCAAGTGACGCGCCGCGCGGCATGCCCGCGCTCCCCACCAGTTTTGACCGCCGCAGGCTGCGTGCTTGACGTGTGTGGTGCTTTGCACCGAGACTTCGCGCCACACACGCCATGCCTTACCTCCTCGACGCCCTCGTCATCCTCGGTTATTTCGCCCTCATCATTGGCATTGGTCTGTCCCAGCGCAGCAAAAGCGGCAGCATGGAAGGCTTCACGCTCGGCGATCGCCAAATCGCATGGTGGGCAGTCCTCGCCTCCATTCTGGCCGCAGAAATCAGCGCCGGAACATTCTTCGGCGCTCCCGGCGAAGGCTACGCCCTGCGCAACTACACCTACATCCAGCTCATGGCTGGCTACCTCCTCGCCCGCGTGGTGGTCAGCGCCGTTTTCATCCCTGCCTACTACCGCCATGGCGTCGTCAGCGTGTATGAGTTCCTTGAGGCACGCTTCGGGCCCAAAACACGCCGCCGCTCCTCCGCCATCTTCCTCGTCACACGGCTCCTGGCCAGCGGCTCGCGCCTCTGGGTGCCCACCGTGCTGCTCGTCCTCGGCTGGAAAGTGTTCATCAATCCCGCCATCACCCCCATGCACGAGTTCTGGCTCTATGCCGTCGCCTTGGTGGTCATCACCGTGCTGACCTCGATCTACACCGCCCTCGGCGGCATTCGCGCCGTGATCTGGACAGATGTCATCCAGGTGATCATCCTCTTTTCCGCCCTCGGCTTTGCCCTCTGGCATCTCCTCGAACACACCGGCGGCTGGTCCGCATTAAACGCCGCCATCTTGAAACCGGCCGTCATTGACTGGGGCAGACCCGACCCGCATTACTCCGGTGCCTGGGGCTGGATCAAAGGCATCCTCGAAACCGAGTACACCATGTGGACGGCCTTCCTCGGCTCCACCTTCGTCACCCTCGCCACCCATGGCACAGACCAGGACATGGTGCAGCGCATGCTCACCGCCAAGAACAAGCGCCAGAGCGGATTCGCCACCATCCTTTCCGGCGTCGCCGATATCCCCGTCAATTTCATGGTGCTCAGCATCGGCATCCTCCTCTTCGTCTTTTATCAGCAGCATCCCGAAATTCTGCTGCCAAAGAACGCCAAAGGCGCACCCGACAGCAGCCAGGTGTTCCCGTTCTTCATCCTCACCTCCATGCCCAGCGGCCTGCGCGGCCTCGTCGTCGCCGGTGTTCTCGCCACCGCCATGGGTTCTCTCAGCACCGCCCTCAATTCACTCGCCACCAGCTACGTCCGCGACTTCCACTTCCGCTGGTTCGGCGAGCCCGACACCGAAAAAGGCAAGGTTCGCGTCTTACGCTTCAGCACCGTGTTGTTTGCCGTCCTCCTCATCTCCGTCGCCCTCGCCACCGCATGGGTGAAGGCGCACAATCCCTCCCTCCGCATCATCCCCATCATTCTCGGCGTCTTCGGCTACACCTACGGCTCCCTGCTCGGAGTCTTCATGGTCGGACTCTTCACCAACACCCGTGGCAACGATCGCGGCAACGGCATCGCCATGCTCGCAGGCTTCATCGTCGTCAGCTACCTCAGCGGCCTCGACAAAGGCCTCCTGGCCTCCCTCGGCATGCAGGGCGGCATTCCCCGCCCTGACTGGATGGTCGAAATCGAGTTCCCCTGGCGCATCCTCTTCGGCACCCTCGTCACCTTCACCATCGCCATGTGCTTCAAGACCCCCGAGAACAAACTCGGGCACTCCAAGGTCGTCCAAGCCGGCACCTGATACCACGGTTCATTGGAACCAGGCCTGTATCTCATCCAAGCTAGGCTCTCAGCTATCGACCACCATCTTTGTCTTGAAGGCCAACGGCCTTCCGTATCATAGCCCAGCAACTGTGTTGTCATGCAAGAGAAAGATGTTCGTTTTTCAGTGCCGCATTGAGCAGCACAAGCAGTTTTCGAGCGACGGCAGTCAGCGCGAGTTTGGCGGGCTTTCCTGAGGCGATGAGGCGTTGATAGAAGGCCTTGAGGATGGAGTTTTTGCGTATCGCCGTGAGGCTGCACATGTAGAGCATGCGGCGCACCTCTCCGCGCCCGCCGCTGATGTGCCTCTGACCACGCCACCGGCCGCTGTCACGATTGAAGGGAGCGAGGCCTGCCAGAGCAGCAGCCTGGCTGCGATTGAGCGTGCCGAGTTCGGGCATGTGAGAGCACAGCAGCAGAGCAGTGTTCCGGCCGATGCCCTGGGCCTGCTGCAAACGCGCGGCTCTGCTAGTGAGCGAGGCATCGGTTTCAACGAGTTTACGCATGAGGGTGTCGAGGCTGTCGATCTCCTTGTCAAAAGTGCTGATGAAGCGCTCAAGCTGCTCGATGAGCTGCTCGTCATCGGCCTGATGCAGACGTGTTTTGAAGGCGGCACGCTCGGTCACCAGCATGTTGCGCTGGCCCACGATCTGGGCGAGACGCGCAGTGTTGGGATCAGGAGGTGGTGTGGGAGCCGGAGCTGCCGAGGCACCGTAGTCTGCCAGGACATGGGCATCGATACGGTCGGTCTTGGCCAGACGGTTCTGCGAGCGTGCGAAGTCGCGCGGGAGGCGAGGGTTGACCACGCTGAGGGTGATCTTTTTGGCATGCAGCGCAGAGCACAAGGCACGCTCATAGCCGCCAGTGGCCTCGCAGATGACATGGACGGTGCCGGAGTGCCTGGCGATGAGTTTGAGCAGCTCCGCAATGCCAGCAGCGGTGTTGGGGAACTGGTGAGATTGTTTGAAGAAGTGCACGTCCAAGGAGTCCTTGGAGACATCGACACCGAGATAGACAATGATGGGGGGCATGGGATAGGAGTGAGGGCGTTGGTGAGGGAGAGGATCAACCTTGTGAATGCGAACTCTCAACGCGGCGTGAGCAGCGGGGAGGTTCAGGCAACTGTTCGATCTCAAACCGACAAAGCAGGGGACGGCCAAGCTGGGCTGCGAACTCATCGTGAGATGGTTCAAGGGACGAGCGGCCGGCCCCCTGCTTGGCACCGGCGGGCGGCCGCCCGCCGGTGCCAAACCGGTCCATCAAGACCATGCCAGAGCATGGGGTCAATGATAACGGAAATGAATATACAAGGGTCAGCCGAGCCTCAGCGAGGCGAC
>NZ_JAQSEA010000294.1:0-59453 GCF_029946185.1 Prosthecobacter sp.
CCCTGGCACCGAATCCGGCGAGGGCGAAGCGGATGGGTGGAATCAGGGGTTGGAAGAGAGGGAAGGGGAGGTCAACGGGTCTAGAGTCTTCTAGCACGGTCAAGACTCGACCCTTGACCCGTTGACCTCCGCTCATCTCCGCGGAGCGGTGGTGAGCGGAGTGACGGGTTCGGGGACGCGGCGGCCTTGGAGTTCGTTGAGGCGGCAGGTGGGGAGGTGGGGGAGGACGTGCTGGGCGAAGAGGTCACATTCTTCGAGGTGGGGGTAGCCGCTGAGGATGAAGGCGCGCATGCCGAGGTCCATGTAGCGGTTGAGCTTGGCAAGGACTTGCTCGGGATCGCCGACGATGGCGCTGGCGCAGCCGCTGCGGGCGAGGCCGATGCCGCTCCAGAGATGGGGCTCTAGGTAGAGGTCGGTGCTCTGAGCGCGGAGTTCGTCCTGGCGTTTCACACCGGCGCTTTGGCTGTCTTGGGAGCGGGCTTTGATTTCGGCTCCTTTTTCGGCGGTGAGTTTGGAGATGAGTCGGTCGGCGGCGGCGCGTGCTTCGGCTTCGGTTTCACGGACGATGACGTGCGCACGGAAACCGAAGTCGATTTTGCGACCGTAGGCGGCGGCTTTTGCGGACATGATGCGCATGGTTTCGGCGATGCGGTCTTCGGTTTCGGGCCACATGAGGAAGACGTCGCAGTGCTTGGCGCAGAGGTCCTGCGCTGCGGGTGAGATGCCGCCGAAGTAGAGGAGGGGGCCGCCGTTTTGCTGGTAGGGCTTGGCGGGTTCGGTGGTGGGGAGGCTGATGTTGTAGTAATCGCCTTTCCATTCAAAGGGGCCGTCGGTGCGCCAGAGTCCCTGGAGGATCTGGATGATTTCGCTGGCGCGGGCGTAGCGGACTTCGTTGCTTTCCTTCATGCCGGGCATGTCGGAGGAGATGATGTTGATGCAGAGGCGGCCTTTGGCGATGTGATCGACGGTGGCGAGGGCGCGTGCGAGCATGGGTGGCCAGACTTCGCCCATGCGCAGGGCGACGAGTTGATTGATCTGGGTGGTCAGCGGGGCCATGGCTGCGGCAAAGGCCAAGGCGTCTTGACCGGCGATCCAGCCGGAGGGGAGGAGAACGTTCTGGTAACCGAGGGCGTCGGCTTGTTTTACGATTTCGCCACAATGCTCAAAATTGGAGCGGATGGAGCCATCCGGAATGCCGAGGAATTCGTAATCGTCGGAGCAGAGAGCAGAAAACCATGCGACTTCACACTTGCGATCAGGGGTGCGGATGGGTAATTCACTCATGGAAAAAATGTTGAAGGAGGTGCATTGATCCTGCTGGACAGAAAGAGATCAACCGGCTTTTTATTCGAATGCGAAAAAACCCTATCGTTCAACGTGAAACACTTGGAGCTGCAGTGCTGCAGATCCGCAGCGGGCGTGCGACTTCGCGCACGACGCTGGCCAAGGCGCTGGGAATTTCTCCTTCCACTACCGGCTTGTATGTCGATCACCTGATTGCGGAAAAATATCTCAACGAATCGGGCTTGAACCAAGGGCCGATGGGGCGACCGCGGCGTCTGCTGAGCACGCAAGCGAATGCGGGCTGGTTTGCCGGGGTGGAGTTCAATGCCCAGCGCATTCAAGCTGTGGGCGTGGATTTTTCGGGTGGACTGAAGGTGTCCGAAGAAGTGATCCTGCCAGCCGATGTCATGGCGGACGAGGTGGTCAAATCGATCCTCGAGTGCGTGGCCAAGTTGGCTAAGGAGATGCAAGGTCCGCTGCTCTCGGTTGGGATTGGCGTGCCGGGGCTGGTGGATGCGCAGGCCGGGGTGGGATTGTACTATGCGTTCATCCCGGATTGGCAACTTGTGCCGCTGGTCGAGAAAATTGGTTCGAAGCTGAAGGTTCCGGTCATACTGCAGAATAATTTGCGAGCGATAGCACTGGCAGAACGCTGGTTTGGTATGGGACATAGTTTGAACGATTATGTGATTCTCGGACCTCGCAGCGGCTTTGGCGTCGCCATAGTTCAGGATGGTCGAGTGACCGAAGGTGCGCATCATGCGGCCGGGGAGGTGGGGCGCTGGCTGTGGCCGTTGATGGATCCGGCGGGTGGCGGGCAGGAACTGCACCATGCGCTGAGTGCTCCCGCGACATGGCGGAGACTGGCAGGAGTGGGTGAGAAGACCAATCTGCCCGAAGATCTGCGCGCAGGGCTTGCTGCAGTGGCTGAGTCGGCAGGGCCGCAATGGGACGCGGTGTGTGGGGACTACGCACGCGTGATCGGCCTGTTGCATTTGATCATCGACACGGGTGTCTTCATCCTGCACGGACCCCTGACGATGTTGGGGGAGCGTTTCTGCCATTCGATCACAGAAGCGGCGTGCGCCTTGATGCCCGCGCTGCGTGATGCTGGACTGAAGGTGGTGCCTTCGACGCTGGGTGATAACGCCGGGGCACTCGGTGCGGCAAGTCTGGCGATGGAAGCGTGGTCGCCGGCTTGAGCCTGTCAGGCTGCGGGCACAAAAAACCGGGTGGCAGGACTGGTTCCCGCACACCCGGCTGATGAATCTCTGAAGAAGATTACTTCTCGAGGGGTTCTTTGGCGGCTTTCCAGCCGGAGATGCCGGCGGAGAGATGCTTCACGTTGGTGTAGCCGAGTTCGCTGGCCTTGTTGGCTGCGGCCTTGTAGGCGCTGCAGGCAGGACCACCGCAATAGGCGACGACGAGGGCATCTTTGTCAGCTGGCAGAGCAGTAGCAAGGCTGGAGCCTTGGGACGCGAAGTCGATGGCGGTTGGCACATGGCCGGCCTTGTAGGAGGCTGCGCCGTTCACGTCGATGACGGTGACCTTCTTGTCGGCGATGGCCTGCTTGAGATCGGCAATGCTGATGTCCGGGAATTCGGCAGCGAAACCGGCGGAGGCGACGAGGGCAAAGACGAGTGCGATGAGTTTCTTCATGATTGGATCTGGTTGGTTTGAGTTAAGAGATGCGCGTTGGACTGTGCGCGGCAGCGGCCCCGTCTGCCGGAGCAAAGGTTTGAGGTTCAGGAGTATGATGACGTCATGCGTTCAGGTATGATGCTGGAGCCTGCGGATTTATTCCCGAAAAAAAGCGATTGTTACCATGCAACGGCAGAGACCGGGGCTGGGAAGAGGTGGAAAACCTAGAGGCATCATGACAGGTTGGGAATGTACAACGTTGCTAGATACGGTTGGTTTTGCCAAAAGATGCAAAAGTTCTTACAGCGCGGGAATGAACAGGCGCGCAAAACCGTTGCGCAGGCGATGCAGGACTGGCGCGTTTTCCAGCATTTCGTGGGTGATTTCACGGCTTTGGGCCAGCTTAGTGTCCATCTCCGCAGCGAGTCGCCGGCAGAGTTCAGGGTCGTGGCAGGCGAGGTTGAATTCAAAGTTCAGGCGCAGGCTGCGTGGATCCCAGTTGGTGGAGCCAAGGAAGGACCAGACGCCGTCGATGAGGAACAATTTGGAGTGATCAAACGGGGGGGCGGATTCAAAGATGCGGCAGCCCATTGAGAGCAGGTCGGGATACAAGGTCCGTGCGGCCCATCCTACAAAGGGGATGTTGTTCTCTGCTGGAGTGAGGATGATCACCTCCACACCACGCACTGCACACAACCGCAGCGCGGCTATGAGCACTGCATTGGGAAGAAAGTAGGGGGTGATGATCTTCACCTCCTCACGGGCGGCATTGAGCGCGGCAAAAAATGCCGCAGGCATTACCTCCATGTCTTCGTCGGGACCATCGACGATGCCGATGGCGCTGGTGCTGCCCGTGGCGGTGAGGTCGGGGAACCAGAGGGGGCCGTCCAGCGTTTCGTTGGTGCAAAAGGCCCAGTCTTCAGTAAAGACGCGCTGGATTTGAGCGACGCATGGGCCGGTGACTTGAAAGTGGAGATCGTGCACGGGATGCGGTGGCTTGCGGGCGACCATGTTTCCTTCGCGGATGTTCATCCCACCGGTGAATGCCGTGTGACCGTCCACCACGAGGATTTTGCGGTGATTGCGCAGGTTCATCGTGATCAGGCGCAGGAGCATCCGGCTGGGCATGAAGCGGCGTGCAGTCACTCCGGCCTGAGTCAGCGCCTCCACCACGGGGGGCCTGGAGTAGCGCGTGCCTGCATCATCCACCATGACACGCACTTGCACACCGCGCTTCACCGCCAGGGAGAGTTCGGTCACGAAGTCCGCGCCGATGCCGGTGGCCTCAAAGATGTAGCTGGCCAAGGTGATGCTTTGCCGAGCACCACGGATCGCCTCCAGCATGCGCGGCATGGCCTCGTCACCATTGTGCAGGATCTCGAGGTGATTTCCCAGCGTGTAGCTGAAGCGTGAGATACGGTCCAGCGTACGTGCCAGCTGCTGGTGCTCCTGCATGGCCCAGCTGTCGGTGGAGGAGATGGGCAGTGGCTGCTCCGGCACCGGATCGCGCCATGGTTCATTGATGCCGCTGCGGTAACGACGGCCGCTGCGACGCAAAATATTGATTCCCAGTAAAAGGTACAGCAGCGGGCCGATCAGCGGTGTGAAGACCACAAGTGCCGTCCAAAATGCAGCAGAACGGTAGTCGTGATGCCGCAGAAGCAGATGGATCAGCGCAATGACAGAACCGACGATCGAGGCGGTCGCCAGCACCATCGTCCAGAAATTGTGTTCGAACCAAGTCATGGCGGAGAATGCGCGAATCATGACGAAGTGCAAAGCACAACCCTGTTGCACGACGGTTCAAGCATTCTCAAACTTCCGCCAGTACAGCAGAGCAATGGGAACCATGCTGAGGCATTCCTGACCGGCCTTGGCGACGCCCGCCATGGTATGCGTGCTCCATGCTCCAATGATGAGGGAAATAGCGATCAAAATGGCGGAGCCAAAGAGGAAGACTGCCCGTGGTGCGATGGTGAGATGCACGGGGCGGGTTTCTTCGCCGAGGAGATCAATGAAACGTGCTGCGCATAGAATAAGTACAATGATGGAGAGCCAGCCGTTGTCATTGAGCCTGCCGGGAGAGAGGTAGTCGTAGGCACCGTGCGCAGTGACCGCCAGCAGGAAGGTGGCGATGAATTCATCTGCACGAGCGAAGCGTGTGTGCAGCATGCGGTAGAGACTGTGCGCGCAGATGCCGGTGAGGGAGATATGGAGAAAGTTGGCGGAGAGGAAGCGCGTCCAGGCGATGCTGCCGCCGAAATTTTGGTAGTAGCCGATGTTTTCTTCCAGCGAAAAACCGAGCCCGACAAAAGCACCTGTGAGCAGTGCCAGGCCCGGAGTGCGCCGCCACATCAACCATGGCAGGAACAGCGCAAAGAGCAGGAGCTTGCAGCCTTCCTCACGCAGTCCGACTCCCACGATGTAGTAGATCAAATCGTGAGGAAAGGGGGCGGCTGAGGTCATGCCCTGAAAAAACTCCTGGTAGGCGAGGATGCTGAGCGTGGGCCACACGCTGGCCACCCCGGCCATGAGAGCGGCGATGGGCCGCGCCCAGCGCCAGCGTTCGTGGTCGCTGTGCTGTACCAGGATGAAATACCACAGACCGGCCGCGAAGAGCGCGAGGCCGAGCATGCCATAGGGGATTTCATCGAGACGGTGACGCATGAGGCCATGCCACTGCATCCAGACGTCGCCGAGGAGAGAGCCTGCATGGTGTTGGAGCAGGGGAGGGCAATGCTCGATCCAGCCGGGCTGGGCGGCGATGGTGCGCAGGAGCTTAAAGTCACGCTGTGATACGGCCAGGTGAAGGGCTTCTTCGCGTGAGGTGGTGGCATCCACAAAGTGAAGCCCCTCGGTATAAAACGCCGTCATGGCCGCCGGGATATTGTTGCGGCGCTTTTGTACACTGCCGAGCAGCTCTGCGGCGAGCATTTCAGGTGGCGATGCCCGGGCATTTTGCTCCAGCTGCTCCAGCGCAACCGGATCTCCAGCGAGCGCTGCGGCAAGAAAACTCTGGAACAAACCGGCTGGGGCATCCGTGGAGGCATGCTGATGAATAAGATCTGCTACTTCATAGCCGCCAAGTTTCCCCGTCTCAGTGAAGATTTTAAACGCGCTTGCATCGTTTTCTTCCATCAATTGAGGGAGTTGTGGGAGAAGCATGCGCAGCCAGAGCGCGAACTGGCGTGGCTGTGGGGTGGTTTCATACCGGAGGCGGTGAAACTCTTCATGCACCCGGCTCAAGGCGGAGAGGTCAGACTGAGTCTGTTTTGGTTCTCCCTGTCTGACGCTGCCGATCACGATCACACAGGCGATGATCATTCCTGTTGCGATGATGCTGGCGGCGGTGCGCAGTAGGAAACGACGATTCCGCGTGAGGTAGTGGGTGCGCGCACGCCAGCCGTGAAAAAGAGAACGATGCTCGCTCATGCAGGATTCAAAGGTCCGGCTTCGTGGTACGCCGCCAGATAAGCCCGGCCCACATGGCAAACGCGCCCAGCAGAAAGAACAGAGTGTTGAGCGTGAAGAGCACGACGCAGTCGGAGGCCTCCCGCCACTCACGTGGGATTCTGACTGTGCCGCCTTCGGACCGGGGGAAGTAGGCGATGAGCGCGTGCATGAAGGCGGACCGGTTTAGAGATCGTTAAAAACGAGCCGCATCGGGATCATCTTGGAGAACTGGAAGTTGTGCTGCTGGAAAAAGGACTGCGAGTCGGCACTGATGCGGTCTGTGAGCAGGGTGATGCGGCGGAAGTGCTTCTCCCGAGCGAACTCGATGGCGTGTTCGAGCAGTCGTCCGCCGTAGCCTTGGCGGCGATGCTGAGGATGCACGATGACGTCCTCCATGATGAGCACCAGACCACCTTCTGCGGTGCTGATGGTGAAGAGCAGATTGATCATGCCGATGACCTTGTGTTCCGTGCGCAGCACAAAGATGCGGCCGCGATTGGGCTGCTCGAGAATGAGACGCAGGCCGTGCTCCTGCTTGGAGCGGTCTGGTTTGAAATCTTCTTCTTCACTGAACAAAGCGAGAAGCAGTTCCACCAACTGAGGCAGGTCTTCGATGGTTGCCGGTTCGATATGGGGCACAATGTCGGTGTCGGGCATGGGGCTTAGAATAACGGGCTCGTGGACAAAGGCAATGTGTTCAATGGAATGACTGCGGCACTTTTAGTCATGCTCACGCATCAGGGATGCAAAGGGCACAGCCTCAATTTGCTATTGCTTTTGCATCGCCTCCCGCAGGTTCTCCCAAGCACGGCGAAAATCCTGTTTCATCATGTACAAGGTGGCGATTTCCTGACGGACGTACGCAGGTGCATTGGGGAATGCGGCTACTTTTTCCAGTGTGCGCAGGGCCCCGTCCACATCTCCCTGGGCCTTCTGTGCTTGGAATAAATCGATGCCGCGTCTGGCATCGGTCGGATTGTAAAGCAGGGCACGCTCCAGCGCAGGGATGTCGGTGGTGGTTCCGGGAGGAGTGCGAATGATCGAGGGCAGGTAGGGGAAGGCGGTTTGACAGGCTCGCTGGAAATCGGAATTGCGTGCGTAGTGTTCCGCAAGGATGCGCCACCCGTCGTCCCGCCATTTGCGGTTGGTTTCCAGCGCGGTGATAAGCGCCTCTTGATTGCCGTATTGATACCACATGCTGAAGAGGTTCTCCCGATGCGAGGGCTCCAAGCCTTTGAGATCGGGTTGTTGAGCCAGCAAGCTTTTCAAACAGCGGTCGAATTCATCGCGGGTCTGAACACTCCTTAGAAACTCAAATTTTAATTCCGAAGTGGTGGCAAGCGTCCAGAGCGGCTCGCGCAGTTCAGGATGCTGATAGGAATAGCCGAGCATAGCGCGGTAATAACCGTAGTCCCCAGAGGCCGCTTCTGGATAGCGGCGTAGATACTCGCGCCAGGCGACGACTGCATACTGAGGGTGGTAGTCGAGCCAGACGAGTCCTTCTGTGTAACAGGTCACGGCGTAAGTCGGGTCGACCTCACGCGAACGAGAAAAATCAAGCAAAGCATCCTCCTTCGGCTGGCCGAGGCGAAGACGCAGACATGCCCTTTCGTAGTAGTAGCGGAAGTCCAGCGGCGTCATTTCAATGGCTTGATCTAAGAGAGGCAGAGCGCCAGCAGGAGAGCCGGAGTCGGCAAGTTTACCTGCCCGGCTTCGCAATGCTTCCGCGGCGCTCGTTCCCGGCAAAACTGGATGTCCCAGCGCTATGGCCGTCCACGCCGCACCAAGCGCCAGAAGCATGACTCCGCCAAGTCGGAAGACCAGACGTTGTGGCATGCTGGATGCGTTTGGTAGTCTCCTGGGCCGAATTGCGATTCCCGCCAGCAAGGCCATGAAGAGCGCATAACCGAGACCATGATTGGGCACATCAACCAGTCCATGGAATGTGCCGAGACCGAACACGATGGCTGCAGCATTGCGCAGGCGACGATCCTGCATGCCGGATTTGCGTTTCCTTTTCTTGCCATACCAAGGGCCGGTGGACAGAAAAATCCAAAACAGCACCAGCATGGCGGGCAGCACCGTTAGTAATCCGCCTTCAACTAGAAGCCAGAGCCAATCACTTTCAGGATGGAGGAAGCGATATGTTGTTGCCGGTAACGTGGAGAATTGGGGGAAAACAGCTTCGAAATTTCCCAGTCCGATGCCTGTCCAAGGGGAATCGAGGGTCATCTTGAGACATTCTACAAGCAGGGAGCTACGCTTGTTGTCTGAGACAAAATGTGCAATGCCACCTTCTGAAAGCCGCTTGGAAACATTCCCACCGGACAAGATTAGCAAAGTGGAGATGATAAAGATCAGAGAGGTGGAGACGGCCAGTTTCTGAAAGAACCCTCGCCGCAGGGCAATGGTGCCAAACCAAGCGGTCATGCCAAAAAACAGCAAGATCAGGCCTGCGCGCGAAGTGTTCATGTATAGGCAGATAACGGGCGGGATGAATCCCAGCAAACATGGGATCCATAAGCGAGACTTACGCCGATGAGCATCAAAGCCGGTCGCAGCACAGAGCACGCAGGTCATGGCGGCGATGCTGCTGATGTGATTGCGATTGGCAAAAGGGCCAAATGCAAAGCCCCATTCTTTGGTGTTGCGCGGCCACCAGGGAATGCTGATCGACTTGGTTCCCTCTAAAATGGAGACCACGCAAAGCAGGATGCCGCCAAAGGTGAGGGTCTGGACCATCGCCCGGCGTTGGCGATCTGAAAACCCCCGCGTCAAACACCACGCAAGCCAGGTGCAGCAGACGGCAAAAAAGAACCATGCCTCCATCGTGACAGCGGCTTGAGGAGTCAGGGTTTTGGACAGATGGATGTCCCAGTCTTCGACCAAGGCCGTTTGCCATGCAGGAGACTTAAACAGCCAGTTGGCGGGCAGAAACGAGAGCAGCGGGGCCAGCATGGTGCCCAGCAGAGCGAACAATGCTATCGGCGGCAGTTTGCGCCTGGGAGCAAAGAAGATCAGGACCAAGGCCAACAGGAGGGTGATGCCCCCTTTGGACCAAGTTTCGCGTCCTGCCCCAAACATGCAGGCAATTATCGGCAGTGCGGCAAAAACATATCCTTGCCATGCGGGACCCAGGACAACATCACTGCGCACAAGAACCGCTGTGCCGTCTTCGTCAAGGTCGTCTTCCTGTACCTCATCCGTTCGATGGCGTGAACCCACGTCATCAGTTTCATCCCCGGCAAGCAGCGGAAGCTGTTTCTCTGCCTTTACAGACTGGTCGGACTCCTTTTTCATGTCGTGACTGAGCGCTGAATATGGGGAGGGGTTGCTGCAGATTCGATTTCAGTGCTGGATGGCAGAGCTTTCCATTTTTCCAGACAGCGTTCGAGTGCAGGCACGAGTACATCAAGTCGGAGATGCCATTCCCCTTGTTCGATGTCATCCTGCAGGCGGTGGACAATAAAGCTCCGGCCCCCGCTCAGGGCAAATACTTCAGGCTGGCTGCCATCGCTGGGCTGCATGCTCAACTCCATTCGTTCCAGTCCATGCTGAAACATGACGGCAAAGCTCTGAAGGTCCGTGCAGCGCTCCACCTCGAAATCTAGGACGCGACCATAGGCCCGAAAAAATTCCCGCTGCCTGCGCCGTTCCATGGTTTCGTTGATCTGGGTGCGAAAATTGGACCAACTGCGCACGTATCCCAGATAGCGTGCAGTGCCCAGTGCCAGCAAAAATAAAAATGCACCCATCATTGGCAACGCGATCCCCTTGATCACCAAGATGCTTAATCCCACCAAGCTGAGTGCCAGACAGACGGCATACAAGGCAGCCAGTGCTCGCCCTTTGCTGTAACCCAGAAGAATCAACCGATGATGGATGTGTTCGGCGTCCGCGTTGAAGATGGAAACTCCCCGGATGGCCCTTCGAATGATGGCAAACAGGGTGTCCAAGATCGGCACCCCGAGGGCAATGATGATGACCAGCAGCGCGCCGATGATGGATCCTTTGTTCGAGGTGAACAAGGACACCGAGGCGATAAAAAAGCCGATCAAGTATGCTCCGCCATCACCCAAAAAAATCTTGGCTGGTGGGAGGTTAAAAATAAGGAAGCCCGCCAGTGCGCCCGCCATCGCCAGTGAGACAACCAAGACGTCAGGCTGACCGCTGTAATATCCGAGGAATGCCAGCGTCAGGCTTAAAAACAGTCCGAAACCACCCGCCAGTCCATCCATGCCATCAATCAGATTGACGATGTTTGGAATGCTCACGAGCCACAGCAGGGTCAGAGGGAGGCTCCACCATCCCAATGTCAGCGCACCTGCGCCGAAAGGGTTGCTGAGAATTTCGATCGACACCCCTAACGAATACAAAATCAACGCCGTGCCGATCTGGCCCACGAGTTTCACCCTGGCTCCCAGAGGCTTGAGATCATCCACGAAGCCCACGCTGAATATCAAGGCATTGCACACAGCTACAGGTAGCCAGCGGGTCCAGCCAAGTCCGCCAATGTAGCCAGCCACCAGCGAGGCCAGACCCACGGCTAGGAAAATCGGGGCGCCACCAAGCCGTGAAATCGCCTTCTGATGCAGTTTGCGCCGTGTATCCGGTTCATCCAGCCCGATTTTTCCATCGCGGTGGAGTATCCACCAAGTTCCAAACGCGGCCACCAGCAGGGCACCGCCAAAATAAACGACCATTTCAAGCCATGAGACATGCCTCGGAGCCCACGGGCCCATGGCGGTGTCTTGGATGGCAGGGATGAACATGCGTTAAATGGGAATGGGGTTGGAACTTGGGGAGCTTAAACGTTGCACATTCATGGAGCAAGACTTCAGCGTTGAAGAAGTCTTTTGTTGCAAGTTCGAAGAACCGCTTCTTGAACTTTTGCCGCACCCCTCTCACCATCGCCAATGCTCAACGACACCATCGCCGCCATTTCCACCGCCTTGGGAGAGGCTGCGATCAGTGTGGTTCGCATTTCCGGCCCGCAGGCGCTGCAAATTGCCTCCCAAGTCGCCCGATTGCCGGTGAATGTCACGCCACGGCAGGCTCATCTTGTTCCCGCTGTGGACGCGGACGGAGGTGCGCTGGATCATGGACTGCTGCTCTACTTTAAGGGGCCGGCGAGTTACACGGGCGAAGACATCATCGAATTCCACGGTCATGGGGGTGTTCTCGTCACCCAGCGTGTTTTGGACCGCTGGCTTGCCTGTGGTGCGCGTGCCGCTGATCCGGGGGAATTCACTCAGCGTGCCTTTTTAAACGGCAAAATGGACCTGACGCAGGCCGAGGCCGTGATGGATTTGATCCATGCGCAAAGCACGCTCGCGCTCCGTGCAGCCAATGAGCAACTCGGCGGTGCGATAGGTCGTGAAGCTACTGCGATGCAGCAGGAGATCATCCCCGTGCTCGCCCATATCGAGGCCTACATTGACTTTCCCGAGGAAGACATCTCGCCCGAAACCGGGGCGGATCTGCTGCGTCGTATCGATGCCGTGCTCGGGCGTGCGCAAAAACTCATCGCCACTTCCGAACAGGGCCGAATTTTGCGGCATGGTGCCCGGACGGTCATTTCTGGCTCTCCCAATGTCGGTAAAAGCAGCCTGCTAAATGTCCTGCTGGGCTTTGAGCGTGCCATCGTCAGCCCCACGGCAGGCACTACCCGCGATACCATTGAGGAGATCATCCAAGTGCACGGCATTCCACTGCGACTTGTGGATACTGCCGGTCTGCGTGTGGCCGGTGATGACATCGAGCGCGTGGGCATTCAACGCACGGAACGGGAACTGGAACGCGCCGACCTCGTCATTGAAGTCGTGGATGGCAGCCTGCCAGGTGCGAACGACAGGCTCAATCTATCGCCCGAACTCGCCCGCCGCCGCATTCTCATCCTGAACAAAAGCGATCTCGGTATTCACGCCGATTGGAGCAGCGAAGTTGGGGCCATCCCACTCTCATGCCATACCGGTGAAGGGGTCGAGCCGCTGCGTGATGCCATTCGTGCTGTGATAGCCACGGCGGGGCCACTCGCTACGGATCACCCCATTGCGATCAATGCGCGGCACAAGGCTGCCTTCGAGCGCAGCGCCGGGTGCCTGCTGGCTGCCAGGGCGGCCCTCGACGGCAATGAGGCCCCCGAATTCATCGCCCTCGAAATCCGTGAAGCGCTTCAGGCTCTTGGGGACGTGATCGGACAGGTCGATGTCGAGCGCATCCTCGATGTCATCTTTTCCACGTTCTGCATAGGAAAGTGATCTTGGTGCCGTTTGACTCCTACAACCATGAACCGCCGCCATTTCTGCGCCACCGCGCTTGCCGCCACTGCTGCCTCCCGTCTCAGCGCCCAGTCCATTGACAAAGCTGCTGCTGATGCTGCCTACGTCATTAAAAACCATGGGATCAAGCACACCGTCATGGGGTGGTGCTTTAAGCCGATGGACATGATGGTACTCGCCAAGCACTGCAAGGACATCGGTCTCGTTGGCATGGAGGGCATCGACCGCAAATACTACCCCGATGTAAAGGCGCTCGGCCTCGACATTTCCCTCGTCGGTTCGCACGGCTTCACCAATGGGCCGTGCAATCCCAAGTTCCGCGACGAGGTCATCACCAAGCTCAATGACGCCATTGATGTGGCAGCGGATGTGGGCTGCAAAAAGGTCATCACCTTCACCGGCATGAAGTTTGACGGCATGGACCGTGAGCAGGCCATCAAAGACTGCCTGGACACTTGGAAAGTCGTCCTGCCGCATGCTGAAAAGAAGGGCATCACCCTCGTGCTGGAGCACCTGAACTCACGTGATAGCTCCCACCCGATGAAGGGCCACCCCGGTTACTTCGGCGACGATGTGGATTTCTGTATCGATCTTATCAAGCAGGTCGGCAGCCCCAATTTCAAGCTGCTCTTCGACATCTACCATGTCAGCATCATGAATGGCGACATCATCCGCCGTCTGCGCCTTCATAAGGACTCCATCGGTCACATCCACACGGCTGGGAATCCGGGGCGTTGTGAACTCGACGAGCACCAGGAGATCAACTATCCCGCCGTGATGCAGGCGCTGCTCGAAATCGGCTACCACGACTTCGTTGCTCACGAGTTCATCCCAACATGGGATGATCCGATTCTGGCGCTACGGCATGCGGCGATGGTGTGTGATGTTTGAAGTGGTGTTCTTCGTGTGGGGAGGACCGGCTCAAGCGCAAGCTCTCATTCCTTTACCAAAATCATCTGCTGATTTGACGTCACGGCTCCGAGGGTGAGGGCAACCATGTCGAGAAGTGTGAAGAGAGTGAGGAAGATCACGTTGGTATCGTTAAGGCGCGTCCAGCGGGGCCAGCCTTGGCGTGACTGCAGAGCACGAGCCGTGCTCATCCAAATGAGCGGCGCAAGCAGGGGGCGCCACTGAGTGACTCGCATGCCTGTGCGTTCGAACTGGCGGAAGAGTCCTGCCTGGCTAAACAGGTTGAGATGGCGCGGAAAATAGTACCCACCCCACGCGCCCTTGTGAAACCAACTGGCGTCATAGCCCTCGGTGTTTGGAGTGCATACGCTCAGCACCCCACCGGACCTCAAACAGCCACGAACCTTCTGTAGGCAGGCTTCCACATCCCAAAGATGCTCGATCACCTGATTCATCACTACGAGCGAGACGTCATTGGGGAGCGGAGCGCTCTCCAAAGCTGACTCGATCACGGAAATGCCAGCCTTTTCCATGCGTTCCCGTTGAATTGCAGAAACGGCAAAGTCGACGCCGCAGAGCCGTGTGTCTGGCCTTTCCTGGCGCATGGCGAGAAGCAGTGAGCCATCACCACATCCAAGATCGACAATGCTGCCGCCTTGAGGGACTGCGTGGAGGAGGGGCCGCAGACGGCTGCGCACCACCCTGTCCTTCATTCGCCCCAGCAGGCGAAATCCATCAGGCTGATGGGAGGTGTTCAGCGTGTAATAGTCTGCGGGGTAAATCTCCGGTGCAGATTGCAGTGTGGGGCGCGGGTTGAGATAAACATGTCCGCACTGGCTGCAGCGCCCAAAATGAAACGCCACGGCTGTGGTTGCGCATTCGTAGTCAATTCCGACGGCCAGCGGGGTAACTTCGTCTGCACCACACAGCAGGCACTGTGTCTTTTCAGTGGTCATGGGCGGGGGCTCTTCTCAAGTTCCCCGATTTCATGCACCAGCCTCCTGAATGTGTGCAAGTAGCCGTGTGAATTCACGTCGTTACTGGCGAAATCGAAACGTTCGGCCAGGAAGCGATGCGTGAAAGCCAGGTCGTAATAGGGCACCTGCGGCAGCCAATGATGTTCGAGATGATGTCCGTAGCCATAGGGAGCGATGCAGAGATATTCCAGCCATCCCGTCAGCGAAGTGCGGTTCACTTGGATACCCTGAAAACCCGGGTAATGTTCCACGATTGTGCGCAAGCGATTCAAGCAAATCGCCACGGTCATCAACGGTGCCACCCAGAGGAGCAGCCAAGCGTACCACTTTCCAGTCACTCCAAAAAGGAGAAGCCAAAGGAGGAACTGCACGAGCAAAAAAAAAGGCAGGGCGTAGGTGGGATTGTTCATTCCCAGTTTTCCACTGCCAGCGCACACCTGACGTTTGAAAAACTTCTGAATGGCGCTGATGCCTGAGCAATCAATTAAAAAGCACCTGATCAAATGCTGCCTTGTCGGATATTCACCGTAGAGCTCGAAGTATGGATCTGTCGTTTCGCCTGAACAGCGGTGGTGCTCGAAGTGGGGTGTGCGATACCCTTGCACGGTGTTGAAAATGGGAAGGCATACCAACGCATCACACCAAAGATCGCTGGCTTTCTTGTTGTGATGGAAAAAGTAATGGCTGCCCTCGTGCATGAGTAGTCCGAGAGCATTCTGAGTGAAGCCGATGACCAAGGCCGCGAGCAGCCAGAAAAAAACCGAATGCGGCCAGCGCACCAGGAGGAGGCATGCCAGCACAAACGGCATCACGGTGAGTACCCAGGTGCGGAGGAACAGCGGAAAGGGATCTCTCTTGCGCAGTGAAAGGGCAGTCATCAGTTCCTCTCGGAAAGGTGTGAGTGCTTCCATGTTCATGGGGAATTCAAGATCATTATTTCGCTGAGCCTAAGCGATTACCGCTCAGTGAAAGGCGAGGATTGTCACAAAATGAAGGCCCTTTCGTCTATCCTTGGTCAGGGGGAACAAAAAAACCCCGCCGAGTGAACTCGGCAGGGTTGGAAAATAGATTAACGAGAGGGGGATCAGGCTTCGCCAGCGACTTTGCTGATCACCTGACGACCGCGGTAGTAACCGCAGGAGGGGCAGGCGACATGGCCGGGGACGGAGGTGCCACATTCTGGGCAGCTCTTGAGGGTGGGTGCCTTCCAGCGGTTTGCGCCTTGACGCATGCGTTGGCGGCTCTTGGATTGTCTGCGCTTCGGATTGGCCATGAGAGTATCGAGGTGAGGTCTGTTCTTCTAGTTTAACTTGTTCAAAGCTTCCCACACACCCGGACCCGCACTTTGAGGCTCGTCGGGCGCTGTTTCCAGTGCCGGTTCAAACCTGCCTTCGGCGGGACACTGACGGGGGCGGACATTGCCGTCCTCACAGCGTGGGTAGCTCGGAAGGGTGAGCAGAGTATCTTCCCTGATGGTATCCGTCAAGTTGATCGTGTCATCCTTTGCAATCTCGATCTCGGATTGGTAATCGGTCACTTCGACATGGTAGTCGAAGCGTTCCAAGCAGGCACCGCACTCCAAGCTGAAAGTGGCCTCCAACTTGCCGCTGATGAGGAGTTCCTTGCCGTCACGCTCCACGTGAAGGTCGTACTTCAGTGGGGAGATGGCCTGGACCGGGTCTTTGGCGTCGAGTGCAAAGAAAGCGGGGATTTCCTGTCCGGTGAGGTCATTGCCTCCTTCGGGCAGGGAACGTAGATCAATAAAAAAGGGACGGTGCATAGGGGGAAGGTGTGAAATTCAGGCCAGTTGCAGCTTGCTCTTGAGAGCGGTGACGACGTTGGGCGGGACGAACTGATCGACGTGACCACCGAGGCGGCAGATTTCCTTGACCAGCCGGCTGCTGATGTAGGTGTATTCTTCACGGGGCATGAGGAAGAGGGTTTCGAGGTTTGGTTCTAACTTACGATTCATGAGGGCAAGTTGGAACTCGAATTCGAAGTCGGACACGGCGCGCAGGCCGCGAACGAGGGCGCAGGCTTGGTGCTTGCGGGCGAAATTGACCAGAAGGCCGTCAAAAGGCATGACCTCGATGCCGGGGATCTCGGCGGCGGCGTTGCGGATGAGCTCGACGCGCTCCTCGACGGTGAAGAGGCTGTCCTTGGAGTTGTCGCGGGCGACGGCAATGATGAGGTTGTCAAAAATGCCCGCGGCGCGCTGCAAGACGTCGAGATGTCCGTTGGTTATGGGGTCAAAGCTGCCGGGATAGATCGCGCGTCGCATGAGGGTATGGCCTGACTGTAGCGGCGGGGTTGGTGTGTGAAAAGAGAAAGCTCACGCCAGCAGCACCTGCGCCATGGCAAGATCACGTGTGTGCGTGAGACTGACGAGGCAGGTGGAGCCAGCGGCGTGCTCTTTGGCCGCGCCATGCAGGAGGATGGAGGGCTTGCCGTTGTCGGCACGCACGACCTCGATATCCGTCCAGTTCACGCCTTCCGCCCAGATGCCGGTGCCTAGAGCCTTGGCCACGGCCTCTTTCGCGGCAAAGCGTGCGGCGTAATTCATGGCGGGCTCGGCGCAGGCATCACAGTAAGCGATTTCACCTGCGGTGAAGGTGCGTTCTTTGAAGCGCTGCCCGTGCCTTTCCAGCATATCGCGGATGCGGGGTACTTCCACGAGGTCTATGCCGATGCCGGTGACTTTCATGGGAATTAATTGTGATAGGTCGCCATGACGGCGAGCATCTCACGCACCGCGCCTTGCAGGCCGGTAAAGATGGCGCGTGAAACGAGGTGATGGCCGATGTTCAGTTCCGCGAGGTGCGGGACGGGCCAGAGATCAGGCAGGTTTTTAGTGGTGAGGCCGTGCCCGGCGTTGATCTGGAGGCCGAGGGTGTGGCCCAGTTCAGCTGCGGCGCAGAGGCGCTCGACTTCGGCGGCGCGTTCCGCTCCGGCGTGGTTGGCAAAGGTGCCGGTGTGCAGTTCGATCATGGCTGCGCCGATCTCGGCGCTGGCGCGCACTTGTTCGAGATCGGGATCAATGAACATGCTGACGCGAGTGCCGTTGTCGCTGAGGGCCTTTACAGTGCGGCGCAGCGACTCGCGCTGGCCGGCCACATCGAGGCCGCCTTCGGTGGTGACTTCTTCACGGTTTTCCGGCACCATGCAGACGAAGTCGGGGCGCACTTGGAGTGCGATGTCCAAAATTTCCTGGGTGTTACCCATTTCCAAATTCAACTTGGTGCCGATGCTTTTGCGGAGCAAATATACATCTACATCCTGAATGTGGCGGCGGTCAGCGCGCAAATGCACGGTGATGGAGTGTGCGCCTGCGGCCTCCGCAGCCAAGGCCGATGCCAGGACTGAAGGCTCCGCATGGGGAGAGTCCGGCAGGGTGCGGTAGCGTGCCTGCCGCAGGGTTACGACGTGGTCGATATTAACTCCGAGGAGCAGGTTGTTTTGTGACATGAGCGCTATGTAGCGCAGGCCTTCCCACTCGCAAGCTTCTGGTCAATGAGGCTTTCGACGTGAAATTTACATAAAAATGTAACTGCACGCCCAAGAAATTGAAGTACTCAATTGTGTTATCACGCGATGGAGTGTGAGTAATCACCTAAAAATACCCCCATGAAGTCTCTATTCTATACAATCCTTATTATTGGCGGTGCCTTTCTCGCCTATGACTACTTCGGGGCACCTCCTGGCAAAAAAATGGTCTTCAAAAGCCTCAATCCACCGGTGAAACCCAAGGTTGTGACGATGAAGCCTATTGAGGTGGAAAAACCGGTTATCAAAGAAATGCCCCCCGAGCCCATGAAGCCCGTCGCGGCGGAGAAGCCGGTGGAAAAGGTCCCTGCGCCAACGGCTGCCCCGGTTTCCTCTGGTCCGAAATTTGAACCCATCGAGGCGCTGACCGGCAACTGGTTGAAAATTCCGTCGTCCGCCTTTCCGCGTGAGGTGAAGCTGGTACAGGACGCGATGTTCAAGATGAGTGTGGGATCGAGCAAGATCGCTGCCGGTGGCAAGGTCTATGTGCTGGCTGCGGATAACGGGGTGCTTACCCTCGCTCCGACGGCATCTTCGCCAGCGCGTGCGCAACTGGCCATTGACGGCACTGACTTGAAGGATCAACTCAACGCGGCCTATGAAAAATGGAAGATCACACGTGCGGAAGAGATCAAGGTCATTGCTGCGACTAAAGTGAGGGCTCAATCCGAAGTGCCGGCGGTTGAGGCGGGACCTTCTAGCAGCGAGGCGGATGCTAGCGGCAAGCCCGTGCGTGATTCCGACGGGGGATATCCATTGCTGATCAACAGCATGAAGCGCGGGCAGATCACGGAGATCAAGGCGGAGAACATCACCCGCTGGCAGGATGCGCAGCCTATCGTGATTCAAGGCAAGCCGGGCTGGGCAGTGAAAGTGGAGTGCAATGTGAAGACGATCTTCGGGCTGCAGCCAGTGGAAGCGCAGGCGCTGGTGCTCAATGGCAAAATCACCGGCTGGTATTACACCGGGTCAGGTGAAGAGGTGCCGTGATAAAAATTTTCATACGAGCGTTTTTCCATTTGCCAGCAAGTGGAGAGCGTTTATTATCGCGACCCCAAACGGCAAAGGAGCGGTAGTTCAGTTGGTTAGAACGCCAGCCTGTCACGTTGGAGGTCACGGGTTCGAGCCCCGTCCGCTCCGCCAGTTGGGTTATAGGCCGCCTTGCTTTAAGCAGGCGGCCTTTTTTTTGGCAGTCATCTCCACCGCTCTGCGTGGGTCGCTCCGAACGGGACTTCGGGAAGCTTTGACTACTTCTTTAAAACACTCTCAAAACAGCGCTGCTCCTCGGGCAGCATGCTGGCCTTGGGATTGATGGCCTTGATCACCCCCAGTGCTTCGTTATGAAATCCTCCGCTGTTGGCAATGGCCGCAAACACGGCGCGCTGTCCCTCGGTGAGAGGATTGAGATCAATGTATTGCAGATTTTGCACCGCCTGTTGAGTATCTTGCAACCGCCAGCGAGCCAGGGCGACGGTGAGCTTGCGTTGATTGTCAGCAGGCTGAATTTTTAGCAAATTGACGGCGTTGCGCAGAGCAAGTTCGATGTTTTTGCCAGCCAGCAGGCTGACGTAAAGATAGGTTTCGACAAAATTTGTGTCATCCGGCCAGCGTGTCACGGCCTCCTGAGCAGCTTGAATCAGAGATTCAGTGCTGCGGTTGGCCCGACATGCTTTGATCAGACCTGTGAAGGCGTCGCGCTCGATGCGAGGGGAGGCTGAGGCACGCTGCGCAGCCTTGATTGCAAGGCGGTAGGCATCTTCTGCGATGTCAAAGTGGCCGCGGTCCTCACCATAACTGGCAATTTGCAGCAGGGCGGGATAACGTCCGTTGAACTGCGCAGCGTCCTTGGCTGCGATCAGTTTGGAGCGCAGTTCTTCGGCTGGTTTATTCAAAATGTAAGCCAGATGCGCACGGAACATCGCCACTGTCGTGGGATCCAGCACTTCTGCGACCTTGGGATCGTTGACGAGACGCTCCAGATCATCGAAGCGCTGCAGCATGGTGAGGGCGTTGAGGTAGTTTTCCAGCAGGCCTTGATGGGCTTTGGCTTCTTCTTCTGGCAGGACGGACAAAATTTGGCGAAATTCCCCCTCTTCAACCAACCAGCGGATGAATGGCAGCAATTGGTCACGTTTTTTGTCTCGATATTTTGTCGTGGCTGCCATGACGATTTCCTTTTTGTGTCCTGGCGACTGCTGAACTTCACGCTTCAGCGCAGTCACGTAATGTCTGTCGTCTGCCTTGGGATGTTTCTTGAGGCGATCAATCAACCGAGTGGTGTCTGCGGGGGGCAAAGAAGGCAGGCTGTTGATGTGCTCCAAGGTTTGCAGGCCGATAGCATCATCTCCAGAGGCGAGTTTCCAGAGCGATTCCATACCCAGGCCGACTTCCGTCGGATTCTCTGAGGTCAATTGCACTTTGGCGAAGCGTAGCGCCCCTTCCTTGTCATCTGGATGTGCCTGAGTGTATTTGCGCAGGACATTGAGCAGCGGTTTGTTGTTTTCACGCTGTCCCCAGACTTCCTCGGCAAGTTGAATCAGCGCTTCGCTGGGATGAGCCACCCGCATCAGTTGTTCCAGTGCCTGGGAGGCCTCCTTGGGTTTTCCCAGATTGAGAAGGCAGCGCACATAGAGCTGCTCGTCGGCAGGAGTGAGGGCGTCGAGATTCTTCAACTTGTCATAGAAATACTCGGCTGTGTTACGCTTCATCAGCGTGAAATATTCAAAATTCAGTCGGATGGCTTCTTCACTTTCGGGAGCTTTTGAATAAGCCTCCTGGGCTTTCATCACCGCATTCACGACCTGGCCGTTTTCCGCCATTTGTCGTGCTTCCTTCACCATGCTCTCCGCGCGCATGGTTTTGTATGAGTTTTTCAGCGGACGTGCGTAGACGATGCCGAGGATGAGCACCGAGGTGCAAATGCCCAGGATCACAGAGGCCGCCACCCAGCGCGCCAGCGGCGACTGCCGGTCCCGATGTGCCACGGTCGGAGGCACGAGCCATTCCCAGAGGGCAATGAAAGGACGCCACAAAACGAAGGGTTTTTTTGTGAGATCTTTGGTGGGATCTATGTTTTGGTTCCAAAGCATGGCGATTCGCGACTGGGGCGCTGAATGTAGGTGTGCAGAATGCATCGTCACGTTGAAATTTATTCTGCAACCTGATTGTTAGATTCGACGTTGAAGGCACTCTGCAACCCGAGAGAATTCAGTTGAAAAGACCTGTGTACCCCCTAAAGCAGCAATCCGCGATTGAACGTCCGGAGGAGGCGAACAACCAGAACCGCCTTTACGTGTCGTTCTGTTTCCCTAACCAACCGATCCAACGACGTTATGATCCAAGTTAAGAACCTCATCAAGGTGTTCGGCACCAAAGTGGCTGTCGATGATGTCTCCTTCTCCGTGGAAAAAGGAGAAGTCCTGGGCTTTCTCGGGCCGAATGGTGCCGGCAAATCCACCACCATGCGAATGGTCACCGGCTATTTCCGCCCTACCAGCGGCAGCGTGAGCATTTGTGGGATCGATATGCTTGAAGAGCCTGAACTGGCCAAGCAGCGCCTCGGTTACCTGCCAGAAAACGCGCCGCTTTATTCCGATATGACGGTGGCCAGTTTCCTCGGCTTTTGCGCCGAACTGCGCGGCATGCATGGGGCGGCGCGCACCCGGGCCATCGACCGCGTGCTGGACCTGTGCTTCCTCGACAGCGTGCGGAATCAGAGTGTGGACACGCTGTCCAAAGGCTACCGCCACCGCACCTGCTTCGCGCAAAGCATCATTCATGACCCGGATGTGCTCATTCTCGACGAGCCTACTGACGGTCTCGATCCGAATCAGAAGCATGAAGTGCGCAGCATGATCAAGCGCATGGGCAAGGATAAGGCGATCATCTTTTCCACGCACATTTTGGAAGAGGTCGAGGCCGCCTGCTCCCGCGCCATCATCATCGACCGCGGCAAAGTGGTGGCTGACGGCACGCCTGAAAGTCTCAAGAAACTCGTTCCCGGCGCGAACTCGCTCGACGAGGTTTTCCGCATCATCACCAATCCAGATACAGCTGTAAAAAAAGCAGCCTGAGATAATTGTTCTTTTTACCCCCAATCCAATCAACGCATGAGCAATCGAGCCATCCAAAACACTCTGGCCGTTTTTAAGCGGGAGTTTCTGGCCTATTTCAACTCTCCCGTGTTTTATGTCATCGTCGTTATCTTCCTGCTGGCGACGAACGGCTTCACGTTCTTCTTCTCCCGCCTGCTGGATAGTGACGATGTTTCACTGGCTACGCGTTTCTTTGTCTGGCATCCGTGGATCTACACAGTGCTGGCTCCTGCCGTCGGCATGCGCTTGTGGTCGGAGGAGCACCGTCTTGGTACCATCGAACTGCTGATGACCATGCCGGTCTCGCCCTGGCAGGCCATTTTGGGTAAGTTTTTTGCGGCTTCCGTTATCTGGCTGATTGCTCTGGCTCTGACCTTCCCAATCGTTGGGACGGTGGCCTACTTGGGTGATCCTGACAGCGGCCCCATCATCAGTGGTTATGTGGCCAGCTACCTTTATGCCATGACCTGTCTTGCGGTGACTTCAGCCATCAGCGCTTTCACCCGCAGCCAAGTCGTCTGCTTTATCATCAGTGTCGCCTTTTGTCTGGTCATCGCCCTCATCGGCGATCCTGGCCTGACGCAGACGGTGGTCAACGCCGTTCCAAACGGGATGGAGGGCGTGGTGCAGTTCATCAGCTTCTTTAGCTTCATGGATCACTTTTTTGAAATGACCAAGGGCATCTTCGTCCTTCGCGACGTGCTCTACTTCGTTTCGGTCATCGTTGTGGCGCTCCTGGTGACCGACCTGGGTCTCCGCTCCAAACGCGCCTGATTCACACCGAGCTTTCCTTTTCAACCAACCTTTTTTCTCATCATGAGTGCTTCCAACAAGAACGCCGCAGCCGGCGTCACCACACTGTTGATCATTGCCGTTATTTTTGCCCTGAATTTCCTCGTCGGCGGGGTGGGCTTTGGCAATCTTCGCCTCGATCTCACCGAAGACGGATTGTTTACCCTCTCGCAGGGCACAAAGAACATTCTCAGCCAGATCAAAGCTGGGGAGCCGGTGTCGATCAAATTTTATGCCACGAACGATGACCGGGTCATGCCGAACATCCTCAAGCCGCACGCCCGCTCCATTGAGGACCTGCTGCTGGAATATGAAAAGCAGAGCGACGGCGGCGTTTCCCTAGAGGTCATCCATCCGAATCCAGACACGGATGATGAGGACAAGGCCAAGGACGATGAAATCCGCGGCATGCAGGTCAATCAAGAGGGTGACCATATTTATCTGGGGCTCACCGTTCAGTGCCTCGACCGTAAGGAGATCCTCCCATTCCTCAATCCAGAAGATGCCACGGCGTTCGAATACGAAGTGTCCCGTGCCATTGCGAAGGTGCTCAAGCCTACCAAGACGGTCATCGGGCTCATGAGCGCCATGCCGATCGGCGGGGTGCCTTCCATGCCCTTCCAGCAGCAACGCGGACCGGAGGCATGGGCGATAGTTCAACAACTTCGGGCTGACTACGAGGTACGTGAGGTGCCCATGACGACCGATAAAATTGACAGCGACATCACCGTCCTTCTAATCGTGCATCCGGCAGATATCAGCGCGACGGCTGAGTTCGCTGTCGATCAGTACCTCCTCGGCGGCGGCAATGTCGTTGCCTTTGTGGATCCGCAGAGTCTCCTGGCCCAAGCGATGAGCAGCCAGCCCAATCCGATGACCGGCCAGCAGGGCAATATGATCAACACTTCCTCCGACCTGCCGACCTTGTTCAAGGCTTGGGGTATTAGCTATCAAAAGGACATGGTGCTGGCAGACATGAACTATCGCGGCAACCTTCAAGGACGTCTCATGGCGACGGCTCTGCAACTTCCAGGCAAAGCCATCAATCAGGATGACCGCGTGACTTCCGGTTTGCAGTCCTTCACCCTCGTTAATGCCGGTGCCTTGAACATTGACCTCAAGCAAGGACTGGACGTGATTACGCTCGCTTCGAGTTCGGAGGCTTCGGAGCTGATCGATATCGCTACGGCAGATAAACTGCGCCGAGAGCCCATGGTAAACTTTACCGCCAGTGGTAAAAAGCAGGTGCTCGGTGTTCGTATCGCCGGCAAATTTAAGACGGCCTTCCCGAATGGCAAACCTGCAGCTTCTGCTGTATCAAAAGAAACGGGCGGCCCCCAGCAGGACGCGAGTGCTCCAGGAGCCGTTGCGGCAGCGGCGAAGGCTCCTGAACAGAAGGCCGACAACTCGCTCAAAGAGTCCAAAGACAGTCAGAGCAATGTCATCCTCTTTTCGGACTCCGACATGCTCTATGATGCCTTTTGTCTGCGTCAGGGAGATCTCGGTGTCGGTCTCATCACCACGGGCGGCAACCTGCCCATGCTGCTCAACGCCGTGGAGGTGCTCGTCGGGGGGGGCGATCTCATTCAGGTTCGCAACCGCAAGTCCCCTGTCCGTCCTTTCACCAAGTTGAAGGAGATGCGTGAGACGGTTGAAGAAAAATACCGCCCACAGCTTATCGAGTTGGAGAAGGAACGTCAGGACTTGGCGGAGAAGCTCAGCAAAGCGCGCCCGCAGCTCGATTTGAAGAAGGGGGCATTGATCGTGGACCAAGGCACGATGAACAATATTAAAGAGATGGAGAAAAACTCAAAGACCATCGACAAGGAGGTGCGGAACATCCGCAAAGAGGTCAACAAGGAGGTGGAGTTCCGCAAGACTCTGATCAAGACACTCAATGTTCTCGTCGTTCCTCTTCTGGTGGGACTGGTGGGCCTGCTTTTCGCCATGCAGCGCCGCACCCGCACAGCGGCGGCCTGATTCTCATTTCAACTCGTTTTAAGAACCTGTTCTTTTCCTCAACAACATGAAGAAGATCATTATCCTTTTGGTTGTCCTCGTCGCAATCGCTGGCACCGCCTATTTTCAGTCCAACAAGCGCAATTCGCGCCTGAATCGTTCCGTCACGAACGTGAAATCGAGGGAGCTGTTGTTCCCCGATTTTGACATCAACGGCATCAAAAAAATCCGAATCAAAGAGGACAAGTCTGAGACTACCCTCGCCGTCCAGAATGACACCTGGGTCGTCCTTGAGCGTGCGGGGTATCCCTTGGAGAAAGAGAAGCTCCAGACCGCGCTGATGAGCCTCAAGTATGAAAAGATCAAAGGCAGCCGCCAGATCGGCAAGGATTCCTGGGGCAAGGTGGGGGTGAACTCTCCCGGAAATGCCACCGTCTCTGGCGCGGGTACTCTCGTTGAGTTATTCGACGACAAGGACGTTCTGAAATACTCTTTTGTGCTGGGCGGGCAGGTGACCAGTTCTGGCGGCTCTAACAACGACCAGATGCAAATGTTTGGCGGGCCTAAGGGAGACCGTTTCATCCGCATCCAGGGAGAAGACACCATCTGGGAGATCAATGACCAACTGCCCGATCTGGTGACCAAGCCAGACGCCTGGCTGGCGAAAGGTTTTTTTGACGTGCAGAAGCTAAAGTCTGTCGAAGTCACCGCCGCAAAACCGGCTGACTCGTGGAAAGCCGCCCGTGCAGATGAAACGGGAGATTTCACCCTCGAAGGCGCCGGGCCTGGTGAAAGCATCGATGCTGGTAAGGTCTCGCTGGGCACGTTGCTCTCCAGCCCGACTTTCAACGACGTGCTCCCCAAGGACAAGGCTGCCGCCATCATGAAAGACGCAGTGAAGGCAAAGCTGGTCACCTTCGATGGCTTCACCTACAATATCCAGGCTGTGAAGAAGGCCGGGCAGGGGGATGGAGACAAGTACCACCTCACCATGACTGTCAGTGCCGACCTTCCCAAGGAACGCGCCGCCGTGAAGGACGAAAAGCCTGAAGACAAAAAGAAAAACGACGAAGCTTTCGCCGAAGCAAAGAAGACTTTGGAGGGGAAACTAGCCAATGAGAAGAGATTCGAAGGCTGGGTCTATGAGGTTACTGAATACACCGTCAGCAGCCTTTTGAAGAAGCGCGCTGAAATTCTCGGCGCACCTATGCCGGCGAATCAGCAGGCCCCTGCCGCAAGTGGCAATGCCAGTCCTTCCGGGCTGCCCGATATCAAAAAGATGATTCCCGGCCTGAACTTGGCTCCGCCCACACCCGTGCCAAGCAGCCCAGCCGCTCCTGTTGCGAATTCCGCGCCTCCCATGAGCGTGACCACGCCTGCCGTTCCATTGCCTGCAGCGCCTAAAACGGAGATCAAGCCTGCCCCGGCACCAGAAGCCAATCCCATCACAGGTGAAAAACCTGCGGTACCAGCACCTGCTCTGGAATCTAGCAAACCAGCGGCACCTGCTCCTTCTGTGGAGCCTATCCAACCTGCGAAGCCTTAAGGCTCAAGCCGCCAGATTGTTTTCCCCAAAACGGAGTGATGCCTCGCATCACTCCGTTTTTTGCTTTAACTGTGCAGGAATAATTGTGACGTCTTGGCCGTAACATTATTTGGATTCTGTTTGTTCACCACTTTGCTCCTCCCATCGCGCCAGAAGCCACAGCACATCTGAAAGGCGGTTGAGGAACCTGATGAGTTCTTCATTAGGCACGTGATCGGCAGTGCCTTGCAGGTCGATGACGTTGCGCTCGGCGCGGCGGCAGGCGACGCGGGCGAGGTCGGCGTAGGCACCGCTCATGACTCCGGCCTCGCCGGGAAGCGCCCAGCCCTTGAACTTCAGCGCACCGCCGGCTTCCAGCTTTGCCACCCATTCATCCAGCCAGACGACGTTGGGGGTGGAAATGCGTTCGGGGTGGGAGGCTGCATAACGGGTTTCATCGCCGGGAGGGGTAGCCAACTCTCCCATGAGTTCGATGAGCCAGCGCTGCACCTGGGGGACGATTTCTTGTGTCTCTTTCCGCAATGCGGCGATGCGCAGCGGACCGAGGGCGGCGTTCAGTTCATCCACGGCACCGAGAGCGTGGACGCGGGGATGGGATTTGGCGAGACGACAGCCAAACAGCAGGTCGGTCTGACCTTGGTCTCCTTTACGGGTGGCGATGGACATGGGAAGGGGATGACGGGGTTACTCGTCGGGGAATGTGCTTGGCGGTGTATCGTTAGTTGGGGCCGCCCTGGCGGGAACTGGGGGCGGAAGGGCTGCTGTTTTTCCTTTTCGACAGGCGCGCACGGTCCACCCAAACAGAAGAGTTAGCAAGAGCAGGGCAGCTAGGCGTGCGGAACGTGTGGAAAGCATGTGACTTGGGCTCAGCCACCTTTGGCCTGGCGGTGGCGTTCCATTTCACGGCTGGCACGTTCTAAGGTGAGCTTCTCATCCGCAGTGAGGCTGTCTTTGCCGTGAAGGTTTATTTTATCCAGTAGCGGATTCACCACCTCTTCCATCCAGGCTTCCACCGACCCCAATGGCCGTTGGGCAACCGGGGGGTGGGGATCCCTTTCGAGATTGGTCGCTGGGCGAACATTTGTGCGTGCCATGGCTGGTTTGCGCTGTTGCTGGTACTTTGTGGGCTGCCACTGGCTGGCATAAGTCAGGGGTCTGCCTCCATAGCCGAGGCTGCGTGCATAAAACCATCCCAATGCGGCACCCCCAAGATGGGCGAAATAGGCGATATTCATCCCCTCGGGCAGGACATGAAACAAGACTCCGGCGAGACCGAAGACCAGCTGGATGATGAAGAGCCCCTTGGCCAGGGTCCAAAGCCGCAACTGCACGGGAATGATGAAGTAGATGAAAGCGGTGATTTTTTCATCGGGCATCACCATGGCGAATGCCATGAGCAAACCAAACACTGAAGCCGAGGCACCAATCAGCGGCGTGGTAAGGTCCCCTAGCACAAGGCCATTCACCGCCATCTCCGTCGCTGCTCCCACAACGCCTGAGAGCAGGTAGATCAGGGTGAAATGGCGGCTGCCGAACATCTGCTGCACTCCGCGACCGGCGAACCACAGCAGCATCATGTTTAGACCAAAGTGGATCACGCTGCCATGAACAAACATGTAGGTGAAGAGAGTCCAGATATTACCACGCATCAGTTCCTGCACGCTTACACCGCCCAACGGCATGTACATTTCTCCCGTCAGCGGGTGCCGGGCCCAGCCGGTCTCAAACACAAATTGGATGATGAATACTGCGACATTGATACCGAAGAACACCTGGAATGCGGTGAGCTCCCGCGCCATTCCTCCAATAGAACGGGGCGGTCCTTCACGCATGTAGTCGCGGTCATACAGGGCCATGGGTGAATGTGCCCGTCCGTGCGCCCTGTGCGAGGTTTTTTTCGCGTTGGCGATGACAAGCGCCTCGGGCAAGCTTACGCTTGATTCGCCGCATGAAACCGTCCTCTGACTCTCTGCTCGAAGCCGTGTCCCAAAGTGGTGCGCATGACGCTGCCGACCTGCTGGAACAGGCCTCGGGCGAGGATGCGGCGAAGGTACTGCAGCAACTCAACCCCCTGGTGGCGCAGCAAGTGCTGGGGGAGATGCAGGATGAGCAGCGAACTGCGGCCATGACGTTTGTCCCGCTGCGCAAGGCTAGGCAGTGGGCCAGCAATCGTGAGCACCCCGAAGACAGCGTCGGCTGGCTGATGGAGGAGCCGGTGGCGGTGTTCCGGCCTGATGCGACCGCACGAGACACCATTGAAGACGTACGCAAGCTCGCAAAGAAGGCCTTTATTACTTACGGGTACATCACGGATGAAGAGGGGCACCTGCTCGGTCTGCTGGTGATGCGTGACCTGATGCTGGCCAAGCCGGATGCCCGGCTGGCGGAGGTGATGCTGAAAGATCCGTTCAAGCTGGATCCTGACATGGAGCTGACGGAGGCGATGAAGATGGTCGTGAACAAGCACTATCCCGTCTATCCGGTGTGTAGCAAAGACGGCATTCTGCTGGGACTGGTGCGCGGACAGACATTGTTCGAGGCGCGTGCCATCGAAATTAGCGCCCAAGTTGGATCGATGGTGGGGGTTGAAAAGGAAGAACGCCTCTCCACGCCGCTGCTGCGTAGCTTGCGTTTTCGTCATCCGTGGCTGCAGATCAATCTGGTCACCTGCTTCATCGCTGCGACGGTGGTCGGGGTGTTTGAGGGGACGCTCGGCCGCTTGGTTATTCTTGCCGCATTTCTGCCGGTGCTTGCCGGCCAGTCGGGTAATACCGGCTGCCAGGCGCTAGCAGTGACCTTACGTGGCATGACTTTGGGAGATCTGAAGCCGGGGGATGAACGTCGGCTGGTGATCAAGGAGGGGCTGCTTGGCTTGTACAATGGCATGCTTGTGGGCATTTCCGCAGGCGTCGGCATGGGGATATATGCACGCATGAACCACAATCCCAACGCTCTCATGCTGGCATTCGTGGTGTGGGTCGCGATGACTTTTAGCTGCGTCGTCAGCGGCTTGAGCGGGGCTTTGATTCCGCTGCTGCTGAGGAAATTTGGCGCTGATCCTGCCACCGCATCCAGCATCTTCCTCACCACGGCCACGGATGTGATCAGCATGGGGACATTTCTGGGACTCGCGACGCTGCTGGTGCCATGATCGTGTGGGGCAGAGAGCAATGGCAGGCGCACATGCAGGCACATGCCGCTCGCGTGGCTGCGCATGCGGACGCATTTGTGGACCGCCGCAGTCGTGATGCCAAGCATCCGGTGCATGATTTTCTCTTCACGTATTACAGCTTTGCACCGGCGAAGCTCAAGCAGTGGGTGCCGCCGCATGGTGTAAGCCTGGCAGTTACCAGTGCTGATCTCGAAGCCTGCCCGTGGTGGCAAGGTGAACGATTCGTGCGGGAGAATGACCGGCTGCATCTCAACGCGCGGTTCTTCAAGCAGCGCGAGCGCGAATTTGCCGCATGGGTGGCCATGCTGTGCACGCGTATTCTCGGCAGGGCAGGGCGGTTTGCCTGCTATGGACTGCATGAGTGGGCCATGGTGTACCGCCAGACTGCGCAGCAGGTGCGGCATCAGGGGTATGAGTTGCGGCTGCCTCCGCACGAGCTCGCCGCCTTTGTGGAATCGCTCCCTGTGTGCTGCTCACACTATGACGCGTTTCGGTTTTTCACAGCGGAGGCGCGGCCTATGAATGTGCTGCAGCCCACGCTGGACTCACGGCCTGATCTCGAACAGGGCGCGTGTTTGCATGCGAACATGGATTTGTACAAATGGGCTTCCAAGCTCTGGCCCTGGACGGGTTCGGATCTGATTGGGGAGTGCTTTGAGCTGGCGCTGATGGGGCGTGATCTCGACATGCGTGCCAGTCCGTATGACCTGAGCGGCATGGGCTATGAGCCGGTGAGAATTGAAACCCCTGAAGGTCGTGCCGAGTATGAGCGTGAGCAGCGTGAGCTGGCGGTTAAGGCGGCGGAGCTGCGCCGGAGGCTTCTCGATCTGTGCTCGGCACTTTCACAGGTGGTCGTTGCTCATCCGCCGCCCCACCTCTTCACAGAGTCCGATGAAGGTGCGCTCGGGCAGGTTCAGCGGGCGGTTTTTGAGGGTTGAGACAATCCAGCGGCGCTTGAGTTTTGTTTTCGGCAACGGCAGCGCGATCAACTGGCCCGCTTCGATTTCGGTGCGTGCAATCCAGCGTGCGGCAATCGCCACGCCGATGCCCAGCTTGGCCAGCTCCACCGTAGCCTCGGAGCTGCCCAACTCGATGAAGGAGTGCAAGCGCACGCCGTTCTTGAGAAAGTACTCCTGAATCATGGAGAAGTTCAGACTGTTGCGGCTCGCCACGATGAAGGTTTCGTTTGCCGCATCTTTCAGCTTCGGGCGGGTTTGGGCCCAGCGGTGCAGCGGCGAGACGAGAAACTCCAGTTCATCATCAAAGATGGCGTGGCAGTTCAGGCGCGAGACATCCAGCGGCCGCAGGCTCACCGACAGGTCAATTTCGTTTTTTACCAGCCGGTCAATGGTGTCCGGTGTCTCACCGCAGACGACTTTAATTTCATATAGAGGGAAGGACTCCTTGAACTCACGCAGCACGGTGGGGAGGATGAACTGGGCGGCTGCTGTGGTGCAGCCGATGTGGAGCCTGCCGCGCGGGGTCTGATCCAACGTTCCCAGCACGGCGCGTGCATGAGACATGGACTGCAGAATCGTTTCCGCATGCGGCAGCAGCTCACGGCCTGCATGTGTGAGGTGCACGTGTTTGCCCTGGCGGTGAAACAGCTTGCTGCCGAGATCTGTCTCCAGGGATTTGATGGCGTGGCTGACAGCACTCTGCGTCAGGTGCAATTCGCGTCCGGTCTGGGTGAAGCTGCCGCTGCGGGCGAGGCGCACGAAGGCGCGGAGCTGTCGGGTGTCGATGGCTTGTTCCATGAATTTTATTCATACATCTATTGAAAAACATTGCGCTTTGTTTATAGCGAAATATTCGCAGATGGCCTCCGTGGTGCTGATAGGGAGGGCATGTCGCAGCACTCAACAGTTTCAAAAGTCTCTCTCGCTGGAGTCGTCAAGCCGGTCCGAATCGGGTTCATCCCCCTGGTGGACTGCGCTCCGCTGCTGGTGGCCAGGCACATGGATCTGTTCAGCAAGCACGGTGTCAGAGTTGAGTTAAATTGTGAGGTCGGATGGGCCACCATTCGGGAGAAGCTGCTCTATGGGCAGCTGGATGCGGTGCATGCCATCGCCGGCCTGGTGCTGGCGCTGCGGCTTGGGCTCAGCACTCCGCCCTGTCGAGTGGTGGCTCCGTTCGTTTTCAACCTGCATGGCAACGCCATCACCCTCAGCCGGGATCTCTGGAACCGGGGAGTGCGTGATGCCGCCAGTCTGAAAAAACTCATCCGCAGCGCATTCAGCCGCCGCTTCACTTTTGGCATGGTGTCGCGTTACTCCTCCCACTATTTTCTCCTGCGCCAATGGCTGCAGTCAGGCGGCATTGATGTCGAAACAGACGTGCGCATCGTCGCGCTGCCTCCTACGCAGATGGCGTCCAGTCTGGCAGAGGGTCTCATTGACGGATATTGCGTCGGTGAGCCGTGGAACTCTTATGCCGTCGAGCGCGGCATCGGCTGGGTCGCCGCCACCAGCGAACAGCTCGCTCCCGGGCACCCTGAAAAAGTCCTGCTCACGACCGAGCGCTTTGTCACCACTCATGCGGAAGAGTCGCAGGCGATCATCAATGCCTTGAAAGAGGCCTGCGAGTTCTGCGACGTCAGGGAAAACCGCCCGGAAGTCGTCCGGGTGCTGGCCGACAGCGGCTACTTCACCGGCCACGAGAAAATTTTGCAGCGCTCCCTCGTGGGGCCGCTGGATCTCGGCTCCGACAAATCCGCCGCCGTCGAGGATTTCCACATCTTCCACCGCCGTGAGGCCAACATCCCTACGAGTGATCGCGGCCGCTGGCTGCTCGAGCAGTTTATCGCTCACGGTCTGCTTTCAAGCACCCAATACACCAAAGCTGCCTCCGCCCTGAGTGAGGCGTGGACTGCTGAACTCTATTTTCCCAAAGCCAAGGCCGCCGCCAGCAACGACCCAAAACCTGCTAAATCCAACAAACGCTCATCAAAAACCAAAGTATGAAATTCACTCTCACTACACTCGCGCGACTAGCGCTTATGATCACCGCACCTGCATTTGCAGGCACCACGGAACTGCTCGATGTCGAAAAAGATCAGCTCAAGATCGGCTTCATCAAGCTGACGGACTGTGCACCTCTTGTCATTGCCAAGGAGAAAGGCTTCTTTGAAGATGAGGGGCTGATTGTCGAGGTGGAAGCCCAGGCAAACTGGAAAGTGCTGCTCGATCGCGTCATTACCGGCGAACTCGACGGCGCTCACATGCTGGCTGGACAACCCATCGGTGCCACGGTCGGTTTTGGGATCAAAGCGGAGGTCATCACCCCGATCAGCCTCGACTACAATGGCAACGCCATCACGGTCTCCAACGCTGTATGGGAGAAAATGAAGCCTGCGATCCCGAAGGATGCGGACGGGAAGCCCGTGCATCCGATCAAAGCCGACAGCTTCAAACCCATCGTCATGGAAGCCAAGGCCACCGGCAAGCCTCTGCAGTTTGGCATGGTATTCCCTGTCTCCACTCATAACTACGAGCTGCGCTACTGGCTCGCTGCCGGTGGCATCAATCCCGGGTTCTATTTCGATCCGAAAAGCGGTGAGGAAAACATTCCCGGAGTTCTGAATGGTGATCTGGTCATCTCCGTGACGCCGCCACCTCAGATGCCCTCCACGCTCGAAGCTGGCACCATTGTCGGTTACTGTGTTGGCGAGCCCTGGAACCAGCAGGCGGTCTTCAAGAAGATCGGCGTTCCGGTGGTCACCGATCATGAAATCTGGGCCTACAATCCAGAAAAAGTCTTCGGCATCACGAAGGCATTCGCGGAGAAAAATCCAAACACCACACTGGCGCTGACCAAGGCCATCATTCGTGCCTGTGCCTGGCTCGACGCGAGTCCTGAAAACCGCAAAGAGGCGGTGAAGATCCTCAGCAGGCCCAATTACGTCGGAGCTGATGAGGCGGTGATTGCCAACAGCATGACGGGCACCTTTGAATATGAGCCTGGCGACAAGCGCGCTGCGCCGGATTTCAATGTCTTCTTCAAGCATGACGCCACGTATCCATGGGCGAGTGATTGCGTTTGGTATCTCACGCAGATGGTGCGCTGGGGGCAGGTGAAAGAGCAGAAGCCGGATGCCTGGTATGCAGAGACGGCCAAGTCCGTCTATCGGGCCGACATCTATGAGCAGGCCGCGAAGCTGCTGATCAAAGAAGGCTTCTTCACCGACAAGGACTTCCCGCTCGGCACTGACGGCTTCCGCGAGCCGTCCTCCGAATTCATCGACGGCAAGACCTACGACGGTCACAAGCCGAACGACTACCTCAAGGCCTTCGAGATCGGCCTGAAATAAATCTCAATCACGTCCCTGAAAAGCCGCCGCCATCATGAACGCCACCACCGTCCATCCCCCCACCGTAGTTGCTGCGGTGCCTGCTCCGAAGCGTGAACCCCTGCGCCTGCTTGCGTTTGCCTCCTTGCTGGAAAAACTCGGCCTCGGCTATTTCAGCCCCTTTGTCCGCATGGCTGCCCGCTACGATGTGAAATCGCAGTGGCAGCAGGTGGTGACGAACACGGTTTTGCCCGGCGTCGTGATCATCCTGTTCATGGGATTTTGGACCCTGTGCTCAAGCATGGTGCATACGGACAGCCAGCGCATCCCGACTCCCACGGAAACCTGGAAGGCATGGCAGGGCATGCGTGAATTTGCCCGTAACGAGGCCGTCAAGAAACAGGAGTTTCTTGCCAGCATGTCCACGATTGCCGCCAAGTGGGATACGAAGGCAGCGGAGGCCAAGGCCGCAGGCAATGCGGCTTCGGCCACCAAGTTTGGCGAAAAGGCTGAGAGCTACCGCAGCAAATACTACGCTGGCCCTCCGACCTTCGGCACACAGATCATGACCAGCCTGCTCACCGTGGCGATCGGCATCGGTGCGGCCACCTTGATCGCCGTGCCGCTTGGCTTTCTTTGTGGATTGAGCCCGCGCTTCAATCTGGCGATGAATCCGATCATTCAGATCTTCAAGCCGGTGTCTCCGCTGGCCTGGTTGCCCATCGTGTTCGTGTTTGTGACGGCGCTCTATCAGCCAGCCGGGGATGCCAGCATCTCGCGGGCGCTGCTCATCTCCGCAGGCACGGTGACGCTGTGCTCGTTGTGGCCCACGTTGATCAATACAGCAGTCGGTGTGGCCGGGGTGGATCGTGACTACCTCAATGTGGCCAAGGTTCTCAAGTTAAACGCCTTTCAACGCATCTGGAAAATCATCCTTCCCGCCGCGTTGCCGCTGATCTTCACCGGCATGCGTCTTTCCATCGGCGTCGGCTGGATGGTGCTGATCGCCGCTGACATGCTGGCGCAGAATCCTGGGCTCGGCAAATTCGTCTGGGACACCTTCCAGAACGGCTCCACCGAAAGCATGGCGCAGATCATCGTCGCTGTGTTCGCCATCGGTTTCATAGGCTTCGTCCTCGACCGCATCATGCTGGCCCTGCAGCGCCTCGTCACCTTCGGCGGTCAGACACTCTAACCTCACCTGCGTCATGTCCTTGATTGAACTCAACAACGTATCCGTGGGTTTCGGTGCCGCCAGCACGCGCACTGAGGTGCTGCGTGACATCAACCTCACGCTGAATGAGGGCGAACTCGTTGCCATCGTCGGCTACTCCGGCAGCGGCAAATCGACCTTAGTCAATCTCATCGCCGGTCTGGTAATGCCTGACAAAGGCGCGGCATTGTTTGATGGAAAACCGATCACCGGCCCCGGCCCGGAGCGTGGTCTGGTGTTTCAAACCTACGCCCTGCTCCCCTGGCTGAGCGTGCGGGGCAATGTGGCGCTGGCAGTGAACCAGGTCTGCCAGAACGAATCGCTGGAGCAGCGCAATCTGCGCATCACCGATGCCGTGGATCAGGTCAAGCTCACGCCCGCGCTGCGCAAGCTCCCCAGTGAACTGTCCGGCGGCATGCGCCAGCGTGTTTCGGTGGCCCGTGCTCTGTCGTTCGCGCCGCGGGTGCTGCTGCTGGATGAACCTCTGAGCGCACTCGATGCCCTCACTCGTTCGGAATTGCAGGATCAAATCCTGGAACTGAAGCAGCGCACCGGCCAGACCATCCTGCTCATCACCAATGACGTCGATGAAGCCTTGTACATGGCTGACCGTGTCATTCCATTGACCATGGGCCCTGCCGCCACCTTTGGCCCGAGCGAGGAGATCCACCTGCGTCGTCCGCGTGATCGTGCAACCTATCTGGCAGAGCCGACCGTGCTCGCCGCGAGAAAACGCCTGCTGGATTTCCTCATCGCCCAGCGCGCGGACAATGCGGAAAACGTCTCCATCCGCGCGCTGCCGGATGCCGACCCGGTGGACATCTCCCAGTCACGTCCCACCTTTGCCTTTCGCTGGATTCGTGACCGCAATGAGCTGGAAACCGGCGAACCCGCCGTGCCGAAGCACAAGGAAAGCCACAAGCCCGCTGAAGGCTTCGTCACCATCAGCCAGCTCGGCAAAACCTACCCGACGCCACGCGGCGCAGCGGTGATCGTGCGAGACTTTGATCTGCACATCAAGCGCGGCGAACTCGTCTCCATCATCGGCCACAGCGGCTGCGGCAAGAGCACCGTGCTCAGCATGGTTGCCGGACTTTCGAGCATCACCGACGGTGGCGTCATCATCGACGGGCGCGAAATCGACGGTGCCGGGCCGGATCGCGGCATGGTGTTTCAAAGCCCGAATCTGCTGCCCTGGATGAGCGCCTTGGAGAACGTCATGATGGGCGTGCGCCAGGTGTTTTACCACCTCAACAAGAAGGAGCAGCGCGACATCGCCTGCCATTATCTGGAAACGCTCGGCCTCGGTGGCAGCTTTGACAAGAAGCCCGGCACGTTGTCCCAGGGCATGCGCCAGCGCGTCGGTCTCGCCCGCGCGTTTGCGTTGCAGCCGAAGGTGCTGCTGCTGGATGAACCCTTTGGCATGCTCGACAAGCTGACCAAACTGGAGCTGCAGGACGTGCTGCTCGACCTGCGTGACCGCACCGGCACCACGGCCATCATGGTCACGCATGATGTGGATGAAGCTATCTATCTCTCCGATCAGGTCGTGATGATGAGTGACGGCCCCGCCGCCACCGCCGGTGAAATCCTGCACATCTCCTTTCCGCGTCCGCGTGACCGCAAGGTGCTGATCGAAAGCCCCGAGTGGCATCACTACCGCGAGCACCTGCTCTCCTTCCTCGAAGAGCGCGCTGACGTGCGTGGGGTGACTACGCACCACAGTCGCGCTGCGGGGACACTGCTCCGTCGCCGCGCATCCCTTTCCCTGCAAGCCGCCGCTTAGCTGAATCAACAACACACCCACTCCACACACACATGAAAAGACTGCTCCCGCTTTTGCTTGCGACCACATCGCTCGCACTCGCCCAAACCCCCGCTCCCAAAACCACGGTGCCCGTCCCGGTGCCAGGCTTTACGCTCGCCCCTCCACCTTCCACGTACACCCCCATGAAGATGGGCAAGTTCACCTTCGATGTACAGGAAAAAATGCGCTACGAAGTCCGTGAGAACAACTTTGACTTCAACAGCGCGGTCAACAGTCCGCAGGACGACGCCTGGCTGCTCCAGCGCTTTCGCCTGGGCTTGGGCTATGACATCAACCCATGGATCAAGCTCTATGTGCAGGGCCAGGACGTGCGGGAGATCGGCGGAGACCGTGGCCACACCATTGGTGTCAATGGTGCCGAAGGAGATGACATCTTCGACATCCTCAAAGCTTACATTCAAATTGGAAATCTCAAGAAGGGCTTCAGTTCCGTCCTCGGCAGGCAGTTCCTGTCCTATGGAGATCAGCGACTGCTAGGGCCGCTGGAGTGGGCCAATCAGGCGCGCACTTTTGACGCCTTCAAGTTCCGCTACACGGCCAGCCAATGGTCCTTGGATCTTTTCACCGCCAGTCCGGTGAACTTCACCAACAACCAGTTCAACAAATCGGACCTGATCAACCAGTATGACCACCGCAATGCCTTCATCAGCGGAGCCTATCTCAGCACGCTCTTTGTCCCCTTCAACACCACCACGGATTTCTACGTGCTTCACAACCGGGATGACGGCACAGCAAACTTCGGCCCATCGAGAGGCGCGACCAGCTTTGTCACCCTAGGCACCCTTTGGAAAGGGGACCCTAAAAAGCTTCATGGCTTTGACTATGACACTGAGATGGACTTTCAGACCGGCAAGGTCGGCGGACGCTCTCTCACCGCTTACGCGGGCCACTGGGGTGCTGGCTACAACTGGCTCAAGCACGCCTGGAAGCCACGTTTTGGCTTGCAGTATAACTATGCCAGTGGTGACGGAGATCCCAATGACGGCAAGGTAGGCACCTTCCAGAATCTGTATCCAACGAATCATCTCTTCTACGGTTACATGGACACCACGGCGTGGATGAACGTGCACAACCCCCAGGTGAATTTCAGCTTCATGCCGACGCCCAAGATGAAGGTGATGCTGGACTACCATCTCTACTGGAACGCCAGCAATTCTGACGCTTGGTATCGCGCCAATGGAGCCACGAAGGTACGTCCTCTCAGCGCCGCCGCGAACAACGCCAGCAGCTTCAGAGGCCAGGAGTTTGACATCACGATGAGCTACAAGCTCAACCCCCACGTGGGCTTTCTGGCAGGCTACAGCTACTTCGTCGCCGGTGACTACCTGAAGCAGACCGGATCTGGCAGCAATGCACAGTTCGGCTACGTGCAGGTGCAGATCGACTTCTGATCTGCCGGACTCCCAGCGCCTGCCGCTGCAGGCATTCAAGTGGCAGGCGCCAGGGTTTTAGGCATGAAAGTTATTCATCAATATTATAAAAAGGATTCAAGGCGTTCGTTGGATGTCCTGGCACACTTGGCACACGGGCGGCTCATGGAAACAGCAGATCATCCACAAGCCCCCTCCATGAAAATAGCCGATCTCAAAACCTCCGGACACTGGCCGACGCTCCTCACCTCGTTTCTGTACTTTGATGTCAGTTTCATGGTCTGGACCATTCTCGGGGCGCTGGGGGCGCAGATTGGGACCTCGCTCGGGCTCAGCGCGCAGGAGAAGGGGTTGATGGTCGCGGTGCCCTATCTTGCGGGTGCGTTCATCCGCATCTTCCTCGGGATGCTGGTGGACCGCATCGGTGCCAAGAACACCGGTATCATGGCGCAGCTCATCGTCATCGCGGGCATGACCACGGCGTGGCTCACGGGGTTGCATCATTTTTCCCACACGCTCATGCTGGGCGTGGTGCTCGGGGTTGCCGGTGCCAGCTTTGCTGTGGCGCTGCCTCAGGCAGGGCGCTGGTATCCGCCGCACATGCAGGGCCTGGTGCTCGGACTCGCGGGTGCGGGGAATGTGGGCGTGGTCATTGATGCGATCATGGCTCCACGGCTCGCCGTCATCTATGGCTGGAATGCCGTCTTTGGCCTGGCGCTCATTCCGCTGGTCCTGGTGCTCGCCATTTACATCATCTTTTCCAAGGAAGCGCAGGTGAAGGTGAAGAAGAAGACGCTCAAGGATTATGTGAACTTGCTGAAGGAAAAAGACGCGCACTGGTTCTGCTTTTTCTACACCATCAGCTTTGGTGGTTTCTCCGGCCTCGCTGCATCCCTCATCATCTACTTCACTTCTGAGTTTCATCTCGCGCCAGTGGAGGCCGGCACCTGGGCGGCGATGTGCACGCTTGTGGGAGCCCTGGGCAGGCCAGTGGGCGGTGCGCTGGCGGACCGCCTCGGGGGCATCCGCGCGCTGCATGTCTTTTTCCTCGTCGCCGCGCTGGCGCTTGTGCTGGCGGCTTGTTCGGGAACGATCGGGATGTGCGCCTTTGGTTTCTTCCTGGCATCCTGCGCCTTCGGCATGGCGAACGGCTCGGTCTTCCAGCTACTGCCGCAGCGCTTTGCCAAGGACATCGGTGTGATGACCGGCCTCGTGGGCTGTGGTGGTGGTCTCGGCGGCTTCATGCTCGCCAGTGCGCTGGGATATTCCAAGGGGTTCACGGGCAGCTACCTCGCTGGGCTGCTCGCCTTTTCCACGCTGTGTATCCTCGCACTCATCGGGCTCAATTTCGTCAAGCTGCGCTGGCGCACCACCTGGGGCGCTCTGGCTGAGGCACGCATCTAATCCACTTACTTGATCTGAATCGATGAAAGTACTCACCACCAGTCACGGCATGGCAAGAGAAGAGGGGATTCCCTCTTCCGACGCCTTCGACGTGCGTGCGTGGGATCAAACAGTCATCGCAGTACTCAGTGACGGCGCAGGCACCGGCGCACCCGCACGTGAGGCGGCCCACCGCGCGGTGAGCTCGCTCATTGAACACTACAGCGCACGTCCGCGCTCGTGGTCGCCGCAGCAGGCACTCACCACTTTTGCCCGCATCCTTAACCAGTCACTGTATCAGGAGTCACAGGTGCGCTATGAGCGCACGGAGATGGTGGCCACGCTGGCGGCGGTGGTGATCGATGGCGACACGCTGCATGGCATCAATCTCGGAGACTCCGCCGTGTGCCTGTGGCGTGAGGGGCAGCTTAACACGCTGTCCACCGCGCACGTGGAGGCGGAGCGCAGTCACGTCCTCACGCGTGCGCTCGGAATGAGCGCGGAGATCGAGCCGACCTGCTTCACGCTGACTTTGCAGGACGGGGATGTGGCCTTCCTCTGCTCTGATGGTGTGTCTAATCATGTGTCAGAGACGGAGCTGGCTGCAGCGCTCTCCCGCCACAGTTCGGCCCGCAGCATTGTGCTGACTGCGCGCCAGCAGGCGAAGGAGGAGACGCTGGATGACATGAGCGCACTGGTGCTGGACATTCAGCAAACGGGCAGGCTGCACGCCATGAATGCACGCACGCTCACCATTCCTGCGGTACTGAACAAAGGCGACGAAATCGACGGGTATGAACTGATGCGCTCGTTTCATGGCACCAGCCGCGTGTGGCTGGCGGAAAAAGACGGCCACCGTGTCGTCATGAAATTTGCACCGGTGGAGGCCGTGGACAGCCCGCAGCACCTCGAAGCCTTCACGCATGAAGTCTGGAACGCCACGCGTGCGCAGTCGGTGCACTTCGTCCGTGCGTATGAGCCGCCGGGGCAGACCATGCGCTACTACCTCATGGAGTTTGTGGACGCGCCCAGCCTCGCGGCGGTGCTGCGTGAGCGCGTGCTCTCGGTGGACTCCGCCATCGCTCTGGGGAAATTTCTCGCGGAGGCCGCGCAGACGCTGCTGCGCCTGGACCTCGCGCATGGCGACATCAAGCCGGAGAACATCCTCTGCATCGGCGACTACACGCGGCTGACTTTCAAGCTGGTGGACCTTGGCAGCGCCGCCGCCATCTTCTCCATCTCATCGCGTGCAGGCACGGCGAGCTATCTGGCACCGGAACGTTTTCACAACGCGCCCATCAGCGAGCGCACGGAGATCTGCGCTATTGGCGTCACGTTGTATCAGGCGCTCACTGGCAGGCTGCCCTATGGGCAGATCGAGCGCTTTCAAACGCCCGTCTTCCATGCGGCGAAGCGGCTGTCCAAAATCAATCCCAACATCCCCTCATGGCTGGAGGCCGTCATTCACCGCGCCATAGCCATCAAGCCACAGCGTCGATACCAGCACTGCTCCGAGTTGACGCATGATCTCAATCATCCCGAGCGTGTGCAGCCTTTCTATGAGGCGGACACGCCGCTGTTCGAGCGCAATCCGGTCGCCTTCTACAAGGCCGGCTTCTTCATCTTTCTGCTCTCCACGATCTGGCTGGCCTTCAAGCTGCTTTCCCAGAAGTAAAGCCCCTCCTTTCCCCACCGCTGCCCCAATGAACTTAGTCCCCGTCATTCCTGACAACGCACCCTTCTCCAATGAACAGCGAGCCTGGCTCAATGGCTTCCTCGCGGGTGTTCTTAATCGCGGCTCAGGAGCCGCCGCCGTGTCTGCGCCGCAGGCGGCCATCACGCCGCTGCTCATCGCCTTTGGCAGCCAGAGCGGCAATGCGGAAAGTTTGGCCAAGCGGCTGGCCAGGGAAGCATCGGGTCGGGGTTTTACAGCGCGAGCTGTGGGCCTCGACTCGCTGCAACCCGCCGATCTCATCAAGGAAAAAAACATCCTCCTCATCACCAGCACCTGGGGGGAGGGAGACATGCCGGACAATGCGATCTCCTTCTGGGACAGCATCAATCAAAACGGCAGCAGCCCGAAACTGGATGGCGTGCAGTACAGCGTCCTGGCTCTGGGCGACAAAAACTATGGCGATACCTTCTGCCTCGCTGGCAAGAAATTGGACGCCAGACTCGAAGAGCTGGGGGCCAAACGCATCGTGGACCGGGTTGACTGCGATGTGGAATTTGACGCGCAGGCGAAGACTTGGAGCGCCAATGCCTTCACGGCCTTGAGCGGAGATTCAGCAACAGCATCCGTCGCGGTCGTGACAGCAGTGGAGGAAGAAGAGACGGGCTATTCCAAAAAGAAGCCGTTCCCCGCCAGGCTCATCGCCAACGTTCCCCTCAACAGCCGGGGCAGCAGCAAAGACACACGGCATATTGGTTTCTCGCTGACTGGCAGTGACCTGACCTATGAGGTCGGAGACGCGCTCGGCGTGTTTGTGCAAAACTGCCCTGAAGTGGTCGATGCGGTCATCGCTGCGCATGCGTTTGATCCGCAGGCGGTGGTGGCTCTGCCAGACGGCGGCAACGCATCACTGAGAGATGCGCTCATCAAACACTACGAGGTGAGAACCCTTTATGGAAAAGGGGCTGAGGACAATCTGACGCTCACGGCTTTCGTGGAAAATCTGCGCAAGCTGCAACCCCGCCTTTATTCGATCGCTTCGAGCATTAAGAAGCATGAGAATGAAGTGCATCTCTGCATCGCTGCGGTCCGCTACAGCACCGATGGGGTGGTGCACAAAGGCGTGGCTTCCACCTTCCTCGCGGATCGTCTGCCGCTCGAAGAAACGACGGGGATCTACTTCCACGCTGCAAATCATTTTCGCCTGCCTGCGGATCTCACAAGGCCGGTCATCATGGTCGGTCCGGGGACGGGCATCGCGCCGTTCCGTGCCTTCCTCGAAGAGCGCGAGGCGACGCAGGCTTCTGGAAAAAACTGGCTGTTCTTCGGCGATCAAAAACGCGTCAGCGACTTTCTCTACCACGACCAGATCATTGAGTGGGTGCAGAAGGGGCACCTCACACGCCTCGACACCGCCTTCAGCCGTGATCAGGAAGAAAAGATCTACGTGCAAACCCGCATGCTGCAGGCCGCCACGGAACTCTGGCAATGGCTGGAGGAGGGGGCGCACTTCTATGTGTGCGGCGATGCCAAACGCATGGCCAAAGATGTCGATGATGCGCTGCACAGCATCATTCAAACCGCCGGAGGCAAATCTGCTGATGAAGCCGCCGCTTATGTCACTCAAATGAAAAAGGAGAAACGCTATGCCCGCGATGTCTATTGAACCACCGCCCGTTGCTCCGCCAATGAACGCTGATTTTTCCAGCGAGCAGAAGCGCTACCTCGAAGGATTTTTTGCCGGCATCGCCGCTGGCGGAGTGTCGTTCGTCGATCTCGCTCCTGCACCCGCTGCTGCGGCACCCGCCGGACCCTCACTGGATGACCTCACCAAGGAGGAGCGCATCAAGCGTGAGCTGCACCCCTTTGATGCCATCGAGCAACTGGTCATGGATGCACGGTGGAACTCCAAGCCCGAGCCGGAGTCGATCTTCCGCTACAAATGGAACGGGCTCTTCTGGCTCAATCCCGTCAAAGACGGCTACATGTGCCGGCTGCGCATTCCGGGTGGCATCGTGAAAAGCTATCAGCTCCGCGAACTCGCCGCCATCGCCCGCGAGCTCACCACGGGTTACATTCAGATCACCACGCGGAACAATTTCCAGATCCGCCTCATCGAGCCGAAGAACTGCCCCGAAGTGCTGCGTCGCATTCAGGGCTGTGGTCTTCATTCCAAAGGAGCGGGAGCGGACAACATTCGCAACATAACGATGAACCCATGCGCGGGGTATGATCCCTATGAGATCATCGATGTGCGCCCGCTGGTGAATGAACTTGCCACGCTGATCATTGCTTCCAAAGAGTTCTACGATCTGCCACGCAAGTTCAACATCGCCTATGACGGCGGTGGTCTCATCTCAGCTGTAGAAGACACCAACGACATCGGCGCGAGTGCTGTGAAGATTGGTGAGAACAGCGAAGGCATCGAGCCGGGTGTGTATTTCCGCATCGCGCTCGGTGGTGTCACCGGTCATCAAACCTTCGCCAGTGACTGGGGAGTGGTTGTGAAGCCTGAGCAACTGAACGACGTCATGGTCGCCTTGCTGCGCGTGTTCATTCAATTCGGCGACCGCACCAACCGCAAAAAGGCGCGCTTCAAGTATGTCATCGAAGACAAGGGGCTGGATGGCGTGCTCGTCGAAGCTGAGAAGTTCCTCAAATTCAAACTCACCCGCCTCTCACCCACCGCACCCTGTCAGGCTAAGCGCGAGTTCTCGCAGCAGGGCCACTCGCATGTTGGGACCTTCCCGCAGAAGCAGGACGGCCTGGTGTACATCGGCGCGACGGTGCCCGTGGGCCAAATGACCGCGAAGCAACTCGACCGCATCGCCGATCTTGCCGACAGCTACGGCTCGGGAGAAATCCGGCTCACGGTTTGGCAGAACCTTATCATCCCTAACATCAAGAGCGCCTATGCAGTCACCGTGGCGAAGTCACTAAAGAAGCTTGGTTTTCCGAGTGAGCAGTCGAATCTCAAAAGTGGTTTCATTGCGTGCACGGGCAACAAGTACTGTAAATTTGCCGCCAGCGACACCAAGGGCCACGCCATCGCCATGATGGAGTATCTCGACAAGCGCGTGAAGCTCGACAAGCCCGTGAACATTCACTTCACCGGTTGCGCGCACTCCTGCGCCCAGCACTTCATGGGAGACATCGGCCTGCTCGGTACCAAGGTGAAGTCTGAAAGCGGAGAGGGCTACCACATCACTGTTGGGGGTGGCTTTGGCGAGAATCGCAAAGTTGGGCGCCAGATTTTCAGCGGGGTAGAATTTGAATCACTCGGCAGCACGCTGGAGGCGATGCTGAAAGGCTATCTGGACAAGCGCACTGCGGACGAAAGCTTCCATGCTTTTTGCAACCGGCACACGGTGGGGCAACTGCAGGAGGTGTTCAGTCTCTGAGCCATGATTCGTGATCTGGAGCGCTCGATCTCAGCTGGCGGTTCCTCCGTCAGCATCATCGACGCGGCCCTCCGCGAGCAGCAGACGCTGCGCACGCCTGTCGCGCTTTTTGCTGAAGAGTACGATGCCAAATCCGTCCGCGAACGCTTCACTCATCTCATTCCGCTCAGCAAGCCGAGTCCCGGTGAGCAGTATGGTTTCGAGGTGAATCTTGATGCCTGCACCGGCTGCAAGGCATGTGTGGCTGCCTGCCATTCGCTGAACGGACTCGATGAGGGCGAAAGCTGGCGTGATATGGGCCTGCTCGTGGGTACACGGAAGCAGCCCTATCTGCAAACCGTCACAACAGCCTGTCATCACTGCGCCGATCCTGCCTGTGCGGAAGGCTGTCCGGTGCTGGCCTATGATAAAGACGCCGTGACCGGCATCGTGCGGCATCTGGATGATCAGTGCATCGGCTGCAGCTACTGCATTTTGAAATGCCCGTATGAGGTGCCGAAGTTCAATCTGAAGCGCGGCATTGTACGCAAATGCGACATGTGCCAGGGTCGGCTGGCGGAAGGTGAGGCGCCTGCCTGTGTGCAGTCCTGCCCAAATGAAGCGATCAAAATCAAAGTGGTGAAACTCGATGCCGTGCCGGATCGCGGCAGCATCATCGCGGGCGCATTTGATTCGAGCTACACACGGCCCACCACGACCTACGTGTCGGCGCAACCAACTCCTGCCGCTGCCAGACCTGCGGATGCCGGACGGCTGGATCTCGATGAGGCGCATCACGATCCGCTCGCGTGGATGCTGGTGCTCACGCAGATGAGCGCCGGGGGATTCATCGGCTGCGCCATCGCCATGTGGTTGAATCTGCTGACACTCTCACAGGCCGCCATCACGAGCGCCGCAGCGCTCACCCTAGGTTTGATTGGTGTCGCTTTGAGCACGCTGCATCTGGGGCAGCCGCTGAAAGCCTGGCGTGCCTTTCTCGGCTGGCGCAAATCATGGCTGTCACGCGAGATCATGGCCTTCGGTGCTTTGCCGGCAGGTGGTCAGGCCATCTTCGCCACCTGGTGGCTGGGAAATTATGAGTGGATGAAGCTCGCCGTCACCGGCACCGCCGCCGCTGCCGTGATCGCCGTCTGGTGCTCGGTGATGGTCTATGTGGACACACGCAGACCGTTTTGGTCGATGCCCAATGTGGCCGCCAAATTCCTCGGCACCATGCTGCTGCTCGGAGCTGGATTGTGCTCTCTAGTCTGGAGTTGCATCGGCCTAGCGATCGCGGCATGGGCCATGGCATTCGCACTGATCTTTCGCTGGAGTTTGTCGATCTGGGAAATTTCCAGCTACCGCCGTGCCTTGGAGAATGAAGAATGCCTGTGGCACAAGTCGGCACGCATATTGCAGAAACATCTCGCCAAGCGGATCGAACTGCGTGGTCTGCTGCTTATCGCCACAGGTCTGGTGATTCCCGTTATTATTTCCGCCGGTGCTTCGGTGCCATGGATGTTCGGTCTTTCATTGCTGCTCATGTTTGGCAGCCAGTTGATGGAGAGGTTGTATTTTTTCACCGCCGCTGCAGGTTCAAAGATGCCGGGGAACTGACTATGATGAAACTCCCTGCCATGACCTTTCGCGAATGGGACGGACCACTCACGTCCGATCTCGTCCGCGAGCCCGCGAAGTTTGGCCTTGGACAGGTGCCGACGCATCTGATGCCGGATGCCACGACCAAGGCTATCTGCGGATTTTGCTCCACCGGCTGCGGTCTTAAAATTCATCTCAAAGATGGCGCGGCGATCAATCTCACGCCGGACCCCGACTACCCCGTCAATCTCGGCACCGCCTGCCCGAAAGGCTGGGAGGCACTCAGCGCGCTCGATGCACCGGACCGAGCGCGCATGCCGCTACTGCATGGCAAGGAGGTCGATTGGGACACCGCACTGCGCTACTTCTGCGATAAGATGCGCGAGATCATCGACCAGCATGGTCCTGAAGCCGCCGCTTACCTCAGCACGGGCCAGATCATGTTTGAGGAGATGGCCTTCCTCGGCGCACTCGCCAAATTTGGCATGGGTATGATTCATGGCGATGGAAATACGCGGCAATGCATGGCCACTGCCGTGGCTGCCTACAAGGAGAGCTTTGGCTTTGATGCGCCGCCATTTGCGTATTCCGATTTTGAAGAAAGCGATGTGCTCCTCTTCATTGGTGCGAATCCCTGTATCGCACACCCGATCATGTGGCAGCGCGTGCTGCGCAACAAGCGCAAGCCTGAGATCATCGTCGTCGATCCACGCACCACGGAGACAGCGATGGCTGCGACACAGCACTACGCCATCAAGCCCAAGAGCGACCTCACGCTGCTCTACGGCATCGCTCATTTGATCATTCGCGATGGTGGTCTGGACACCGCCTTCATCGAAGAACACACCAGCGGCTTCGACGAGTTCATGCTTTTCGTTGCAGCCTTTCATCCCAATCGCGTTGCAGACGAAACCGGTATCAGTGTGCATCGCCTGGTGCATCTTGCGCAGACCATCATCCATGGAACACCACGCGTTTCGCTCTGGTGGACGATGGGCGTCAATCAAGGTCATCAAGCCACCCGCACTGCACAGGCCATCATCAATCTCGCTCTGATGACCGGCAACATTGGCAAGCCCGGCACCGGGGCCAATTCCATCACCGGGCAGTGCAATGCGATGGGCTCACGCCTGTTCTCAAACACCACCAACCTCCTCGGCGGTCACGACTTCCGCAATCCACGGCACCGCGAAAAAGTCGCCGACGCCATCGGGATTCCCGTGGAGCGCATCCCCGATAGGCCCAGCCTCGCGTATGATCAGATCATCAAAGCCGCTGATGCAGGCACGGTGAAAGCACTCTGGTTCATCGCCACCAATCCGAGCCATTCGTGGATCGACCAGAATGAAATCAACCGCATTCTCGACAAGCTCGATTTTGTGGTCGTGCAGGACATGTATTGCAGCACCGAGACCGCCAAGCGTGCACATCTCGTGCTGCCTGCCGCTGGCTGGGGGGAGAAGGAAGGTTGCTTCATCAACAGCGAACGCCGCATTGGGTACAGTCCCAAGGTGCGGCGCGCGCCCGGTCAGGCGCTGGCGGATTTCCACATCTTCCGGCTCATTTCTCACTACTGGGGTTGCGATGATTTGTTCCGTGGCTGGAGCAGTCCGGAGGCCGTCTTCCGTGTGCTGCAACGCTGCACCGAAGGCCAGCCCTGTGACATCACCGGCATTGATGGCCATGAGATGCTGCAAAAATCCGGCGGTGTACAGTGGCCGCTTTCAAGGGAGCAGAGACCCAAGTTTGACGTTTCAGTCTCGAAGGAGCGACGCCTGTTTACCGATGGAAAATTCTACACGCCTGATCAACGCGCGAAGTTCATCTTTGATGAACCGCAAGCTCCGCCGGAGCAGTGCAGCAACGACTACCCGCTGATCTTGATGACTGGTCGTGGCACCAGCGCGCAGTGGCATACCGAGACCCGCACATCGAAGTCCGCCGTGCTGGCCAAGATGATTCCCGAGGAACTGATGCTCGATTTGAACCCACTCGATGCCTCCCGCCTCGGCGTCCGCGATGGCATGCAGGTGCGCGTCATTTCCAAGCGCGCCGAACTCACCGCCAAAGCCCGCCTCACCACCTGCGTCTCCCCCGGCGAAGTCTTCCTCCCCATGCACGACAGCCGCGTGAACCAGCTCACGCATGCGTCCTATGATCCGCAGAGTCGCCAGCCCAGCTACAAGCATTCGGCGGTGAGGGTGGAGAAGTAGCCTGGTTGCGCTACTCGATTTTCCGCACCGCCGTTAGTACCAGCGTAGGCTTCCCATCTTCACGCGCCTGCGCCAGATCTACACTGAATTCCGCCTGCCAGTCGTTGAGGTCTTCGGGGTCGATGAAGACCTGGCAGATGCGCCATGTCCCGTTGTCTTCGCTTGGCTCCACATAGGTGTGGCGGCCGTTGCGGGCTTCGTTGTCGAGGCGGATGCGCTCATGGTCGGCGTAGTAGGATTCCATGGTGGCTGCCAGGGCATCGGCATTCAGTGAACTGCTGACGGTGGCGATGGCCTGTGCATAGTTTTCTATCACCAGCGGACGCAGGAATCGGAAAATTTCCGTCCGAATAAGGGCGGTGAACTCGCGTTTGTTGCGAGTGATGTCAGGGGCTTCGGTGGGCTTTTCCTCCTGCGCATCTGGATTGAAATTGGGGTCGCGCATGCGTTCCCATTCGTCGAGGAGGCTGGAGTCCGTGCCTCTCAGCACGCCAGCGATCCATGCTTCCATTTCCTGCACGGTCTCGGTTTTGAAATTGTCAGGCACGGTCTGCGCGAGGACTTTGTGAACACCGGAGAGATGGCGCAGCAGCACGCCTTCAGCGCGGTGCAGTTCGTAGTCGTTGATGTAGTCGCTGAAGGTGCGGAAGTTTTCGAACATTTCGCGGGCGATGCTCTTGGGGCGAATGTTTTCCTGGCCGATCCATGGGTGCGCTTCGCTGAAGGCGTTGAAGGTGTTGTAGATGAAGTCGCGGCAGGGTTTCGGGTATTCCAGCTCTTCCAGTTTGGCGATGCGTTCTTCAAACGGCACGCCTTCATTCTTCATCGCCAGCATGGCTTCGTCCTTCACCTGATCAAGCTGCCGACGCAGAATGATGTCCGGGTTTTCTAGAATGGATTCGCACAGGGTCATGATATCCGCCGCATACGTGGGCGAAGCAGGATCAATGAGCGCGAGCGTATCGATGAGATAAAGCGAGAGCGTGTAATTCAGCGAGAAATCCTCCTGCAACTCCACGTTGAGCCGCAGCTTGGTTCCATCGGCAGGGCGTTGCGCGGTGGGAATGATCTCAATGATCTTGCGCTGCACCAGCGCGCGGAAGAGCTGCCATGCACGCTTCTCGTGCTGCTTTTTCGCATTGGCGGTTTCATGCGAGTCCGCAATGAGCTGGCGCATGGCCGCACAGGCATCGCCGGGTCTGCTGAGCACCTGCAGGAGCATGCCATGGGAAACCTGAAAGCGTGAGGTCAGCGGCTCGGGCGTGGCGCTTTGCAGCTTCTTGAAGGTGTCTTCATTCCAGCCCACGAAGCCCTCGGGTGCTTTCTTTTTCACCATCTTGCGCATCTTCTTCACGTCCCCTGCGGCCTTGGCCTCCATCTTGGCATTTTCCACGACGTGCTCCGGTGCCTGGCAGACGACATAGCCCACGTCGTCATAGCCACGCCGTCCGGCTCGTCCGGTGATCTGGTGGAAATCACGCGCGCTCAGAGTCGCCACCTTCTCGCCGCCATACTTGCTTAGGCGCGTGAGCAACACGGTGCGGATCGGCACGTTCACGCCGACGCCGAGGGTGTCCGTGCCGCAGATGACCTTAAGCAGGCCGCGCTGCGCCAGCTTTTCGACCAGCACACGGTATTTCGGCAGCAGGCCGGCATGATGAATGCCAATGCCATGGCTGAGGTATTTTTTCACTTCCTTGCCATAGGGGCTGGTGAACTTGGCACCGACCAGCTCCTCCTTGATCGATGCCTTTTCCGCTGCCGTGCAGAAATTCAGGCTCATCAAATCCTGCGCCGCCTGCGCGGCATCGTTCTGCGTGAAGTGGACGAGATACACCGGCGCTTTGTTTGCCGAGACAAGTTCCTGTAAGGTCACATCCACCGAAGTCTGCGCATAGCTGAACTCCAGCGGCACCGGCCGCTCATACGCGGCTACAATGGAGGTCTCCGCCTTCGTCAGGCGCGTGAGGCCTTCTTTGAAAAACTCCGTGCCCCCCATCGTGGCTGACATCAGCAGAAAGCGGGACTCGCTCAGGGTGAGCAGCGGTACCTGCCAGGCCACGCCGCGCTCACGGTCGGAGTAGTAGTGAAACTCGTCCATGATCACCTCGCGGAACGGAGCCTTCGCTCCGTCACGCAGCGCGTAGTTGGACAGAATTTCTGCTGTGCAGCAGAGGATGGGTGCGGAGCGGTTCACCGTGGCATCTCCGGTGGCCATGCCGACGTTGTCGGGGCCAAAGTCACGGCATAGCGCGAGGAATTTCTCATTCACCAGCGCCTTGATCGGACAGGTGTACACGGAGCGCTGCCCCTTGGCCAGTGAGCGGAAGTGCATGGCCAGTGCCACCAACGATTTGCCGGAGCCGGTGGGGGTGTTGAGGATCACATTGCGATCATCAAACAACTCTAGAATGGCTTCTTCCTGCGCGGGGTAGAGCTCCAGCTTTTTCTCTGCCACGTAATCGAGAAATGCCGCCAGCAGCTCGTCATTGGAGCAGTCGGTGGATTTGGGAAGTCGGCGCAGCAGCGGGTGGTCGGTCATTTGCCTGCACATCGCCTGCGGTCAGCACGCATGCAACAGCGTGACGAGATCAAAACGGAGGCGGACCGAAACCGGGGGGCGGTCGCATGCCTGGGCCGCCGCGCCTGCCGCGTCCCGGCGGGCCGAAGCCGCCGCCGGGTGGACCACGACGTGCAAAGCTGGCATCTGGCGTGCCGGCGAACTGACGCGGTATGTAGGGATACTCATCCGTGAGCACGTAGTAGTAGGTGCCTTGGGGAAATTCCGGGGTCACACCGGCTCGCCCGTTGCTGGCGTCGAGGTCGCCACTGCCTTCGATGTATTCGTAGTCCTGCACAAAGGCACCATCATACTTGCCGCCGGGGGAGCCAGTGGGGCGTGTGCCCTTCTTGATGGCGTAGCTGGGGGTAAGTTTTTTCAAGGTGCTGCCGGCATCTTTGGCATCGCTGTAGCCCGAGGGGCCATAGATGGGGAAACCATCCGCCGCCCAGCCGACGAGCACCATCTGCGACTTATCTCCGCCGATTTTTTCGAGCATGCCATTCGGAATGCCGTGGTAATGGTAGGCTCCGTTGGGCTGCACATGCGCGTTGCTGGCATCGAGTCCGAGATCGATCGCGCCGCCATGCGGTTCATACTGCCAGCCGCTGGCTGGATTGCCCTGCCACCATTCGGCCGCGAAGGGGTCAAACAAGACGCCGTTTACCGCGATGCCGAAGGGTTGCATGTGAAAGGGCACCGGCTTCTCCGCTAACTTGGGGTGCAGTGGAACCTTGTAGTCGTAGCTCTGCGGGGAGATCACATTGGGATTGTGCCGGTTAGGAAACTGGCCGGGCTCATGATTGGGAATACCGTTGGCCTGAATGCGACGGTAATTGCTCTCGCTGGTGATCTTCACTTCGCTTGTCGGCAGTTGAGATGAAGCGGCGAGGCAGGCGGACACGAGAACGGTGCTGCTCACTTTGAGCAGCATGGCAGGAGTGGCTGTGAAGCGGGAAAATCGCATGTTGTGGGGGGGGGAACCCGGTGGGAGGGGATTCGTTACAAGAATAATGCGCGGTGAGGCTCCGCAGCCAGAGTTCCAGAATCGGGGTCGAGTGACCCCGACACCTTGGGTGGGGCGATTCGCGCTTGCTTCTGGGCTTGAATTCCGGTTTGCATCTATTCATGCCGAAGGCCTCAAGTTCCAATCCCGCCCGCATCCCGCAGGTCGCTGTCCTTGTCGATACTTCGCGTTCGTATGGCCGTGACATCGTGCGCGGCATCCGGCGCTATGTGGCGGAGCATGGGCCGTGGTCGCTTTATCTGGAGCCGCGTGATCTGCACAGCCGATTCCCGGACTGGCTCAAAGACTGGCCCGGTGATGGTATTCTCTCACGTACCGTCGATGCCGCGATGCTGCACCAGCTCAAGGCGACGAAGCTGCCGGTGATCGAGCTTCGCACCACGGTGCTGCCTCATTCATTTCCGTTTGTTGGTATGGACAACTGCATCGTGGGCACGCGAGTGGCCGAACATCTGCGCAATCGCGGCTTTCAGCGATTTGCCTGCTACCTCGACACTGCCGAGGCTTTCTTCGTGGAGCGCAGCGAGTTCTTTGTGCAGACGCTGCGAGCGCATGGCTTTGAGTGCTCCGTGTTCAAGCCTGGTTTGGCAGGCAAGCAGCGGCTGCGCTGGGATGAGCACCAGCGTGCGCTGTCCGAATGGCTGACGTCTTTGGAGAAGCCGGTGGGGGTCTTTGCCGTGAATGACCAGCTCGGCTTCTGGCTGCTGGATGCGGCACGCCGTGCAGGCATCGCCGTGCCGGAGGAGGTGGCAGTGGTCGGGGCGGAGAATGACAACATGCTCTGTGATACTGCCTCGCCGCCGCTTTCCAGCGTGCGCTTGCGCGGTCAGGCCGTGGGGTATGATGCGGCGCGCATCCTGGATGAATGGATGGCGAAAAAGCGCATCCCCAAGGCTGGCGAAAAACATCTGCTGGCACCGGGAGACATCGTGGTGCGTCAGTCCAGTGACATCGTCGCGGTGGAAGATCCTCGCATCGCCGCCGCGCTGCGCTTTATCCGCCAGCATGCGACGGAGCAGATCGACGTGACGCGGGTCGCGCGGGAGACCGCGCTGTCACGCAGTGTGCTGGAGCGCCGCATGAAGGCTCTCATTGGCCGTAGTCCCGGGGAGGAGATCAATCGCATCCGCTTTGCTGCGGTGGAGAAGCTGCTCACGCAAACCGATCTCACGCTGGATGCCATCGCGGCGCGCTGCGGCTTCACACATCCGCAGTATATGGCCGAGGCGTTTCGGAAACGTGCAGGCATGACGCCGGGGGAGTTTCGTCGGCAACGCGCTGTCTGAGTTCAGGAATGTGGGGCTTCGGATTCAGGCACCCCCAAGAAAAAGGGCGGTCCCGGTGAATCGGAACCGCCCTAGGGAATGCTTCAATGACCCATTAAGGGACGGATTTCACGCTGGAGAAGATCTTGCCAAGGGTTTCCAGGCTCTTCTCGCTGTCGTTCTTGGAGATCCAGTAGGTGATGGTCAGAACCTTGCCGTCTCCCACTTCGGTGAAGAGAAAGCCGATGACGGCAGGCCCCCACTCCTTGCTTTCGCCACTCCAAGAGATGCGGCTCCACTTGCGGCCGGAGTCTTCAAAGTCTTTCGTTTCCTTGCTGGCGGCGTCCACCTTCACCTCATGGTCTTCAGTCAGCCATTTGAGGCTTTCCTCGATGACGCTGTCCATTTCCTTTTCGTCGGCAACCACTTCGAGGTAGATGGTGGCCACATTGTCAGGCGATTCAGCGAGGATGCCGTCGTCGGACTCTTCCGGCTCCCAAGAATCGGGGATACTGACCGTAGTCGCCGGTTTGTCCTCTGGCAGTTTGATCGTTCCGGCTGAGGCCATTACGGGGAAAAGGGTGAGTGCGAGGGTGGCGGCGATGAGGGTTTGTTTCATGAGGGGGTGTGGCGCTAAGCGCGACTCAGCAACGAGTAAGGATATTTAATCGCAAAGGAATTCATGCCTCATTTAGCGGTTGGATGGGACGGTAAACAAAAAACCGGGGCGGATCACTCGATCCGTCCCGGTTCTTCGAAGTGTGTACCAACAGCCATGCAGGAACCACTATCTGAAAATTGCGACTGGCGGTCTTGCTCCGCTCTCGTTGTCTGGTGGGATATTCGCACACTTTAAGAGTGATGTGTCAGAATAATGTAAAACCTTGGCAGGGAAGATGAAATTTCCTAAACCAAGGCGCCTCGAAAGGTGGTTTTTTCCTACGAAAATTAGTTCGCATGCGTATTTTTGCGCTTTTGAAGCAGGACGGTGAGGAGATTGAAGACCAACGCGGACACTCGCACCACCGTGACCTTGGCGTAGATTTCATACACCTCGATCGGCTGGTAGATGCAGCCGCCGGCGATAGCCAGCCACGCCGCCCAGGTTTTTTGCTTCCACAGACCGTAGGCCACCCGAGGCGAATGGTGGAATACAGCAGTGCCATGCCTGCCAGTGACCAAAGCCGGGTGTCATTGAGCGATGAGAGGAGGTCGATGAAATTGCGCGGATATTTTCTGGCCGGATTCAAAGGCATCTGCGCCACCAATTCCTCTCCCAGCACGTGGAGGTCCCGGTGCAGAAGTCCCAGCAGACCGAAATTTGCCAGAAGTACCATCACACCTTTAGCTGCTTCGATTGCGGACACGATGTCGAGACTTTTGCGCAAGCCAGAAGAAGTCATTCAGAAGCATGCGCGAAAGGTAGAGAGCGGCAAAGTGAAAACGGATGGATGCGTGGGCTGCTACTTCTGAGTTTGCGCCTGCTGGGCAAACCGCGTGGTCACTCCCTTGGCCTTCGCCGCAGTCTCTTCACCGCGCTTTCTGCCCAGTACACACATCGCTGTCGCCAGGGCATCACTGGTGGTGCAGTCCGGGGCAATGACGGAACAGGCGATGCGTTCCTTGAGGCCGAGGCCCGTGAAGGGAGAGACAATGTGGGAGTAGCGTGTGCCGTCGATTTCGGTGTACTGGTAGAGATCTCCAGAGGTGGATACGGCGCAGTTGTGCAGGCGCACGGTGGTGAGGTCTTCTTCTGCGTTGGCACTGGCAAACTGCCGCAGCTTGATTTCCCAGGCGTCAGTGCCGGGTGGGGGATCGCCGATGGCAATGTCGCCACCCGCCATGACGAGGGCGCGGGTGATGCCGTGCTCGCGCAGTAGACGCAGGCCTGCATCGGCGGCGTAGCCTTTGGCGATGCCGCCGAGGTCGAGCAGCATGCCGGGCTTCAGCAGCGTGATGGTGTGTGATTTCGCATCCAACTGAACGGCGTGCCAGTCGGTGGAGGTGAGCGCCTGCTGCAGGCGGTCGGCGGGCGGCAGTTTGTGGGTGCGTTTGGTGCGCCGCCAGAGGTGGGAGAGATTGCCGCAGGTGATGTCGAAGGCCCCCTCGGTGAGGCGGGAGAGTTCGAGGGCGCGTGAGACGATGCTGAAGAGATCCTCGCTGGCTTTGAAGGGTTTGTTGGGGCCGGTGTTGCAGAGCTGCATGAGCTCGCTGTTAGGCTCGTAGTCGGAGCAGACGGCGTTTAGGTCGGCGATGCGTTTGAAGGCGGCATCAGCGGCGGCACTTGCCTGTGCCTGAGTCTCCGCATGCACGGCAATGCGGAAGTTGGTGGCCATGAGGGGCGCGGAGAAATCGAAACGCTCCAATGCTTGTGCGGGGATGGCACAGAGGAGCAGGAAAAGGAGGGCAATGGAAGATACGGAACTCACGGCGGGAGGATCGTATCGACGAAAAACCCGGCCTTGGAAAGGCCGGGTAGGGGGCGCAGTCAGCGCTCTTCGATTTTACCAAGCCGGTTCGGCGTGCAGCGCGTCGGCGAGATTGAGGGAGGGAGTGGAGACGGGGCGGATGCGGGTCGTGATGGGCTTCGCCAGTCCCTCACAGGCAGTGCGGAGGGTAGGGATGACGTCGGTGTTTTGGCAGCGGACGAGGAGTACGCGGCGCTGCGGCAGACTGTGGAGGTAAATGACGCCGCCGTCGTGCTGCTGGATGATTTCCAGGCAATCGCCGCTGCCGGAGCGGCGGCCTAGCTCGGAGGCGGCAGAGAGCGTGGCATGCGCCAGCACGAGAATGGCGGCGGTGGGCGGCTCGGCAGCGCCAGCGCAATCGAGCAGCCGTCCGGCGTCATCGGCGATGGCGATCTGAATGACATCCGGAATGGAGGCGAGGGCGGTGAGTTCCATGGTTAAAGAAGCTACGATGATTTACGCTGCGAGAGCTTGGGTGGGAAACTCGTGAGGCGTGGCGGAGGTGCTGTCTGCAGGCGCGGTGCGGAGGCGGAACTGATGTAGCACGGCTTGGGAGATGGCGTTGAGCGTTGCCAGCACATTGCGGCCGCTGTGTGCGTCAGATTCGAAACTGAGGAATGGCGTGGGCCGGTTGTTGAACAGGTATTCAAGGTACTCGACCGGCGCGGCATTGGGCAGGTCCCGCTTGTTGTATTGGATGACGATGGGCAGGCGATCAAGCGCGCTGCCGTTCATGCGCAGATTGGCTTCCAGACTTTGCAGGGACTGCAGGTTGTCGCGCTGGCGGTCCATTTGTGAATCTGCCACAAAGACCACGCCGTCGGCCTGCCGCAGGACGAGCTGCAGTGTGGCATTGTAGGTGATCTGGCCGGGGACCGTGTAGAGGTGAAAGGTGGTCTTGTAACCGGGAAGCGCATCAGCCTCGACGGCGAGGAAGTCGAAGAAGAGGGTGCGATCTTGCGCGGTTGAGAGCGAGACGAGGTCGCTGCAGCCATTGGGGTCCAGCTTGGCGTGGATCTGCTGGAGGTTGGTCGTTTTCCCGCTGAGCGGACTGCCGCAATAGACAATCTTGAAGCTGACTGTGTGGTCGTCGTGATTGATGCTGGGCATGGCAGAGAGGAGTGACGAATGGAAGAAAATGGATGCCGCAGCCTGTCGCAGAACGCCGGGTTTTAACCCAGCATACGGGCGAGTTCGCGGGCGATGAGAGTGATCTTGTCGCGCATGCCGACGGAGGGTTCGGCATCGTGCAAGACGCCGATGATGGAGTCTCCGGGAAAGCAGAAAGTCAGCAAGCGTCCGCCCGCATTGAGAGTGAATGTTTCCGCGCCTTCAATGCCGATGAGCGGAGCCAGGCCACGCAACTGGCGGGCGATGTCTGGTGCCTGGCGCTGGAATTCCAGCGCATCCGCCTTGGTTGAGTCCGCGTGGCTGAGAACGTGTGAGCCATGCAGGCAGACGCAGGCACTCAGGCCATGCTGCAGAGCCAGCAGTTCGACGACCCGTGGCGCCGTAAGGTTCTCCTCGGTGCCCAGCAAGGCCCGCAGCAGGAGCTGATCCGTCTGAGTGTCGAGCGGGGAAAGGCCGAGGAAGGAATGCTTTGCCGCCGTCATTTTAGCAGGCGTCGCAGTTGGCGTAGCCTGAGCTGCGGGTGAGGGAGACGCAGCCGGAGCAGACTTGGGTTCTGGCCTAGCCTGAGGGGGAGCTGGCGCAGGAAACAGCGGCACTGCTTGCGCGTTGAACAATCCACGAGAGGCAGGCTGTGGTTCGGGGGGCGCAGGTGTGGAGAAAGACGGGATTTCTTCCAATGCTGGAGCGAAGGAAGGTGGTGGTTGGAAGGGTGTAGGTGCCGAAGCGGCAAACATGCTGCTGGCTGGCTGGGTCTCGGGCGCTGGTGCAAATGCTGACTGCTGCGGTGTGGCAACCTGTCCGAGCAATTGGGCGCTGTTAAAACCTGATTCCGCAGTTGCTCTGGCTAGCATCGGGCCTGTGGCGGATGAGGCAAAAGGATCAAAAGGTTTGGCGGTGCCGGCAAGAGGTGTACTTGGAGGGGGCGCAGGTTGTGCCACAGGGGAAGGCAGCGAGGCACCAAAGGATTGAAACGCTCCGGCGAGTGGTTGCAGAGACGTCGATGGAGAGGCCGCTGTCAGTTGCGCAGGAGGGAAGACAAATGCCGGTGAGACTGGAGGCTGTGCAGCTTCGGCGGGTGGTGCGGGCGGCGGAAACGCAAACTGACCTGGACCGCTAGCAGGCTGAGGGGAGCCAAAGGCTGATACAGGAGCTGAAACAACTGCGGGAGGGGAAAACGCAAACTGTGGCGACGCACCGCTAGGCTGAGCGAATCCGAAGGCAGATACGGGGGCTGAAGCCGCTGCGGGGGGAGAAAACGCAAACTGAGCTGGTCCACCGGTGGGCTGAGGGGAGCCAAAGGCTGACACCGGTGCAGAAGCCACAGCAGGCTGGCTTTGTGCAAAAGGAGACAATGCCGCGCCGAACATCGGCGTCTTCGGAGGTGACTCCGCAGGTGCAGGCGCGAAAGAAGCCGCGAACAAGGGCTGCGCATTTTGCGTTGGCTGCTGGGGTGGATTGGGTTGCACCGACAGGCGATTGGGCACCGCGGGCGGGCTGGGGCTGCCAAAAGCGGAAGGTGCCGCGGGTGCCGCCGACATATTGGTGAGCGAATGAAACACCTCGTTTTGCGGCAGCCTGATCTTGAAATCACGCTTTGTATTGGTGAGCGTGTTGCGGAAGCCGAGATCGGAAATGCCATCAATGAGCATGCCGAGTTCCACAATAATGATACCGGAAGAAATCTGTTCGTTCAACACACTGGCCTGCACGCTGGTGGTGATCCACGTCGGCAGGGTGGCCGGATTAAAACCGAGCTCTTCGACACTGTAACCGGCTAACACCGCAGCGAATCCTAATTTGGCCATGCCTGATGTGGCAGGCATATTGCTTTTTGCTGCCGCTTGTTGCTGCGGGGCAAAGGCGTTCGGCGCAGGCGCTAGTGAGACGAAGGCATTCTGGGCAGGAGGTTCGGCCTGCGGCGCTGCCTCTTTCATTTTAGAGACGAAGGAGGAATCAAATGGCATTGCTTGCTGCGCCGTTGCCATATCCGAAGGTGCGGATGCTTTTTGCTGCGATGAAGGTGTAAATAAAGTGGAAATGGATGACTGAGGCTTAATGACTGCCGGAGTCGAAGCCGACCAATTTTCCAGCGGTGCAGGGGCGAAAGGGGCGGCGGATGGCGCAGCTGCTGCGGGCTGTTGTGACATGCTGCCGAAGGGCGACGCAGGCGAAGAGGCGGGAGCAGCCGCAGCTGGCTGCTGTAGCATGCTGCCGAAGGGCGAGCCGTTGGAATTCGCGCCCAAGGAGAAGGGCGACGCAGGCGAAGATGCGGGAGCAACTGCTGCGGGCTGCTGTGGCATGCTACCGAAGGGCGAGCCGTTGGAACCCGAGCCCAAGAAGAAGGGCGACGCAGGCGAAGATGCGGGAGCAACTGCTGCGGGCTGCTGTGGCATGCTACCGAAGGG
>NZ_JAQSEA010000294.1:59553-103563 GCF_029946185.1 Prosthecobacter sp.
CAGGCGAAGATGCGGGAGCAACTGCTGCGGGCTGCTGTGGCATGCTACCGAAGGGAGCGCCGTTGGAATTCGCGCCCAAAGAGAAAGGCGACGCAGGGGAAGAGGTGGGAGCAGCTGCTGCGGGCTGCTGTAGCATGCTGCCGAAGGGAGAGCCGTTGGAATTCGCGCCCAAAGAGAAAGGCGACGCAGGGGAAGAGGTGGGAGCAGCTGCTGCTGGCTGCTGTGGCATGCTGCCGAAGGGAGAGCCGTTGGAATTCGCGCCCAAGGAGAAAGGCGACGCGGGTGGCTGCTGTACCGCAGGCGCTGCGGCCGGTTGAGTCATTTGGAACGGGGAGCCGGCGGCTGAGTGAGACGCAGGCGTTGCAGGCTGGGCGAACGAAAAAGGTGATGGCGATTGTGACGCACCATGTCCTTCGCGGGCCTGAGCGATCAACCCCGGAAGCTTCGCCGCTGGTAGTGCAACAAGACGTGGATCCTGAGGTGAAATAGGAACTTGGAAAAGCGCCGGGCAGACACGATACAGCTCAAACAACGGCAATGCAGCCTGACCGCTGCGCAAAGCGTTTTCCAGCAGAGCGGGTGGCAGGGAAAGCGGCTGTTGCGCTGGCAGTGCTCCCATTCGCACGACTTCGGCGGGCAGTTGATTGATTACATCTCCTACTGTAAGGGGCGAATTCGTGGCGGGTGCTCCAGTGACGTTGAACGGCGACATTCCTGTGGATGAATTGATCGGCGGTGCCGCAATCGACTCGTTGCCAGCCGTTTTGAAAAGTGGATTGCCCCCGATTTGAAAGGGGGAAGCACCAGCTGGAAACTGTAAAGGAGTAGACGCTTGCATGGATGAGAGGCTGTTTGTGCCCGAGCCAGCCACCCTCTGAAGAGGAGTTCCCGCCAAGCTTTGATGAGCATCTTTCACCGGTTCGTTAGAACCGGCTCCACGCTGGAACAAACCTCGGAACGAAAAACTCATCGGCGGATAAAGCTGCCCGACTTAGCAAAGTAGCAAGCCTGTGTGAAAAATCTAGTAATTATAAACAAATACCTCGGCATTTGCCTTATTTAACCGAGGTTAAATATTTTGCCACTTAGTTCAAGATTTTTCATCGTTTTTCGACTGGCTGAATATTTTGCACCTGACTTGGGCCCGCAACACTCTTGTTTGCCGAGACTGGCAAGTCGCCTCGGCGGTGAAATGGGTTTTGTGCAGAGAGTTGCTTCTGCAGGTGTTACGCAGCGCCTTCTTCTACAGGTGGTGAAATCTGTATTTTATGGGTGCCGGTGAAGGGGGGGATGGGGCATTTGACGACTTGTGGAAAAATGAATTTCATCATTGATGAATTTTCCCTTGCGCAATCATAGTTTGAAAGCAATATCCCGGCCCGCTCAAACCGAGCAAAACGACCCCTTCGTCTAGCGGTTAGGACACATCCCTTTCACGGATGCGACACGAGTTCGATTCTCGTAGGGGTCGCCACTCTCTTTTAGAGAGTGGTGACCAGAGGTGGAATCCTCTCAAACCAAGTCCAAACCTCACTGAAAGCATCAAGCATGCTGCTACAACGAGATGTGGTAAATATGTCGCAGGCTAATTTTTAACCTGTAACTCACTCTTCGCCGTGAAGCTGTGCTGGACACCGCATCCGCATCCGCTAGGCATGCATGCATGTCTTCATCTGGCGGCAAAATTTTCATCACCGGTCATCAAGGGCTCGTCGGACGCGCACTGCTGCGCCACTACGCAAACAAACCCGAATGGCAGGTCATTACTCGCACCAAGGCAGAGCTCGATCTGCGTGATCAGCAGGCGACCAATGCCTTCTTCGCAGCGGAGAAGCCGGATCAGGTGATCCTGGCTGCGGCGACTGTAGGTGGCATCAAGGCCAGCTACACTCAGCCTGTCGATTTCCTGCTCAATAATCTGCAGATTCAAAACAGCGTGCTGTCTGCAGCACACCAGTATGAGACGAAGAAGCTGCTCTTCCTGGGTAGTACCTGCATTTATCCCAAGGCGGTGGAAATGCCCATCCGTGAAGACAGCCTCATGACCGGGCCGATGGAGGAGACCAATGCTCCGTATGGGATCGCCAAGATCGCGGGGATCAAGCTCTGCCAGGGCTACCGGCATCAGCATGGGCGTGATTTCATCTGCGGCATGCCGGCCAATCTGTACGGTTCCTTTGACAACTTTGATCCGGAACATTCCCATGTGCTGCCTTCGCTGATCCGCCGCTTTCACGAGGCCAAACTGCACAACAAGCATTCCGTCACGCTCTGGGGCAGTGGTAACCCCACGCGCGAGTTCCTATTCGTGGATGATCTGGCTTCCGCCTGCGCCTTCCTGCTCGAAAACTACAGCAGCCCCGACATCATCAACATCGGCACCGGCGCGGAGATCAGCATCCGCGATGCCGCAGAGGCGATCAAAACGATCATCGGCTACGAGGGCGAAATCCTCTGGGACACCACGCAGCCAGATGGGAATCCGCGCCGCCTGCTGGACGTCAGTCGCATGGAAAAACTCGGCTGGAAGGCCAGCACCGACTTCCGTGAAGGCGTTGCCCGAACCTACCAGTGGTTTCTCGACAACCGGGCCACCGCCCGCGTGTGATCTTGCGCATGAAGTCTAGCTGGACACGCCAGCACAACAATGCCAATTGAGCCAATGGCCATCCAAGCTTTCCGCCCCGTCCTCATCACCCGCAACACCTGCCGTATTTGCGGCTCACGCAGCCTCACCCCTGTCGTCAGCCTTGGGGATCAATTCATTGGCGGCGTGCTCGCGAGTGCCGATGGCAGTGCGCTCATCAAGCGCAAAGTCCCTCTCGATCTCGTCCGCTGCGACCCCTCCCAGGATGAAAACGCCTGCGGTCTGGTGCAGATGCGCCACTCGGTGCCACCGAAGGTGCTCTACCACCGCTACTACTACGAGTCCGGCATCAATCAGTCCATGATCGACAACCTCGCGGGCATTACTCAGCTCGTCGAGCAAACCGTCACTCTCAAGGCCAAGGACATCGTGCTCGACATCGGTTGCAACGACGGCACGCTGCTCTCCAGCTATCAGACCCAAGGGCTCCGCCACATCGGCATTGATCCTTCAGACGTGGCCCTGAAAGCCCGTGCCAAAGGCTTTGAAGTCGTGAACGACTTCTTCTCCGCCCGCGCCTTCAAGAGCGTGCACGCCACAGAGAAAGCCCGCGTCGTCACCAGCATCTCCATGTTCTATGACTTGGAAAATCCGCATGCCTTCGTGCAGGACATCGCTGATGTGCTCGCCAACGACGGCATCTGGATTTTGGAGCAGAGCTATCTGCCTGCGATGCTCGACATCAACAGCTTCGACACCATCTGCCATGAGCACTTGGAGTACTACTCTCTCGCAGTGCTTGAGCGCCTCTTCGGTGATCACGGCCTCGAAGTCATCGACGTGCATCTCAACGACGTGAACGGCGGCAGCTTCCGCCTCGTGGTGGCCAATGCCGGTCAGGTCAAGCCTTCCGCTGAAGCACTTGTCCGCGTGCAGGACCTCCGCATCCGCGAATTCGAAATGGCGATCGATTCCGATGCTCCCTACGCCATCTTCCGCGACAACATCGAGCGCATCCGCACGGACCTCACCGCCTTCCTGCAGAAGGCCAAGGCCGAAGGCAAAGTGGTGCACGGCTACGGTGCCTCCACCAAGGGCAGCACCACACTGCAGTTCTGCAATGTTACCAATGACCTCGTGACCGCCATTGCCGACCGCAATCCGATCAAGTGGGGCAGCTACACCATCGGTACACAGATCAAGATCATCTCCGAAGAGGAATCCCGCGCCGCGAAGCCCGACTACTATCTTGTGCTTCCCTGGCACTTCATGCCTGAGTTCCTCAAGCGTGAGACAGAATTCCTGGCCCGTGGCGGCAAGTTCGTCGTCCCGATGCCACAGGTGCATCTGGTGGGCTGATCGTAGCGAAGGTGTTCGCTTAAGGTGCAAGAGCCTCCGAAATACTCGGAGGCTGATTGGATTGCACTCGTGGAGTGTGGGCTAAATCGAGCCACTGCTTTGCGGAACGTAGGTTGGGTGTGTTTGGCGGATGCCGCCTCCTCAAACTCACGGACACCTCTCCGCCAAACCGCCCGACTGCGAGGACGCTCCTACGCCAGAGTGCTTGCGATGCGCTCGAAGACGGGCGGGCTGTCGCCACACCCATCCTACGACCATACGCTGCCATTTCACATTCGGTTTGAATGTCGCGCCTTGCTCGCTCGTCTAGCCACTCACCCATGGACGACAAGCCCGAGCCGATGACCAACAGCAGCGCGCTGCGCCGACTGCTCGCGTTTGCACGCGGCCACTGGCGCATCGCAGCGTGGCAGTTCACCCTGGCTGTCGCAGGGACCTCGCTCATCTTCGTTTTCCCCGGAGTGGTGCGCTGGTTCATGGATGAAATCATCCCGCAGAAGCGCAGCGATCTGATCTGGCGCGCGGGCGGTCTGGCGCTGCTGGCGTTCGCGTTGCGAGAGGGTTTGTTCTACTTCCGTACCCGGGTGAACTGCACCTTTGAGCAGCGCATGATCACCGATCTGCGCAGCCAGTTGCATCGCAAAATCGAGCTTCTCCCTCTACGCTGGTTTGACCATCAGAGCACCGGGGACATTCTCACCAAGCTGGCCGATGACGTGCCTGCTACGCAGCGGGTCATCCTCGAAAGCATCGAGCAGGGGAGCACCGCTGTGCTGCAGATCATCGTCACCGCCATCGTCATGCTGGTGGCAGATGCGAAGCTCGCGCTCATCGTCCTGGCCCCGACGCCGCTCATTGCCGCCGGTGGCTGGATCTACTCACGCTGGGTCTCCCCTCGCGCCACAGCAGCACGTGAGGCCACCAGCGCGCTCAACGCCACCCTGCACGACACCATCACGGGTATCCGCCAAATTAAGAGCTTCACCGCTGAGGAGATGCGGCAGTGGAAATTTCTCGCCGCCAGCCATCGCCTCAAAGAAAAACAGACCAACCTCATGGCGGCCTGGGCTTTCTACTCACCCTCCATGACCTTGCTCGGTAACGGCGGGCTTGTCCTGCTGCTTATGGCCGGTTCCTGGTGGTGTGTGCAAGGCAGCATGACCACTGGTCAGTTGATGGAATTTTTGCTCCTCGTTGGCTTCCTCTACGAACCCATCGCCCGTCTTCACGGCGTCAATCAAACCCTGCTCAACGGCCTCTCCGCAGCCAAGCGCGTCTTCGCCATCCTCGACAACGAAACCGAGGAGGAACTCGATGCCGGCCAGTCGCTTCCAGCCATCCGTGGCGAGATCGCATTCAATGCCGTCACTTTCAGCTACCGTGCCGACAAGCCGGTGCTGCATGACATCTCGCTCAAGGCAGCTCGTCACCAAACCATCGCCATCGTCGGTGCCACCGGTTCCGGCAAGAGCACGCTGTTTCAGCTTCTCACCCGCTTCTACGATCCGCAAAGCGGAAGCATCACACTCGATGGCGTGCCATTGCAGGACCTCAGCAAACGCTTCCTGCGCCAGTCCCTCGCCTATGTCACGCAGGAGGCCTTTCTCTTTGCCGGAACGGTGCGCGATAACCTCCTGCTCGGCCAAGCGTCTGCCACGGATGAAGAGCTCTGGACCGCCTTGCGCGACGCCTGCGCCGAAGACTTCGTGCAGCGCCAGCCCGAAGGCCTCGATGCTGAAGTGGGCGAACGCGGCGTACTTCTGAGCGGTGGCGAGCGCCAGCGCCTTGCTCTTGCCCGTGCTTTTCTCAAAGACGCCCCCATCCTCCTGCTCGATGAAGCCACCTCCGCCGTCGATGTGAAGTCCGAGCACCTCATTCAAACGGCGCTGGCCAAACTCCGCGCCAACCGCACCAGCCTCATCATCGCCCATCGTCTCAGCACCATCGTAGAGGCAGATGTGATCTACGTGCTACATCAGGGCCACATCCTCGCGAGTGGGACGCATGAGGAGCTGTTGCAGACATCCCCATATTATCGCGAGATGGCTGCACTGGCGTTTGATGGGGGATAGACCTCCGGCCTGTCGATGGACTGGGGCTTCCAGCCTTAGATCAGAAACGAAGGCGGGACGCCTCGATCCGGTGACAGGCCGGAGGTCTATCCTCCCAACAAAAACGCCTGACCGTTTTCACGATCAGGCGTTCGTTGATTCAATGATCTCAGCTCAGCTTAGTTCGAGCGGCCAAGATAGGTATTGTCTTCGGTTTTGATGCTAACCTTGTCACCGTTGTTGATGAACAGCGGCACCTGCACGCGCATACCAGATTCGGTGATGGCTTCCTTATAAACGTTGTTCGCGGAGTCACCCTTCACGCCAGCAGGGCTGTCGGTGATCGTCATGACGATGTTGGCTGGCAGTTCGATGCCGGCGACGACGTCATCCGCGAAGACGACGAGGTACTTCTGACCTTCGATGAGGTAGCCACGGGTCTTGGCGTCCAGCTTGTCTTCACCGATGAGCACGTCTTCAAACGTTTCCGGGTGGATGAAGTGGTAGCCGTCGCCGTCTTTGTAGCTGAACTCGTGGTTGTCGCGGACAAGGTTCACGGATTCGAGCGACTCATTGGAAGTCATGCGCAAATTGTACATCTTGCCGATGGTGATGCTGCGGACGGACATCTGCACGAACGAGGCCATGCGCGGTGGCGTCTTGAGTTCGGTGTCGGTAACGACGCAAACGTCGTTGTTGTGGCGGACGGCATGTCCTTTGCGGAGATTGATAACTGGTGTGGCTGGCATAAGAGCGTGTTTCCTTGGCGAGTTTGGCGTGCATTGCAAGCGCCGGTTCGAGGCCCCCCGCGCTTCAGGCGGACGGCGGAGGATTGATTTCGGAGTTTATTGGCAGGCTGTTTAAGACAGATTCAGGGCACCGCCTTCGCAGAGCTCCTTCTTGCCGAAGGTCTGCAGGTCGTGCCCCATGCCCTGTGCCACGGACATCCAGAGGCGGTTGTGAGCGGCTTTGTCGAATTTCAGGCTGCGACCCATTTTGAAACCGCAGCCGCCGCCGATCATGATGTAGGGGATGTTGTCGAGCGTGTGGCTGTTGCCCTTGCCGAGTTCATTGGTCCAAACGAGGAGCGTGTTGTCCAGCATGCTGCCACCTCCGGTGGCTTCGGGCGTTTCACTCAGACGCTTCGCCAGATAGGCAAACTCACCGGCAAACCAAGTGTTGATCTTCATCAGCTTTTCGTAGCTGTCCTTCTTGTCATCCGGATCGTGCGAGAGGGAGTGGTGCCCCTCCTGGATGCCCAGCCAGCGCATCTGTGCCATGCCGACGGAGCGCATGTACTGCAGCGTGCCCACGCGCGCCATGTCATTGGCCAATGAGTTCACCAGCAGGTCGATCTGAATGCGGCTGATCTGCGGGGTGTTGTCGTTCACGAGTTCGATGCTCGGGTCCACCTGCGGTACGGCGTGTGCCAGCTTGCCCTGTTTGTCGGCATCGGCCAAATCCTGCTCCATGCTGCGCACCAGGGTCATGTGCTGGTCCAGCAGCGCCTTATCCCGGGCGCTGAGTTTGGCAGATACACGTTTCAGATCATCGCGCACATCGTCCAAAATGCTGACGAGGCTGTCCTTGTCTTTCATGCGACCATAGACTTTTTTCAGAATCTGATGCGGATCATCAATGGGAGCGACGGGTTGATTGCCACCGGCATAACTCATGCGCGTCCACGGGTCAGCACGCTCTGGCACCGCCACGCCAAACTCCAGAGAGCCAAAGCGGGTCTTGGTCTCCGCGCGGCTTTGCAGGAAGTTCTTCAATTCCTGATCGATGGAGATGTTGCTGGCCCAGCCCGCCGGATTGCCACCGCCACCCATGATGTTTCCCTTGAGCAGTTCATCGCAGGTGAGCAGACAGCTCATGCCACGCATGTGGCTGTCGCCATCGCCCTTCACTTTGTTGGCGATGCCGTGCAGGATGAGCATCTGCTTTTTGAACGGCTCCAGCGGCTTGAGGATTGATTTGAAACTGAAATCCGCGCCTTCCTGATCCGGCCAGAACTCATTCGGCAGCGTGCCGTTCGGCGAGAACATGATGATCAGCCGCTGCTTCCTCTGCGGGGCAGGGGCACCTGTGATGCTCGGCAGCCCGGCAAGAAAGGGCAGGGCACCGGCAGAGATGCCGAGATCACGCAGGAATTGGCGGCGGTGAAGGTGTTTCATGGGGGTATAAAAGCTACGCAGAAGATACGCACATCTTGCGCTCCCGCGTAGGCGAAATCACTTCAGCTCCTTGAGCTGGATATGCCGGTACTCCATCACGCCGCGATCACCCTCAAGGCCGATGGGCCCAGTCGGGGGCATGGGCATCACGGCGGGGAGGACTTCGCCATTGCAGGTGCAGACTGTGACGCCGTCTTTCACGGTGACTTCGATCTGGTTCCACTCCTGCGGCTTGTAGGCTTTCAGGTCGGTGAAGGGACCGGCGACGAGGTAATCGCGGCATTGGAGCTGGGGCTTGCGCACAAAGATGCCGCTGTCGGCATTCACTCCGGCGCGGAATTCGAGCTTGAGCACGAAGTTCGTCGGAAACTCGGCCACCGTGTAGATCTGCCCGGTGAGCTTGTCCATCTCGGTGGGGAAGTTCACGGTGAAGATGCCGTCCTTCACGAAGTACTGGCCTGCATCCTTCGCCTCGGTCTTGCCATCGTGCTTCGCGGTGATGGTGCCCGGGTTCGGATCGTCCTTCTTCGTCTTTTCACGGAAGCACCAGCCGGTGAGGTCCTTGCCATTGAAGAGCGAAGTGAAGCCGCCCTCCGGCTTCCAGTCTTCAGCATGCAGTGAGGTGGCGGCGAGGGCGAGGAGGAGGGCGGCGGTGCGTTTCATGGTTGGGAGGTGGGAAAGCCGGAAATGGGCAGGCAGTTAACGCTGCGTTTTCTGCGGAGCTGACGAAAAAAGCAAAACAAAAGCGTGGGGAGCTCTGGGCGGTTTGGAAGGAGCGGGACCATCTTGGTCCCGGCTTGGGAAGAGCGCTGGGTGAACTCGGAGCGTTGAGGGATCAGGATGATCCCTCTCCTGCCTGAGGCTCTGGGCGGATTGGAAGGAGAGGGACCATCCTGGTCCCTCACGCTCCGCACACACCCTCCATTCCGCGCTAACAAAACGCGGCTTGCTTTTCGCTGACGCCGCCGCTTTCGCCAGCGCATGGAGGGATCAGGATAATCCTTCTCCTCCAGTTACTTTGCCACCACGGTGAAGCCTTCCTTGTTGTCCTTGATCAGCCAGCCTGCGGCTTCGAGCTGCTTTCTCAAAGTGTCGGCGGCGGCCCAATCTTTCGCCTGTTTCGCATCCCAGCGCTGTTGCGCCAGCGCCTGGATGTCGGCGGGCACGTCGGTGGCGGCTTCATCGGCGAGGGCGGGCAGGGTGAGGCCGAGGGCCTTCAGCATGAAATGCAGGCCGTTGCGTGCGGCGGTAGCTTCTTCGACGGAGAGCGTGGTGGGCTTGAGCTTGTTCAGCACGCCGAAGATAGCACCGGTGGCACCGGGGACGTTCAGGTCGTTCAGCAGCGTTTCCCAAGCTTCGGCAAACGGGCCTGCCGCTTTCCCGTCGGGCAGGGAAGGGGAGATGGTCGAAAGCGCCTTGTCAGCCTTCGCGAGCTTTTGCAGCGCCTGACGTGCGGAGTCGAGGCTATGCATGGTGAAATTCAGCGGCGCACGGTAGTGGCCGGAGATCAGCACATAGCGCACCTCCACGGCGCTGTAGCCGCGTTTGGCCAAGTCTTCGAGCGTGTAAAGATTGCCGATGCTCTTGCTCATCTTGCCGCCATCGACCATGAGATGCGCTACGTGCATCCAGTGATGGGCGAAGTGCCCGTGAGTGCTGCAGCAGCTCTGGGCGATCTCGTTTTCGTGATGCGGGAAGATCAGATCCACGCCGCCGCTGTGCAGGTCAAAATCCTCGCCGAGGTATTCGAGAATCATCGCGCTGCATTCCAGATGCCAGCCGGGCCGTCCTTCGCCCCAGGGGCTGGGCCAGAAGTTCTCGCCGTCCTCCGGCTTGCGTGCTTTCCAGAGCGCGAAGTCGGTGAGGGAGTCCTTGGTGTACTCATCGCTGTCTGTCGCGCTGGCCGCCACGCTGGCACCGAGGCGCAGTTCGCGATCTTCCAGGTGGCTGAGCTTGCCGTAGTCTTTGTAGGAAGAGACGCGGAAATAAACGCTGCCATCTGCGGCGGCATACGCATGATCACCGGCGATGAGTTTTTCAATCATCGTCACCTGCTGGGGGATGTGCGCGACAGCAGACGGTTCGATGTGCGGCGGCAGCAGATTCAGCGCGGCGCAGTCGGTGTGAAATTTCTGCGTCCAGCCCTGGGTGAAGTCGAGCAGGCTCTGCCCCGCTTTCTGCGAATCGCGGATCGTTTTGTCATCCACATCCGTGATGTTGCGCACATGCAGCGTTGGCGTGCCGGAAGCTTCGACCACACGGCGCATGACATCCTGCGCCACAAAGGTGCGGAAGTTGCCGATGTGGGCCGGGCCATAGACCGTGGGGCCGCAGCAGTAGAAACGCAGCGTCTTGCCATCGAGAGGCGTGGTTTCGCGGTCGGTGCGGGTCAGGGTGTCGTGGAGCTTCAGGGCGGGCATGGGGGCGGAGAAAATGAATGACGAATGACGAATGTCGAATGCGGAATGACGGGCGGAGGTCAAGGCGTCAAGGGGTGGTCAAGAGGTCAAGACGGTGCGCCGAAGCCAAATCGTCCTCGTTCTCGTTCACGTGCCGCTCTCGAAAGCTCTGCTGCCACGCGGGATCATCCCGCAAACGCCTCAATTGCCGCTCCTCCGGCTTCCGGGGATTGCTTTCGGATCATCCGATCCGCCAGCGGAAGCTTCTTGATCGAGCAGGAGGACGAGGTCGAATTACAAAACCTCCGCACTCCAACACCCCGGCCTCTCTCTACCCGCCTCTTCCGAAGCCCCTTGACCCCGCCCCATCATGGCGTATCTTGGTTCCTCTCCAAAACGGGGGCGTACTGGTTTCGACGGGTAGCCTTAGTTCGGAGCTGCATGCCGAGGATGATTCGTTGGCCTCGTTAAACACCGGATCAAAAAACATAAATGCAAACTCTAACGAGCTAGCACTCGCAGCTTAAGCCCTGCGACATCCTTCAGGCAATGTCTGGTAGCCTGAACGATGCCACTACCAGGCTGGTTTGTTGATCGGGCGACCGGGTCACAAACGAGATACAACAGGACGCTGGGTGAAGAGTAGGCCGTCTCAAGCCGCCTCCCACCGAGACCAAACATGAGACTGAGCATGGAGACGCTACGGATGATGGTTATTCGGACAGGGGTTCAACTCCCCTCGCCTCCACTTCTTTATTAACGGGTTAAATCACTGATAATGAAGGGGTGGAGTGGGTTTTAAGGAATGGTGTCAAAAGGCTGAAAATGGCTCTTTATGGCCTTTGCTGGCTCTGTTTGATGTTTAAAAATGGGTGAATTAAGGTCGCCAAACTGCCGCTGAATAGATCCAATATGGTGGACTAGATCGATGAGGAAGGCAGATCCGTGCCCCAGCGTGCATGAAGGACGGGGCAGTGGGGGCATGCAAGGCCAAGGCGCGGTCGACGGAACAAGCAAAGGCCGAAAAAGCAAGGTGGGCAAAATGGAGAGAAGAACGGGAGAGCAAATCTGATTAATAGTGTTCCCTGCCAAATCCAACTTCGCGAGCTCTGTGGATGATCTCCGCACCAAGCCATGTCGGTTTGAGAACACGGATAGTGCAGTCGTTTCTCATCCAATATACCAGCAAAGTGCCCCAGTATAATGCGGTCGTAACCCATGTGAAAGGCTTCACAAATGCAATACCCGGAGAGGATGCCATGGTTATATTGATTTCAGGAAGCATGATACTCGCTGCGAGACTTGCAGTGAGAAGCGCAATCCCCATTACGAAAAATAAAGGGTATTGTCGGCCAACAACTCCGCTGGCAAGATTTTTCTCCAAGAGCCATTTTTCAGATAAGCGGTCGCGAGGTGCATTTCTGGCTGGTCGGAAACGGTCATCTTCAATCGAAAGTAGTTCCTTTAACTCGACAGATTTCATACCTCGAAGAGTTTCAATGACGAGATCGTCGACGTCTTCATTATTTAAAAGGTCAGCAAGTATGCGTTGCCAGATGGGTGCCGATTCCTCATCGGGGTCCACTTCTCGTGCAGCTTCAGTCCATTTTTCGATGGCTTTTATAGCCTTCACACTGGGTTCCTCGGGTTCTACGGGATGATCTTGGGCCTGCTCTGGCGGGGAGATCTTTTTAGTGCGTTTCCTTGTCTTTCTTTTGGGACGCGTAACCGCCATTTTCTGGGCCTCATCAATATGATGATGTAGGTTTGCTCTCTTTTTTTCTTCGATCCACTCTTTGACTTGGATTCCCAACTCGTTTCCAATCACTTTGGCTGCTGGGTTCAAAAGGAGTCCCATGAATGCTGCTCCGCCTTTCAAGGCGCTTTTACCCACTGCTAGGGCCGCTGTTGTTCCTACTACTACCGCAGCCGTTGTTGGTACATCACTCATTCATCAAACAAGGAGCACCCATAAACGAGGTCAACTGCGAATTCTGAGCGCCATGCCTTCGGTGGCATGAGTCTTGAGCCACACCTCAATGAATCGACACCACCACGCCCGCTCTCACATGCGTGGCCAGGCGGGCGATGTCCCAGTTCGCCAGGCGCACGCAGCCGTGGCTGGCGCTGCGGCCGATGGTGTCGGGATCGCTCGTGCCATGCAGGCCGATGCCGGGCTTGTTCAGCGCAACCCAGATCACTCCCACGGGATCGTTGGGGCCGGGCGCGAGCAGATAAGTTTCATCGCCGCGCTCGCCGGTCTTCAGGAAAGACAGGTCATAGCGAAAGTCAGGCAGGCGGGCGATTCCCTTTACCTTCCACTCGCCCAAGGGGGACACCGTCTGCGCTGAGCCGATGGTCACGGGATAAGCGGCGACGAGTTTTTCGTTCTCAAACAAACGCAGCATGTTGTCCTTCGTGTCCACCTTGATGGCGATTTGGTCAGCCGTCAGCAGGCCTTCCTTGGGAGCCGGTTTCTCTTCGGCAGCCTCGGCTTCCTTCGTGGTCTTGGCGTCCTTGGCCTTATGGGTGACTTTGCCCTTCGCTTCGGTGCTCTTCTTGCCAGCCTCGTCCTTCGGCTTCTGCTGGCCCTTTTCTTTCTTGTGGGCCGCCGCCGTGGCTGCTTCCTTCGCGGCGATTAGATCCAGCAGCGGCAGCGTTTTCACGCCGCCTATTTCAAAAGGTTCCACATTCGGCACCTTCAGCGTGTCCCCGGCTTTGAGGGTGTCCAGCTTGCCCGGGTTCAGCTGCTTGAGGTAATCGACGTCCACGTGGAATTTCTCGCCCACCGCCTCCGTCAAGTTCGCATACGGCAGCCATTTCAGCTTGGCCATTTCCGGTACTTCCTTCGGCAGCTTGCCGGTGGCTTTGACGTCGGCCTCCGTCACCACATAGTCGATGAAGACGTCCTTTACGCTGGTCAGGTCCATGTCGGAGATATCCGGCAGGGGCATGGTTTTCTCGGGCTGGCCTTCCACCTTCACAGGAGCGGGTGCAGCAGGCAGGGGAGGGAGGCTGTGAGCCTCCCGATACAAGCCCAACGCCTTCTCTGAAAAACCGCCGAAACGTCCGTCGATCTTCCCCGGCCCGAAGTTTGCGCGGTCGAGAAACACCTGCAGCCGCGTCGCTGCCTCATGATCGGCGGGCATGGAGGGGGGGGCTTTTTCGCCTTCAGCGGTGGCAGCGGGTTGGTCCGCAGCCTTCGCCGCTTTTTTGTCAGCAGCCGCAGAGGATAGAGAAAGCCCGCAAAGCAGGCTGAAGGTGAAGAGAAGGGGCAAGCGAAGCACTGGGGGATTCATACCCTGACTTCGCCCGTGCCGCGACAAACGGCTGTGCGCGATTCCGCAAGCGTATGCGAGGACGGCCTTGGCGGCGTGGATTTCGTGTCCTTTTTTTTCAAAACCACCGAGCCGCGATGCCCCTATATGGAGTGCGGTCACAGGGCTGCGAATATGAACCGCTGCGTGCGGCGCGTTCCGCCAAGCCGCAATCCGCCGGCAAACCCACACGGCAGCGGTCCTCGCCAAGGTCAGCATCGTCAGCCTGAGGTTGCTCCCGCGCTCTTCAGAGCGCCGCCTTGGGCGGAAAGGGGGATGATCGTGCCTGACCCAGGGCTTTGCTGCGCTGCGCCTTGGGCTGAATCCTGCGGGCCTGCGGCTCACGGCTGGCACCTTGTCGGAGGGCATGCCTCCGCAGGAGGTTGGCCGGATGGCACGGCGCCAGCGTGATTCGAGGCCACGCAGCCTGTGAAAATATCTGCGTTATTGACGCGGCCATTCCTTGCGCCTGCTCGTTAATCCAGCCATGCATCCCGCTAACACATGAGCCAACAAACTTGGGATGTCATTGTCATCGGCGGCGGGCCTGCGGGCGCGACTGCTGCGGCCACTTTGCGGCAGGCTGGGCGCTCCGTGCTGGTGCTGGAAAAGGCCAAATTTCCACGCTTTCACATCGGTGAGTCGCTGCTGCCTTACAATCGCGAGATATTTGATGAACTGGGAGTCTGGTCCAAGATTCAGGCTGCGGGATTCATGGTGAAGCGCGGCGCGCAGTTCTGGATGGGCGATGGCTCGATGCACACGCGGATGGATTTTTCGCAGGGCTCGTTCACCGAGTTTTCGGAGTCGCTGCAGGTGGAGCGCGCGAAGTTTGACGACATCCTGCTGCGCCATGCGGAGGAGTTGGGCGCGGACGTGCGGGAGGAGGCGCTGGTGACGGAGTACCTCGTGCAAAAGGAGCGTGTCACGGTTAAGTTTCGCGTGAAGGGCGGGGAGGTGCAGGAGGCGCATGCGGCCTTCCTGATGGATGCGAGCGGCCTGGGCAATTTCACCGCGAACAAGGAAAACCTGCGGGACTACTACCCGGGGCATAAAAAGATTTCCATCTTCGGCCATTACAGCGGGGTGCAGATGACGACGGGGAATGAGAAGGGCGATATCCTGATCATTCGCCGTGAAAATTCATGGTTCTGGATGATCCCTCTGGCAGACGACAAGGTGAGCGTGGGGCTGGTGCTGGATCAGGCGCAGTTCAAGGCGCTGAAGATGGAGCCGCAGCAGGTGTTTGACGAAGCGGTGCTCAAAACGCGGGCGGTGAGGGAACGCATGATTAACGCCAAGGCGATTTCACAGGGGCATGTGCTCACCGATTTTTCCTACACGAATCGCAAGCTGGTGTCTGAACGGTTGGTGCGTGTGGGGGATGCGGCTGGGTTCATCGATCCGGTTTTCTCCAGTGGTGTGATGCTGGCGATGATCACCGGCCGGCAGGGTGCCAAGGTGGTGCATGCCGCTATCGCCGCTGGCAAGGCGTGGACCTTTGCCATGAAGCGCTATGAGTGGGCGACGCGCCGGAAGGTGGGCCGCTTCTGGCAGTTCATTGAGAGGTTTTACACCAAGCACTTTGCGCAGATTTTCTTCCAGCCGACCAACAAGTTCCGCCTGCTCTGCGCAATCAACTGCGCGCTGGCAGGCCGCACCCGAATGACGTTTGGCGCGAAGTGGCGGCTGCGGCTTTTCTTCACGCTGGTGTGGATCCAGAAGTACCACCCGATTGCGAAGCCGATACGGATTCGGTGAGGGGGGAGTGCCTTTGCGCACGGGCGTTTTGAGTTGGCGCTGGGTGGCCGGAACCGGCTGAAGCCGGGACTGCAGTACGTGCCTTGGGTGGCCGGGACGGGAGCGCGGCAGGGATGTAATTTTATACCACGATCAGTTTAAAAAGGTCTTAAATTCCTCATTGCTGGGAACCTCCGAATTGGGTGCCCTATAGGAATGGGGATTTCATTTCAAAGCGGCGCAAGAAGACAGGATTCACATGATGACAGAATAAGGCAGGATTCCCCAAGCAGAGAATTTTGTGAATTCTGTCATCCTGTGAATCCTGTCCCAATCGGCGTCACTCGTCCGAAGCCACCTCTATGAGAGCTGTACAGACGTCTTTTTAACGATCGATGTTATTTAGCGCAGCTTCACGCGCAGCATCGGGGCGGAGCGGGTGCCGTTCTCCTTGGTGGCAAAGGCGTGCACGAGGCCGCTGTCTTGGGTCTCGTTGGTCTCGCGGCAGATCATGAGCGTGGCGATCTGATTGGTGTCGGCATTGAGGAAATCGGCGAGGTCTTTGCCGCGCAGCTTGCGGGTGCCGCGGTTGATGCCCTGGGCGATCTCGAACTTGCCGAGCAGCTTCACCTTGCTGGCGGCGGGGAGGTGGCGCTCGGCCTGCTCAGGATCATGCGCGGGGGCGTGCTGCCAGCTCAGGCCGGTTTCCTCCCACGCGTCTTCGACTTCATCGAGCACGCCATACACGGCGAAGGTGCTGTCCGGGACGAAGCTGGCAAAGCCGAGCTCGCTGGGCTCGATGGTGAGGACGAGTTCGGCGTCTTCGATGGGGCGGCCGCTGAACTTGCTCAGGTCAAAGGCAATGTAGCCTTTGCGGTTGAGGTCGGGTTTGATGTCCCGGCTGCGCTTGACGCGGAAAAAGGGGTGCGTGCCGAAGTCGTTTGGCTTCTTTTCGGAGGACTGGATGTAGCTGTCCTTGCCACGGCCAAAGGCGGTGGTGACGGCCTGCCAGCCGTCGCCGGTGTCCAGCACGATGGAGGGCTGCCAGAGGCTGGGTTCTGCGTCGTCGCCGCCGGGCGGGTGCATCTGGCTGCGGGACCAGCCGTGGTCCACGCGCTGGCCTTTTTCGAGCATCTTGGTGGAGGCGCCGGATTTATCGTCCACCTCCACGAGGCCTTCGAGCACCTGCACCATGTACTTGCCATCTTCACCGGCGCTGAGCCCGAACTTGGTGCCCCAGTCGATGACTTTGGCGTCCTTGGTGTCGATGCTGAATCCTTTCGCCTGGGGCGGGACTTCGGCGACGAGGGTGCCACGGCGGAGCTTGCAGTTCATGCCGTCGATGACTTCCACGGTGGCGGGGGCTTCGAGCACGAGTTCCGCGCCGCTGTCAAAGCGCAGTACGGCGAGGCCTTCGATGAGATCCAGCATGCCGGGCTTCAGGCGTGCGCCTTCCACCGTGGGCAGGCTGCTGCCGGCCCACTGGCACTGCTGCGCACGGATGAGGGTGGCCACGGTGCCGTCGCGGGTGCTTTGCAGCCAGACGAGGCCAAAGGTCACGCAGGCGGCTGCCGCTGCGGTGAGGGCATGACGCCACCAGACGGGCTTGGAGGCGGCGGCAGGGGCTGCTGAGGCGGCCTGGGTGTGCCAGCAGTCGTCAAAGCTCAGCTCGGCACGTTGATGCAGGGCCTTGGCAAAGAAGGCGCGGGCGTCGGCGGAGGCCTTGAGTTCGGCCTCCAGCGCGGCCACTTCTGCGGCGCTAAGTTTTTCATCGGCGTAGCGTTCGGAGAGTTCGAGCAGTCGAAATTGATCCGCTGGTTTCATGATTCGGCTCCTTCCAGTTGCAGTTCTTTTTCCACGCAGGTCATGAGGTTCATGCGGATGCGGCTCAGGGCGCGATACACCGCGCCCACGGTGCTGAGGATGCGCTCGGCCACGCCATCGATCTCCAGGTCTTCGTAGTAGCGCAGGGTCACCAGCTGACGGTGTGCGGCGGGCAGCTTGGCCACACAGGCACGCAGGGCATCGCCTCGGCGGTCGCCGCTGTCGCTGAGCTTGGAGACTTCATCGTGCAGGAGTTCCAGCATCTCGTCGCTGAGGGGCGCGGCCTCGCGCTTTTTCTGGCGGCGATGCGTGAGCACCTGATGAAAGGCTGTCTTGCGCGCCCAAGCCAGGAAGTTGGTGCCGCTTTCAAACTGATCAAAGCAGCGCCATAGGATCATCTTCGTCTGCTGCAGGATGTCATCCGCGTCATGCGGTGCCGGGACCAGGCTGTAAACGTACACGCCCAGCGCGCGATCATGCCGCGTGAGCAGTTCGAGAAATTCCTGGGTGCGGTCGGGGGAGGACATGGCGCTAGTAGTACCTTAAGGCTGCGGGGGCGGGGATTTGGACAGAGAATTTGGGGAGAGGGCTGTCAAGAGGTCAAGGAATGGTCAAGGAACGCTCAGGTGTCGAGCCTTGACCCTGTTGACTGCTTCTTGACCTCCGCCCAATCTCCTCAATGTCCCGGCGCTTCAATCGTCGGATCCACCTTCTTCAGCGCGACCCACAATGCCGGGTCTTCCGGGTGCCCATTGAAGAGCACCTTGCCTTCAGGCGAGAGCAGGACCATGCGTGGAATGGTGGCGATTTCGAGCGCCTTGGTGTACGGGCGTTCCGCTGGCTCCACGAGCCATGGCAGGGTGGCATTCTGCTCCTGGCGGATGCGTTCGGCCGTGGCCTCTGCCGTGGCCTCGGCGCTGCCGTCGTCCTTGTTCATCGCGGCAACGACGATGCCGTGCGAAGGGAGCATCTTGGCCTTCTCTTTGAGCGCAGGCATGAGGGCCATGCAGGGGCCGCACCAGGAGGCCCAGAAGTCCAGCAGCAGAGCCTTCCCGCTGCCGAGCTGGTCGCTCAGCGTGGTGGCCTCTCCCATTGAGGTGGTCAGCGGAATTTTCAAATCAATGACGAGTGCTGCCATCTTCGCTTCGAGATGAAACTTCTCGATGGCCTGGATGAAGACCTGGGCCTGTTGTGGATTGAGCCAGATGGCTTCGAGGATGTTTTGTTTAAAACCAGCGGCATCCTGCGCCTCACCTGCCTTCAACGCTTTGATGTAGGCAATGAAGGCTTTCACCGCTGCGACATTGGGCAGTGCGGCGGCGCTGGCCGGATCAAAACTGTTGGCGAGGATTTCCACTTCTGGCAGGATTTTGAGGAGGAATGGCGTGCTTTGATGCCGCAGGCCCCAGACGAGCTTGGCTTCGATGATCTGCTGGCGCGGCACCCCTATCTTGTTGGCCTCTTTGGCGAGGCTCTGCAGATCTTCCTCGGTCGTGTCTTGAGCAAAAAGCCGCTGCATCAGTGCCTGAACACCTGCCTTGGCCTCGTCAGTCGCAGGGGCTTGGGCATGCAGAGAGAACTGGCCGCAGCAGAGGAGGAAAGCACAGATAAAAGGTTTCATGGCGGGAGAACGGTCCCGATTTTTGTGACCAATGTCGAGCAGAAAGTGACCTTCCTTAGGCTGAATGAAAGATGCCTTCCATGGGGTGCGACTCCTGTGCCTAATATTCTCATGAAACAAACACTGACACTGACTCTCATCCTCGCAGCGGCCACGCTCTGCAGCGCTGCGGACAACACCCCGCCCGAAGGCTTTACGCCACTCTTCAATGGCAAGGACCTCTCCGGCTGGTACGGCTGGGGCACCCAGGACCCGACCGACTTGGCCAAAATGACGCCGGAAGAACAGGCCGTTTATAAGAAGAAGTCCCTCGATGGCGGCCTCGTGGATGCCAAAGGCAATGAGAAGGGCGACAACGTCAATGCGCATTGGAGTGTTCAAAACGGTGAACTTGTCAATGACGGCAAAGGTTTGTACCTCACCACCGACAAGGACTACGGCGACTTCGAGCTGATGGTCGATTACAAGATGCTCCCCCTTGGCGACAGCGGCATCTACCTGCGCGGCATTCCCCAGGTGCAGATCTGGGACTTCACGGAGAAGGACGAAAAAGCCGTGGCGCTGGGCAAGCCCTTCGGTTCCGGTGGTCTTTGGAACAATAAGAATCCAGAGGGTAAGAATCCCCTGAAGCTCATGGACAAGCCCCTGGGCGAATGGAACACCTTCCTCATCCGCATGATCGGCGAGCGCGTGACAGTGACCTTCAACGGTGAAGTCGTCGTGAAGAACGAGGTGCTGGAAAATTTCTTTGCCAACCGCAAAGCCGGCTACCTCGCCTATGGCAAAAAGGACGCCAAGGCCAAGGATGCACCTGCTGAGAAAATGCCCAACGGCTGGTTCCCAGATCCGGCTTTTGCCAAAGGCCCGATCCAGCTCCAAACCCACGGCAGCGAAATCCGCTGGAAGAATGTGTACATCCGCGAGATCCCTGCTGAAGAAGCCAACAAGGAACTCGAAGGCAACTGGGCCGAAGACGGCTTCAAGGAATACGTCAACGGCAAGGACCTCAGCGACTGGCAGGGTGCGGTGGACAGCTACGAAGTCGTGGACGGTGCCATCACCTGCAAGCCCGGCAAAGGCGGCGATCTGCTGACCAAGGACGAATTTGAAAACGGCACCATCCGCGTCGAGTTCAAGCTCCCCCCCGCTGGCAACAACGGCATCGCCCTGCGCACCCCGCTGGGTGGTCACTCCGCCTCCGACGGTCTTGAGCTTCAGGTCATCGACAGCGACGGCTACAACGCCAAGCAAGCTGCTGCCGGCAAGAAAGGCCTTGAGCCCTATCAGTACCACGGTTCCCTCTATCACACCGCAGCTGCCAAACACGGCTACCTCCGCCCCGTGGGCGAGTGGAACGTCGAAGAGATCCAGATCGATGGCCAGAAAATCAAAGTCATCCTCAACGGCACCAAGATCCTCGACGTGGACATCGACAAACTCGACCGCAGCCAGATCGCCCATCCGCCAAAGGGACTGGACCACACGAAGGGCTTCATCGGCTTCGCCGGGCATAGCGATCCCGTGGTGTTCCGCAGCTTCAAGGTGAAGCAGAAGTAAGGGCTGCGCTGATTGTTTGATTCCATCACCCGTCAGGCCGCAAGGTCTGGCGGGTTTTTTTCTTTGAGTAGTGCGGGCAATCCTGCCCGCTAACGACGTGCTCTACACGGGCAGGATTGCCCGTGCTACTTCGGCGTGTCACACACCTCCGGCGGGAGCGGGATCATCCTGATCCCTTCTGGAAAAGGGTGCGGGATGCTTCCAGCCTGTTTTCTACTTTTTACCCTGCAATAATCTGCGGCACCAACTGAACAGTCCAGGCTTGGCCGCCTTAAGTTGCGCCTCGATCTTATGGACCAGCTCCTTCGCTTCTTCGTATGGCAGAACATCAGCCGAACCCACCACGTAAAGTCCGCCTTCCAGCAGTGAAGCACTTGTGACAACAGGGGCCAAGGCAGCCACGGCTGCTTCGGGTGTGATTTTGTATTTTTTAAGGAGCACCCAGTCGGCCATGAAAAAGATAGGATAAAGTTCGCACCCAGAGGCACGTGGGCCGCCCACTTTGATCATTCCTTCACTGCTGATCACTGGATCCTCAAACCTTTGATCACCCATCGTAAGCATGTAGGGATTCATGCCTCTGATTAAAGCAGGGATAAAATCCTCGATGATATCTTTGTAAAACTCGCTGTCTGCTTTGAACTTAAGGAATGCGGAGTCGCCACCGTGCGGTGCTCCGGCATCAGGCCTGTACACATAGCTGAAGTAACCTTTCATGCCAGAGGGGAGGAATTTAGCGGGATCGCAGATCGCGAGGCTGTCCCCCCCTTTGATTTTAGGAGCTACGGGAATGATTCTTCCCCGGCACATTTTTGAGTGAGAACTCAAGTGCTGAAAGATGCGATCATGCACATGGGCAATGGCCTCGTCGGGTTCTACAAGAGCATAGGCATCAAGGCAGTATTTCACCATGGGTTGGAAAATGTCAGGCGCTAGTGAGCCTGCAACTCCCGATAATGCTCCGGGCGGTTCCAAAAAAAGGCAACCTAAGTTCCACAACACGGCACCGAGGTCTGTGAGCTCGTTTCCCGGCTTCAGCGCCTGACGGTGAACATAGAACTGGGAAAAATGCGCTACGCGAGTTTGGTTGGTTCAGTAGGATCGCTACTCTCACGCCGCCACCGCCAGCGCCTCAGGCTTCGCCGTGTCCTTGAACTCCAGCTCTTCTTCCACCCGCAGATTTTCCACGATGTAGGTCTGGCGCTCGGGGGTGTTCTTGCCCATGTAAAACGAGAGCATCTCCTTCACGCTGCGGTGCTCGGAGGGGATGGCCTTGCCTTCGGCATCCACTTCGTGCTCACGGATTTTGACGGGCTCCAGACGGATGTTCGGTCCGATGAAATGCTTGAACTCATCCGGGCTGATTTCACCGAGGCCTTTGAAGCGGGTGATCTCGGCGGTCTTGCCGCAGCGGTGGATTGCGCGCTGGCGCTCTTCGTCGCTATAACAGTAGTAGGTCTCCTTCTTGTTGCGCACGCGGAAGAGCGGCGTCTGCAAAATGTACAGGTGGCCTTTGCGCACGAGCTCGGGGAAGAACTGCAGGAAGTATGTGATCATCAGCAGGCGGATGTGCATGCCGTCCACATCGGCATCGGTGGCGAGCACGACGCGGTTGAATCGAAGTTCTTCGAGGTCCTCTTCAATCTGCAAGGCGTTGGCGAGGAGATAAAACTCCTCGTTTTCATACACGATCTTGCGGCTGAGGCCGAAGCAGTTGAGCGGCTTGCCGCGCAGGCTGAAGACGGCCTGCGTTTCCACATCGCGGCTCTTGGTGATGCTGCCTGAGGCGCTGTCACCTTCGGTGATGAAGAGGGTGCTGTCCTCGCGGCGCTTGTCCTTGGTGTCGAAGTGCACACGGCAGTCGCGCAGCTTCTTGTTGTGGACCTTGGCCTTACGGGCGTTTTCACGGGCGGCCTTCTGGATGCCGCTGATTTCTTTGCGCTCCTTCTCGTTGGAGTTGATCTTGTCCTGCAACGACTTGGCGATGTCCGCGTGCTTGTGCAGAAAGTTGTCGAGCTGCGCGGTGATGACACTAGTGATGTGCCCGCGCAGATTGCGCCCGGCCGGCTCCATGTGCGTGGAGCCGAGCTTTGTCTTGGTCTGCGACTCGAAGATGGGCTCCTGCACCTTGACGCTGACGGCGGCGATGAGGCTGCCGCGCACGTCGGCGGGATCGAACTGCTTTTTGTAAAACTCGCGGCACTCCTGTACGATGGCCTCGCGGAAGGCAGCGAGGTGTGTGCCGCCCTGCGTGGTGTGCTGGCCGTTGACGAAGCTGTAGTACTCTTCGCCGTAGCCGCTGCCGTGCGTGAAGGCGACTTCCACGTCCTTGCCGACAAGGTGGATGATGGGGTACTGCGGTTCTTCAGAGAGCTTGGCGCGGATGAGGTCCATCAGGCCGTCCTTGGACTTGAACTTCTCTTCGCCGGACGAAGTGCGCAGCAGCATCGTAAGGCCAGGATTGAGCCAGGCGTAGAAGCGCAGCATCTCGCGCACAAAGTCGATGCGGTAATGGGTGTCTTCCGCGAAGCTCTCGGCATCGGCACGGAAGGCGATGCGGGTGCCGTTCGGCTCGGTGCAGGGCGTGGGCTTGCCCATGTCATAAACGACGATGCCCTGGCTGAACTCGATGGAGCGCGTCTGATTTTCGCGGATGGCCTGGATCTCGAAGAACTCGGACAGGGCGTTCACCGCCTTGATGCCGACACCGTTCAGACCGACGGAGCGCTTGAAGACTTCGCTGTCGTATTTCGCTCCGGTGTTGATCTGCGCGGCGCACTCCAGAAGTTTGCCCAGCGGGATGCCACGACCGAAGTCGCGCACGTTGACGGTTTGATCATCGGCGATGTTGATCTCGATGGAATTCCCGTAGCCCATGACGTGCTCGTCGATGCAGTTGTCCAGCACCTCCTTGAGCAGCACGTAGATACCATCCTCAGGCAGGGCGCCGTCTCCCAGCTTGCCAATGTACATCCCCGGGCGCAGGCGGATGTGCTCGCGCCAGTCGAGGGATTTGATGGAGTCTTCAGTGTAACCGTGTGCAGGGGCGGGGGTGGCCATGAGAGGAAAAGGACGAATGACGAAATCTGAATGACGAATGAGGGCACCGAGCCAAGCGGCTCGGCGACTCAAGGTCGATTGTAACCCTTTGAAATGGCAGAGAGGGGAGGGGGAGTCAAGGGCATGTGCCGATGACGCCGACAGCGATACGATCTGCAGCAGGTTAAAGCTGAGGTGAAATGGGGAGGTGAAGGTTCAATCCTTGTCAAACGGGTCAATAGTCAAGCCTTGCCCCCGCTTGACGACTCCGCTCAGTCTTTGATTGCCTTGCGCGCCTCGGTCACGAGGTTCATGAACAGCTCCCGTTGCTCGGCAAGTGCGGCGACGCGGTCTCCCGCAGGCAGCTTGTGCGCTTCCAGGAGCACATGGCCTTCATAGTCGGCTTCCACTAGCAGTTTGACCAGTTGGTCGAGCGGGTAGTCGCTCTGATTGACCCCGCGAAAGTGGGACGTGTGCCCCAGGCGGTCTTTGACGAGGGCAAAGTTGGCCGCGAGACCTGCGCCGGTGAGATCGGCGTCATTGGAGTTCCAGCAGACGCGTACGTTGTCACGGTCGGCTGCGTCCATGATGGTTTTGATGTGCGGCAGTTCACAGGTTTCCTTGCCATGGACTTCGAGCCGGATTTCCTGGCCAAAACCGAGCGCATAGTCCCCCAACTCCGCCAGCGACTTGCCGATCTGTGCGAGGGTTTTCTCCACAGGCACATCCTTGGGCAGTGCGTTGGGCTTCACTTTGACGCCGCTGGCGCCGAGATCATGAGCGAGCTTGATGTACTTCTTGGCTCCATCAATGTTCTTCTTCAGTTCGTCTTCCTTGGGAGAGTGAAATTCAAAATTGGTGCCCATGCCCAGGAGGGCCACCGAGGAGTCTTCAAACTGCTTCCGCACTGCTGCTCGTTCCTCGGGGGTGAGATCAGTGCTGACCTTGTGAGCGTGGTCGATTCGCAGTTCAACTCCGCGGACCTTGGCCGTCTCGCAGTTTTTGATCAGCGTGGGCAGATCCCAGTCTGCCGCCCACATGTAGGTGACGAGTCCGAACTGGATGTTCTCCCCTTTGTAGGTGAGCTTTGAATCAGCGGCGAAGGCTGCGGCGGCACTGGTGCCGAGGACGGTATGGAGAAAGTGGCGGCGGGAGGACATGGTGGTGGGTGTAAACGCCTGCCAGCCTTGCCTCATTGCACCAGCCTGTCAAAACCAACAGCCTAGGGCGAATCTTCCGCTGCTTTTTTCTCAGCGGCGATGTCCTTGCGGCGAAATCCCTGCACCCGCCCGTCGCCCTTGTAGAGGTAGATTTTTCTGACATCTTCCAACCTCATGATCACCCAGGGGGACAGGATGTTTCGTCCGTTCTTGGTATAGACAATGTTGTCCGCCAGGTGCACGCAAGAGTGAAAGGCGTCGCCGGTGGTGTTGTCGAGAAAGAAGAGGATGTCGGCGAACTGGTAAGGGGGCTCCACAGGGGTGAACTGTTCCAGCACTTGACTGGTCGCCAGTCGGGCATCCAGCAGATACTCATGTGGCTCGTAGTTGAAAAAATTGAGCGAAGTCCAGTGGCAGTCCGGCATGACGCCGTGCTTTGCCATGTCGAGGCCAGGATAGGTGTAGAGCAGCTTGCGCGCGAGAGCGGGCAGAATGTGCGAAATGCCAAGATCATCGACACCGTCGAGTTCAATGACCGAACGAACCAAGGGTTCCAAGTCCTTGCGGCGGATGCCTGTGCCAAAACTCCAGTATTTGATGACTTCGTCGGCGTTGGAGTTTTTGTCCAGCATGAGACGGATCATCAGCGTGCGCGTCCGGGTGCAGGCCTTGAAGATGGTCCGGGCTTCGGAATCCGACTGAGCATAATTCAACAAGACTGGAATGTCGCTGAAAGCAATGGCTTCACCGCGTGTGTAGCTGAGCTGTTTGATTTTACTGATAATTTCAGGCCGCAGCTTGCTGCCCTTGTACCATTCTTCAACCGTGGTACCAATGATGAGAACCGGATCAGCTTGATATTCATTCTCAGGGTACTTCGCCAGTTCTGAGTAAATCACCGCCCGCGTCTCCGGAGTAATGCCTTCCAACTCAGCCAAGGGCGGGAGCAAATGCACAAACGCACCTTCTTTGACCAGATGTTTTGGGTCGAGGATGGTTGTGACCAAAGACTCTGACAGACCTGCTTTGGCAAAAAAAGCGGGCAAACTGAAAAGTGAAGACGCAGGGAAGGTCCAGCGTGAAATCGGACTGGGTAGCGGGAACTCTTCAATCAGGCTGGCGGGGGCCTCCAAATAAACATAGGCACACTTCATCTGCCCCCAAGGCCCAGGATTGGTGTCGAAAACGGACGAGTTGGATTCCGTGACTGCAGTTGGCTGGGGCTGAGCGAGCCCTGAGCCGCTGAGGATGAGGCTGAGATTTTCAGCACGGTTAATTTGGGCATCAGCGCCAGCAGGGAGCAACACGCCAAAAACGATTACAGCCAGCAATGGAAAGCTCACTTTGCGAGCAATGAAAATGTTTTCTCGAAGGCTAGGCATGGGTTTGAGGCGTGCATGAAAGCATGTGCTGATTGCACATGGTGTGGGTAATCCCATGGTTGGGGGGATTCTAAATATAAACGTGCAGTAGAACTGGAAAGATTCACGCTGAATCAGCAGGCAAAAAAATCTCCGCCGACAGCGGAGATTTTTATCGAGAGGCCGTTGGTTACGGTTTGAAAGCTTGAATCGCGGTGATTTTCACCTTGCGGGTGACGTTCAGATTGTCGGTGGGCAGTTCCAGTTCCTCACCGACTCCCTTGCCGATCAAAGCTTTGGCGGATTCAGAGAGGTAGCTGATGATGTTCTTGTCCAGGTCACCATCCCAAGCTCCCAAAATCGTGAAGGTTTCCTTTTCTCCTGAAGGAATGTCCTCGACGGCCACTGCCGTGCCGATGCCGACTTTATCCGTGGGCACGTTCGCGAAGTCAGTGCCACGGGCATTGCGCAGTTCGCGTTCGAGTTTGCCCTGCATGCGCAGGAGGACGGACTGCTGATCGCGGGCGGCCTTGTAACCACCGTTTTCGCGCAAGTCACCTTCATCACGAGCGATCTGGATCTCCTTTTTGTTGTCCGGGATCTTGACGTTGACGAGGTCTTCCAGTTCCAGCTTCTTCTTCTCCAAGCTTTCCCAGGAGACGATGAGGGAGTCATCTTTGTGGGAGCCGGCGTTTTCGTCCATCATGGCTTCCATTTCAGGGCGCACCTTGATGATGCGGGCCATGAGGGAACGGCGGGTCAGTTCATCAAAAAGGGAGCCATTGATCAGGCGCTTGGCCAGCAGGCGCACATCTTCGTCTTCGGCTTCGGCCACCATTTCGCCCAGCAGGGTCTTGTCATCCGAGAGCAGGTCTTGGAGACGGCCGGTGCGTTTAGGGCCACCTTCCATGTGGTCACTTTCAATGACGCCGAGGATGGCATGACCGAGATCGATGTCGAAAACGGATTCCGCCAGGCCTTTGCGCTCGCGGGCCATCCAGATCAGCAGATCAGCGGAGAGCATGCGGTTGCGCAGGGATTTCTTCAAAGCTTCAGCCAGCACATCGAGTTCGTCGTTGGCATCCAGCACCGTGGCGATTTCAGCGACGGCGCGGCCACCCGTTTTGGTAAGATGGTGCAGGATTTCAGGAACCCAGCCGCGATTCGGGAAGGCTTCCGGGAACGCACGGTAGATGCGGCCCAGCAAGCTGGCGGAAAGGCCCTTGATCGAATCCGCGAGCACTTCCTTCGTCTCGGTGATCAGATCGGAAATTTTCATGGAGCCCATCGGCGCAGCGGCGCTGAGGCTTTCGAGAAGTTCGTCCCGGGCGAGCAGGAGTTGCAGGCACTCCTTGAGGTTGAGCTTCACGCTTTTGCGGGCGGAGTCGGAGATGTCTTGGAAGACGGGGATCAACTCGGTCTTCGGCTCGCCGAAGAGGTCAATGTCCTTCTGGATGCTGGCCAGGGTGGCGAGCTTGGTCTTCAAGTCGCGGGCAGCGAGGAAGGACTTCACCATCTGGGTGCCAGCGTTTTCCGCCTGATCACGCAGCACCAGCTTTTCAGAGCGCTTGGCAGGGACGACGACGTGGCGGTGCGTTTTGAGCGCACGCTTGGCGCCTTCCCACCACTTTTTGTAGTCGGCGTCGGAAACGATGCGGCCTTTGAGCAGTTTTTCGAGATCGTCCAAGTGCAGCGTATTGCCGCTGCTCTTCAGGGCGAGCTCCACCAGCGCCGGGGCATCCTTCGTCGCCATTTCCTTGAGCGAGTCGAGATCTCCCAGACGACGGGCGAGAATATGATCAGGTGAAATGATTTCCAACGAACTGATAGCAAAGGTGAGCTTCAGCGGATGCGCGGGCTTGCCTTCGAAATCGATCAGCAGGCGGTCACCCAGCAGGTCCCATTCGGCGATTTTGCCGACGCCCCAGCTTTTGTGGAGACAAAAAGTTTCGGGTTCAAGTTTGGAAAGTTTTTCGCCGTCAGCAGCAGGGAGCTTACCTGCGGCCACAATGTTTTGCACCTCTGGATTCATGGGACGCTAAGAGTAAGCAGTCAGAATAAGGTAGCAAAGGAAACCTGTAACGGATTCGAGGGTGGGGTGGGGGCAGACAATCAGACAGACGGGCATGCTCCCCATCTGATTGTCTCATTGTCTGACAGACTTCCCTCGTCACCAAGCAATGCACCACAGCACCTTCAAATACCGGCTCTCAGGGCAGTTTGACATCACCGGGTGGTCAGCACCGGCTCCGGTGCGGTCGATGATCTGCAGGCGGCGTTTGTTGCGGTGCGCAGCACGCATGACAATTTCCTCAAACTCAGCGACATCCAGCAGGCCGGAGCAGGAGCAGGTGACGAACAGGCCGCCGCGCTTCAGCAGGCCAAGGGCCACGGCGTTCATGTCGTAGTATTTGTTGCGGCCGAGCTGGCCTTCCTCGGGGTCGCGGGAGAAAACGAGTTTCGGCGGATCAAGCACTACGGCTTCCCAGAGCGCGCCGTTTTGCTGCATCTGGCGGCCCCAGGTGAAGGTGTCGGCATGCACCCAGTCGATGCGGACCTGATTCAAGTCTGCGTTCTTTTTCGCCTGAGCGATGGCTTTTTCATCGAGATCGACGGCCGTGACATCCTCGCAGCCGCCGTGGATGCGTGCGCTGAGCGCAAAGCCCCCCGTGTAGCTGCACAGGTCCAGCACACGCCGCCCACGGGCCAGGTGGCCGAATTTTAGGCGGTTGTCACGCTGATCGCAGAAGAAGCCGGTCTTGTGCCCGTCTTCGAATCCGACCTGATAGCGCACACCATTCTCACGGATGCGCACTCCGCGTGGGGCGTCCGCTTCCGCTTCCGGTACCTCAGAATAGCGCATGCCTTCGATGCGGGCGATGTCGGGATCGACATCGATAAGGTGCTGCTTGGTGCCCAGTGCGGCGTGCAGTTTCGGCAGCCAGCGGCTCAGTCGGCGCCAGACGCCCAGCGTGGTGACTTCGATGGAAAGCACATCGGCATAGCGATCGACCGTCAAGCCGCTGAGGCCATCCCCGTCTGAAGAGATCACACGCCAGGCATCGGTGGTGTCATTGAGCTTGAGTGTCTTCAGCCGCAGATCCAGCGCGGCATCCACCCGGGCATCCAGGGCTTCTTCCGTGAGCACGTCTTCGCCATGCTGGAGCACCCGCAACGGTACCTTGGCATTCGGATTGAAGAAGCCGCTGCCAAAAAGCTGCCCTTCTTTGTCATAAACGTTCACCAGATCTCCCGCGCCAGCGTCCGGGGACACGGCGCGAAGCATGTTCGGATACACTGCAGGGTGAAACGAAAAGTACTTCATCTGCGCCCAAGGTCTCAACCAGTCGGCACTCCCTGGAGGGGGCGGAGCGGGAGAATCACGGCGGGGATAGCGCGGGGGAGGGGGCATGGCGGAAAGGTGAAGTTTACAGTGTTTGACGGTGGCTGAAGGCCCGCTGCGCGAGCGTTGACAGTGGTTTGGCTCTTTCTTTCCACCGTCAACCATCGTCAACAACTGTAAACTACTGTCAACTTCCCTCTGCTTTCCCGCTGGCATGCGCGTTGCTCCCCGCTTAGTTACCCTACATCTGCATTCTGCTCATTTACCATGGCCTCTGAAAAGCCCGTCACCCTCAAAGACCTCACAATCCTCGGCAAAGAGAATCTTCCCTCAGGGGGGGGGTACATGATCCTGCCCAGCCAGTTGGGTTATTTTGATCTTTTGCGACTGGAACTCCTCCTAGAAGGCCGGGAGGTGATCTATGTGGTGAAAAAGAGCGCGGCCCTGCACCCATTGCTGCGGGCGCATCTGGAGCGCGAAAGCGTTCATGCCATGGAGTTCACGCCGGGTGAAACGGAGATTTCAGCCTACCGCAGCGCCATCGCGGATGCTGCTAAAAGCGGAGCCGTCATCATCTACCTGCCTGCCGAGGCTGCGACGATGGTCTCGCCCATGACCACCGTGCCCGGCACGAAGCTCGAATTTTTGCTCAAAGCCGAAATTCCGGTGCTGCCGCTGCATGTGCACCGCCGTCAGGACACCGCACTGCCGATTGAGCGGCGCTACAGCGATGCCGAGGTGATCTTCAATTTCGGCAAATTGCTCCAAGGTTCCGAGACCAATCTCCCCAATTATCAGGAGTGCCTGCTGCTGCTCTCAGAGCAGAGCATCAACGAATGTGCGGCACTTGATCTCAGTCTCGGCTACGCCCTGATTCTGGGCTTTAAAAAGCATGGCACTCGCAACAGCGTAGTGGATGGCAAGGACGAGAAGGTCCTGCGCTTCGACAAAGTTTTTGCCACCGCTCTGGCCCTGTCAGAGGTCATTAAGCGGGAGACCAAAAAGGCACGCGTCGGCATCATCCTGCCGCCCGGTTTGGGTGGTCTCATCTGCAATGTGGCCGTCGTCATGGCCGGGAAAATTCCGGTGAATCTCAACTTCACCGCCGGACGCTCCGCCATTGAAAGCGCCATCCGCCGTGGCGAAATCGACCGCTTCCTCACCGCTGACATCTTTGTGCGCAAGATGCAGAGTTTCCCATGGCCGCCGAGCAAGCAGCTCATTCTCATCGAGCGCATTCTGCCAAAAATGAAGGTTACCATCGCCAAATGGCTGGTGCTCAGCAAGGTGCTTCCCGCCGCCATTTTGGCCGCGATGCTTGGCATCTCTAAAAAAGGCGGGCGCAAGGAAGCACTGCTGCTCTTCACCAGCGGAAGCTCCGGCGAGCCCAAAGGCGTCGCGCTCACACATCGTAATCTGGTCGCCAACGTCCTGCAGTTTGGCAGCCGTCTCGGCATGCAGAGCAACGACAGCATTCTTGGCTGTCTGCCGCTCTTCCACAGTTTCGGTTGCACTGTCACGCTGTGGTTTCCCATCATCTACGGGTTGCACCTCGTCACCTACCCATCACCGCTGGAGGTGAAGAAGCTCGCGCAGCTCATCGAGAAGTATCGCATCACGCTCATGATCTCCACGCCGACCTTCCTGCGCAGCTACCTGCGCGGCGTGAATCGTGAGTCGCTGGCCTCCATCAAGTACTGTGTCACCGGTGCGGAAAAACTCCCCAGCAGTGTGGCGGACGCGTTTGAAACCCGTTTTGGCAAAACCGTGCTCGAAGGCTACGGCCTCACCGAAACCTCCCCGGCTTCGAACTTGAACCTGCCCAACCCAGAATCACTCGGCGACGAGAGCAGCGGCTACGCCTGGCTGCCCAGCCATCGGCAGGGCTCCGTCGGTCACGTCGTGCCGGGCATGGCGGTCCGCATCACCAATCCTGAGACTGACGCGCCCCTCTCGCTGCATCAGAGCGGCATGATCTGGTTTAAGGGAGCTAACGTCTTTGAAGGCTATCTCAACGATCCGAAGCGCAGCGCCGAGGTGCTGAAGGACGGCTGGTTCCGCACCGGGGACATCGGTCGCGTCGATCTCGACGGCTTCCTCTACATCGAAGGCCGCCTCAGCCGCTTCTCCAAGATCGCCGGTGAGATGGTACCGCACGAAACCGTCGAAGAAGCCCTGGTAAAAGCCATGGGCCTCGAAAACGAAACCGTGCGCAAGATTGCCGTCGTCGGCGTCCCCGATATCGACAAAGGTGAGGCCCTCATCCTCCTCACCAGCATGCCCGGCGGTCCCGAGCATCAGGAGATCCTCGACCTCCGCTACCGCCTCCTCGATAAAGGCATGCCACCACTCTGGATTCCGAAAAAGATGATCCGCGTCAGCGACATCCCCGTCCTCGCCTCCGGCAAACTCGATGTGCAGAACTGCGAGAAGATCGCGAAATCGGGGGCTTGAACAGCGCCTGCGAACGCGCAGTTTGATAGAAGGTCATGTCGAAACCGCTGATCACCTACTCCATTGAACCGGACGATGAGTTCATCATCGAGACGTGGTCGGGGCAAATCACCGGTGACGATCTGGCCGCCCATTGGAAGGTGTATCTGGCGGACCCCGCAGTGATGCAGATTCGCCGTACACTCGTTGACATGCGCGATGCTGAGATCCTGTTTTACGGACCCGAGCTTAGCGACCTCATCCAAACCATCGTGGCGCCTAGGCTGGGAGCGTTGGATTGGAAAACCGCCATCATCGTGCGTGATGCCGTCCAGTTTGGAGTCAGCCGTCAGTATCAAACTTTTGCCAAGTGGTACAGCATGGATTCCATCTTTGATAACTTCGCTGCCGCCAAGGCATGGCTCCTCGCTCAGAAGTGACGTGGGCACCCTTAATTCACACAATCAGCATGCAGTCTCCATAGCTGAAAAAGCGATACCGCTCGCGAATCGCTTCCTCGTACGCCTGCATCACCAGCTCTTTGCCTGCAAAGGCGCTTACCAGCATGATGAGCGTGGACTTAGGCAGGTGGAAATTCGTCAGCAGTCCGCCCGCCACTTTAAACTCAAAGCCCGGGTGGATGAAAATATCCGTGCTGCCGTGGGCGGGGATGACTTTTCCGTGATCGCGCGCCACCGTCTCCAAGGTGCGCAGCGCCGTGGTGCCGACTGGGATGACACGCTTGGCGGATTGCACCGCCTGTGCCGTGGCCGCCGGGACCTCATACATCTCGGAGTGCATCTTGTGATCGGCGATGTTCTCCACCTTCACCGGCTGAAACGTGCCGACTCCAACATGCAGCGTCACAAACGTGCGGGGCAGGGGACTCAGCACCTCCGGCGTGAAATGCAGCCCCGCCGTCGGCGCTGCAATAGAACCTTCGCTGCGCGCAAAAACCGTCTGGTAGCGCTCGCGGTCCGCAGGCTGATCATCACGGCCCATGTAGTGCGGTAGCGCCAGATGCCCGTGCTTCGATTCATCCACGACGCGGTCGAACTCGATGATGCGATCGCCATTGTCCTCCAAGATATCCACCACAGTCCCCGTGGCTTCGCCAATCGACACGGTATGACCGAGGCGGAATTTCTTGCCCGGCTTCACCATGCAGCGCCAGCGCGTGGGTGTCTGCGGTTCCAGGCGCAGCACTTCGTAGCCTTGATTCGTGAAGTAGCGGGCCGGAACTACGCGCGTGTCATTCAGCACCAGCATGTCCCCGGCTTCACGAGAGATGAACTCACCGATCTCCCGAAACATCCTGTGCTCAATCCTCCCCGCATCCCGGTGCAGCACCATCATCCGCGACGCTGAGCGTTCCGTCAGCGGTTCACTGGCGATGAGTTCGGGCGGCAGGTGGTAGTCGAAGTCGGAAGTCAGCATGGATTGCTGGTTCACTAACTTGAAACTTCAAACCTGAAACCTGAAACTTCATCTTCCCCGTCCGATTCCCCCCAAACTTTGTCCTTCCCATGTCGCACCGTTCCCGCCTATAAGAGCCGCGTCATCCTTCCAATCATCATGTCAGACAAAAAGCTCAACATCGCCGTCGTTGGCCTCGGTTTCGGGGCGGAATTCATCCCCATCTGGCAGCGCCATCCGCTGACCACCTGCTACGCGATCTGCCAGCGCGATGAAAAGAAGCTCAAGACCATCGGCGATGCCTTCGGCGTGGACGTGCGTTACACGGATTTCAAGACGATGCTCAAGGACCCGAACATCGACGCCGTCCACATCAACTCACCCATTCCCGACCACGGCTGGATGAGCATTGAAGCCCTCAAGGCGGGCAAGCATGTCGCCTGCACCGTGCCGATGGCCACCAGCATCGAAGACTGCAAAAAGATCTGCGACCTCGTCAAGAAGACCGGCCTCAAGTACATGATGATGGAGACCGTCGTCTATGCCCGCGAGTATCTCTTCATGAAGGAGCAGCTCGATCAGGGCAAGCTGGGCAAGCTGCAATTCGTGCAGGCCTCCCACCAGCAGGACATGGACGGCTGGCCGAACTACTGGCCCGGCCTGCCGCCGATGTGGTACGCCACGCACTGCGTCGGTCCCGTAGCAGGAATGATCGGCAAGCCTGCCGAATACGTGAGCTGCTTCGGCTCTGGCACCGTGCGCAAAGAACTGCAAAAGTGCTACGGCTCGCCCTTCGCCGTCGAGACCGCTCACATCAAATTCAAAGGCACTGATGTCAGCGCCCGCATCATTCGCAGCTTGTTTGACACCGCCCGGCAGTATCGTGAAAGCATCGACGTTTATGGCGACAAAGCCTCCATCGAATGGCCGCTCATCGAGCATGAGCCGCTCATCATGCACCGCGCCAAACTGCCCGAGCACAAGATCCCGAAACTGATCAAGACCCCCGATTTCGCCAAACGCTTGCCGAAGCCAATCCAGCGCTTCACCACCAAGGGCGTCTACGATCTCGGCAAGAAAACACATCTCAGCTTCACCCAAGGCAGCGGCCACGGCGGCAGCCACCCGCATCTCGCCAACGAGTTTGCCAATGCCCTCGCCGAAAAGCGCCAGCCCTTCCCGAACGCCGCCCAATCCGCCAACTGGACCTGCGTAGGCCTCTGCGCCCACCAGTCAGCCCTCGCCGGCGGCAAGATCGTGAAGCTGCCAGCATTCACGCTGGGTTGAGAAAGTAGTCCAGAGCTTCAGCTCGTTCTGGGAAGCCCCGCGCCACCCAGAGCGAGCGCACCACTGCGAAGGGATTTTCACCCTTAAAATCTGGCATTCAGGTGTATTGCCTGCGGTTCAATTCTTGACCCATTGCCCCTCATGTCCTCACCGCCCGCAAATTCACCCCCCACCGCCCTCATCACCGGCGGCCAAGGCGATTTGGCGCAGGCCATGCGCGCCGAGCTTCAGCAAGCTGGCTTCGTCGTCCTCACTCCGGGACGCGATACCCTCGATGTCACAAACCCCGATTCCGTGCGCGCCTTCTTCACCGCATTGCCGCAGCTCGATCTCCTCATCAACAACGCCGGCGTCTGCCAGGACATCTCCGTCGCCAAAATGACCGAAGAGCAATTCGATCACGTCCTCGATGTGAATCTGAAAGGCACCTTCCTCGTCTCACAGGCCGCGCTGAAGCTGATGTCAAAACAGCGCCACGGCCACCTCGTCAACATAGGCTCCTACTCAGCGCTGAGCGGGCCCGCTGGCCAGGCGAATTACGCCGCCTCCAAGGCAGGCTTGATCGGCCTCACGCAAAGCATCGCCAAAGAATACGGCATACGCAATGTCCGCGCCAACTGCGTGCTGCCCGGCTTCCTTGAAACCAAGATGACCCGCCAACTGCTGGAAGATGCCGCATGGCGCGAAACCCTGCTCACCCAGCACACCCTCGGCCGCCTCAACACAGCGCAAGACGTCGCACGCTTCATCACCTTCCTGCACAGCATGGAGAACATCAGCGGCCAAGTCTTCCAACTCGACAGCCGCGTGCGCCGCTGGGCATAAGTACGATGGGCACTCTTGCCCGTCGATCAGCGCTCCGCCACAACATGCGGCTTACATGCCAGCCAGCGACATCGCTACGGCGGAGCGATGCTCTTGGTCGCCGAGTTCATGAGTGAACGGTTTCTGTCAGCGGTGCCGCTTACCGACGGGCAGGAGTGCACATCGTACTACAAACCAAACTCCACCGGCACCGGCGCGTCCCACCCCGCCGGAAAGCCTTCCAGATTCAACTCCAGCCGCGATGAATGGAGCGCCTGCCGTGGCAAAATCAGCCTCTTCTCCAACGACTCCGTCCATCCCGTCTCGATGAACTCCAGGTAGCAGCGATCATCACGACCATAGAGTTTGTCCCCCACGATGGGCAGCCCGAGGTGATTCAGATGCACGCGGATCTGATGCATGCGCCCGGTTTTTGGCTTGGCCTCAATCAGCGCGAACTTTTCACCCTCACGCTCAAATCGATTCAGCGTACGAAACCCCGTGCGGCACTCGGCTCCCTGCGGATGCACCATCTGTTTCACCCAGATGTCAAAGGCCTGCACGTCGCGCGCATTCAGGATCGGCGCATCCAGCGTCTGCTCCTCCCACTCCGGCCAGCCATGCACGAGGGCAGTGTAAGTCTTGTGAATCTTACGCTCCTGCATCGCCATGCCGAAGAGACGCGCCAGTTCGTGATTCTTGGCAATGAGCACCACGCCGCTCGTTTCACGGTCAAGCCGGTTGATGATGGAGACCTGTCCGCCGTTGGCGATCTCATACGAAAGCAGGTCGCACACGCGATGCCAGAGCGTGGGCGGCCCCTTCGGATCACTCGGATGAATCAGCAGCGGCGCGGGTTTGTTGACGACGATGTAGCCTTCCGCCTCGTCGATGACGGTGAAAGTGGCGTTATTGCGAATGCTCACGGCGCTGACATCCCGGGTAGGGCAATCTGCCAGCCATAGACGATGGGCTGAGGATGGTTGAGGTAGTCGGCGTCATCGAAGTGCCACCACTCGGATTCCAACTGCGTGAAGCCAGCCTGCTTCATGGCAGTCTGGAGCACCACCAGGTTTTGCCTCACCACCGGATCTGCGCCACGATAGTTTCGGCTCGCATTGGCAAAGTCCTGGTCAAAGCCAGTGGGCATGCGCTGCTCGTTGCCATGTGCGTCCACCAGGGTGAGATCGACGGCGATTCCTCCGCAGTGACGACTCCACCCCGCATTCGGCGAAAGAAACATGCCGGTGCTGCCACCGTGCTTGTGCAGGGCCTCCTGCGCCTCCGGCGGGCGGTACGCATCCCAGATGCGCAGGCCGTAACCCTGCGCGCGCAGGATCGCCTGCGCCCGTTTCAGTTTTTTCGCCGTCTCAGTCCGTAGCAGGCAGGGCATCTGGGAGGGGTAGAGGGGCTCGCCCGTGACGTTCGTGGAAGTTGCGTAGCGCAAATCAATGTCGATGCCGGGAATCACCCGGCGCACATCCGCAAGGCCGCGTTTTTGCGCGAGTTCGACGGATCGGGTGGGCTGCAGTTCACTGGCACCCAGCATGGCCGTTCCGTGCGTGGTGGTTCCCGGCCCCTGATGGGTACAGGAACTCATGAGGGCAACAGCGAGTGGGATGATGCGCAGGCTGCGCCAGGAATCTGAAGTCATGCTTAGTTTTTGCTTCCGTACTCACGCACGGCAGGCCAAGTTTGCAAACTCAGCCAACATCCATGCGCTTTCAAATTCTTAACACCCTGCTCCACCTGCTGGCCTTCTACATGGGCGCGGGGATCGGCTCTTTCCTCAATGTGGTCATCTACCGCATGCCGCTGGACATATCAGTAAACAATCCCAAGCGCAGTTTCTGCCCGTCCTGCAAATACAAGATCCCGATATGGCAGAACATTCCGCTGCTGAGCTGGCTGCTCCTGCGGGGTAAATGCGCCAACTGCGGTGGCAGGATTTCCATCCGCTACTTTCTGGTGGAGTTGCTCACGGGCGTGATGTTCTACATGGTCTTTCTGAAGATCAGCGGAGAGTATGCTGAGGGCGTCAATCCCTGGTTCATGATCCACGCCTGGGGGCCGCATGTGCTCTGCCTGTGGGTGTTCATGAGTCTGCTGATCTCGGGCACCTTCATAGACATCGACCACTTCATCCTGCCGCATCGCATCACCATTGGCGGAGCGGTAGTGGGCGTCCTTGCTTCTTGGTGGGTGCCCGCACTGATGGCGGAAACCACCCATACTCGCGGATTGCTGATCTCGCTGGCCAGCGCCGCTCTGGGCCTTGGCGGCCTGTGGATGGTCGTGGAGCTGGGCAAGCTGGCCTTTGGCCGCAAGAAGTTCGTTTTTGCCAAGGAAGAAAACTGGGAGGTGACGCAACCCGATGAAAACGAGCCGCCGGTCGTGACCTTCGGCGAGCACAAGTATGACTGGGCTGACCTCTTCATGCGTGCGACGGACCGCATGGTGGTCTCCTGCAGCAGTTTGCAGGTCAATGCCCGATCCTTCGGTGCCGTGACCGCAGAGTTGTGGATGGAAAAGCTCAAGGTGCGTGAAGGAACGAGCCTGGAAGAATTTCCGCTGGATGGGGTGACGACGCTGAAGGCCAGAACCACCCAGGTCGTGATCCCACGCGAAGCCATGGGCTTTGGTGATGTGCTCTTCCTGATGATGATCGGTGCCTTCACCGGCTGGCAGTCCGTGCTCTTCACCATCCTCGCCGCCTCGGTGATAGGCACCTTGTTTGGGATGCTCCACCGCCTCACTGGCAAAGCCGAATGGGGAGCCAAAATTCCCTTCGGGCCTTACCTCGCGATGGGAGCCGCGCTCTGGGTCTTCTATGGCCCACAATTCGTCGAATGGTATGTGAGTAAAACAATGTGGCGGTGAGCGGGTCATCCTCATTGTAGCCATCTCAAAGAGTGGGTCCGAACAGTCCCCAGTGCGGACCCACTATCACCTGCACCTCCATGCCGAACTGAAAAACTCTTCTCACGTGCGTACGCGCTTTAAAATCGACGATGCGAAGCTCGTCCACAGGGCCATCGTGCCAGTAAGGCACAAGAAATGGTCGGGAAGCCTTCACTTTGAGATAGCGCCCAGCGGCGTCAGTGATCAGGTAATCTGCGTCCTCGTTCCAACAACTGCGTTGGATTTCTGCCAACAGCCGTAGAACCAACCTGCGTTCTGCGGCCTTCATGCCTAGCACTGTGTGCAATACATCCTCATCCTGCACGATTTTGGGCAGGGCGGGCATGACTCACATGCCTTCACGTTCCGGCGCATGATGCAGACGTTCCGATTGCTCCAAGGACACCTTTTGAACTGAGTCCATACGCTGCATGCGCTCGCTCAGCTTCATGCGATATGCAGCATCCTTGGCATTCGAGAGATGCTCAAGGTATGCAGCCGCAAGAAAGCGATCTTCGTCTGACATGGCGTCGATTTGCTGTTTGACCTGCATCGTTGTTGCATTGTTCGACTCCTGCAAGCCGGACGACAGGGGAGCTACTTCGCCTTCTGTGCCCCGGCTTTCTTCTTGCCACCCCCTTTTCCTTTGCCCTTCGGCTGCACCGGCGGATTGACCTCGCCTTCGAAGGCCTTGTTCCCAAAGGCAAAGCGCGGTGGCGGCATCGTTTCCTTCACTTCGTCCTGCAGGCGCAGAATTTCAGCCTTCAGTTCCTTCACGGTGTCGGCATAGGCTGGGTCGTTGTAGAAGCTCTTCACTTCGAGCGGGTCTTTCTCGCGGTCCATCAGCTCCCAGTCATCCACATCCGGCTTGTAGTAATGGATCAGCTTGTACCGGTCCGTGATCACACCGTAGTGCGGGCGCACGCGATGCGGCACCGGATATTCGTAGTAGTGGTAGTAGAGTGATTTGCGCCAGTCGTCCGGCGTCTCGCCTTTGAACAGTGGCACCATGCTGCGGCCATGCACATCCGCCAGATTCGGCGCGCCCGCCAGATCGAGGAAGGTGCTGGCGAAGTCGATCAGGCTCACAATCTTGTTGTTCACCGTGCCGGGCTTGATCACCCCGGGCCAGCGCACCATGAACGGCGTGCGCAGCGATTCCTCAAAGATCCAGCGTTTATCGAACCAGCCGTGCTCGCCCAGATAAAAGCCCTGGTCGCTGCTGAGCATGACAACGGTGTTCTCCGTGAGGCCTTCCTTGTCGAGGTAATCGAGTACACGGCCTACATTGTCGTCCACCGCTTTCACGCAGGCGAGGTAGTCGTGCATGTAGCGTTGGTAGCGCCATTTCACGAGGTCGCGTCCCGCCGGGGCTGCCTCGCGGTACTTGGCGTTGCGTGGCTCATAGTAGGCGTCCCAGTCTTTCTTTTGCTCCGGGGTCAGATTGGCCGGGGCGACGAGTTTGACATCCTTTTCTGTCATCGTGCGATCTATGCCCATGTCGTGATCACTCACCGCCTTGCTGCGGCCAGAATAGCTGTCGAACAGAGTCTCAGGTTCCTCATACACACGGTCCTTGTCAAAGTTGAGATAGCGCACGGGCGACTCCCATTCGCGATGCGGCGCCTTGTGCTGGCTCATCATCATGAAGGGCTTGGTTTTGTCGCGATTCTTGAGCCATTCGAGGGTGAGATCTCCGATGATGTCAGTGACGTAGCCTTCGTATTTCACTGGCTTGCCATTGTCGATCATCGGCGGGTTGTAGTAGGCACCCTGGCCGGGCAGCACGTTCCAGTAGTCGTAACCCACGGGGTCGGTCATGAGGTGCCATTTACCGATCATCGCCATCTGGTAGCCGCTTTTCTGCATCACCTTCGGGAACGTCGGCTGGCTGCTGTCGAACTTGCTGTTGCTGTTGTTGTAGAAGCCGTTGGCATGCGAGTACTTGCCGGTCTGGATCACCGCACGGCTTGGCCCGCAGATCGAATTCGTCACCAGGCAGCGGTCGAAACGCATGCCTTCCTTGGCGATGCGATCCATGTTTGGTGTTTCGAGCAGCTTGCGGCTGTCGCCGTAGCAACTGATCGCCTGGTAGGCTAGGTCATCGCAGAAGATGAAGACGATGTTGGGCGGCGGCGCAGCGCTGGCGGCAGTCGCGAGGACGAGGGTGGCAAGGAGAGAACGAATCATGGTGGGTGGTAAGGCTGTATGTCGAACGCAGAAACGGTTGTCGCATTTCAAAAAATCAGCCCGCATGCCCCATCGCGGCGGCCATGAGTTTTTCCTGCGTGGCCTCGGCACGGCTGAAGGCACCGCCGACGCGGCCGGCATTGAGCATGAGAATGCGGTCGCTCATGCCAATGAGTTCCGGCAGTTCGCTGGAGACGAGGGTCACCGCTTTGCCTGCGGCGGTGAGTTGGTTGATAATTTCGTAGATTTCCAGCTTGGCACCCACGTCGATGCCTCGAGTAGGCTCATCCAGCAGGATGACCGTAGGTTCCGTGAGCAGCGCTTTGCCCAGCACCACCTTCTGCTGATTCCCTCCTGAGAGCTTGCCCACGACCGCTTCGAGCCCGGTCGCTTTGACGCGGAGCGAGTCAAACATGCTCTGATTGCGCCGGATCTCCGCGTTGCGCTGGATGAATCCACCCCGCGTGACGCTGGCCAATGATGACAGCGAAAGATTGAATCCGATCTCCTGCTCCAAATGCAGGCCGTAGCGGCGGCGATCTTCGGAGGCCAGCACCAGCCCGCGCTGGATGATCGTTTCCGGCGTGAGGCCACCGAGCGGCTGACCATGCAATTGCATGCTGCCAGAAACATGACGCCCCCATGCCCCGAACAAGTGCATCAGCAATTCCGTGCGCCCTGCCCCCATCAGTCCCCCAATGCCGAGCACCTCACCAGCACGCAATTCAAAGCTGATGTCATGCAGCCGTGGGCTGCCAGTTTCTGCATCGGCGACACTCAGGGAATCAACGCGCAAAATCACCTCTCCCGGCTGTGACGTCCGGCGTGGAAACAGATCGCCAATTTCGCGCCCCACCATCTGACGGATGACTTCGGTCTTGCTCGTGTCAGTGGCGTTGCTTGTGCAAACCGTCGAGCCATCCCGCAGCACCGTGATGCGGTCTGCGATGCCGAAGACTTCATCAAGCTTGTGTGAAATGTAGATGCTCGCGATGCCGCGCTGCCGGAGATCACGCAGAATGTCGAGCAGGATCAAAACCTCGTGTTCGGCCAGCGCCGCAGTCGGTTCATCAAGAATCAAAATCTTCGAGTTCTTGGCGAGCGCCTTGATGATCTCCACGAGCTGTTTCTGCCCCACCCCCAGCGTGCGAACAGGTGCAGCAGGATCGAGATCCACTTTGAACCGGTTCAGCAGCGCCTGCGCTTCTCGATACATGCGCGGCCAGTCAATGAACACCCCCCAGCGGTGTGGCTCACGCCCCAGGAAAATGTTTTCCGCCACCGTCATTTCTTCGACGAGAGCCAGTTCCTGGTAGATCACTGCCAGCCCTGCCCGCTCTGCATCTTTGATCGTGGCAAAGCGTGCTTCTTCACCGGTTACGTCAAAACGTCCCTCATAACTGCCATGCGGATGGATGCCGGACAGCAGCTTGATCAGCGTACTCTTGCCTGCTCCGTTTTCTCCGCACAGCGCATGAATCTCGCCCTCCCGTAGATCAAAGGAGACATCTTTGAGCGCAGTGACACCAGGGAAGCGTTTGGTGATGTTTTGAGCACGAAGGATCATGGCTGGGTGGATTGGAACACATCGCTCTCCTTGCGGAAGCCATCCTTCACAACGGTGCCACGCAGGTTTTCCTTCGTGACCGTGACGATGTCGAGCAGGATGGAAGGCACGTCAGTCTTGCCATTGGCAACCGCATCCCGTGCGATGATCGGCTTCCCCTGTGCAAGCTTCAGCGCGAGTTCTGCCGCCTGCGTCGCGATGCTCTTGATCGGCTTGTACACCGTCATGGCCTGCGTGCCCTGGGCGATGCGCTGGCAGGCTGCGAGATCCGCATCCTGCCCCGTCACGATGATCTTGCCCGCGAGTCCTTCCTCCGTCAGCGCCTGGATCGCGCCGCCCGCCGTGCCATCATTGCTCGCGAGGATGGCGTCGAAGTTCGGCCCGTTTTTGGTGATCGCGGCGTTGGTGATCTTCTTCGCGCTCTCGGGCTTCCAGTCCTCCGCCCAGTCTTCAAAGATCACCTCGACTTTGCCTGCTGCGATCAGCGGTTGCAGTATGTTGTCCTGCCCCTGCTTGAAGAGCTTGGCGTTGTTGTCGGTCTTCGCCCCGTAGATGCGAATGAGGCGCAGCTTGCCGCCTGCGGGGATTCTATCTACAAGGAACTTCGCCTGTAACTCGCCCACCTTCACATTGTCAAAAGTCAGGTAGAGATCGAGATCACAGTCTGTGATGAGACGATCATACGACAGCACCGGAATGCCGGCCTGATGCGCGAGGTTCACCGCCTTGGCCATCGCCGCGCCGTCGTGTGGAATGATGACGAGCGCATCGACTTTCTGCGTGATGAGGCTCTCGACATTCTGCAACTGGACCGCGTCGTTGCTGTTCGCAGACTGCACCAGCACATCAGCCCCTGCCGCCTGCACTTGGGCGGTGAACAGGTCTCGATCCACCTGCCATCGTTCTTCTTTGAGCGTGTCCATGGACAGGCCAATCAGCGGGCGCTGCCGGGCTGCGGCGACGCCTGCTCCACCACGAGCGATCACAAGGCCGGTGACGACGCTGAGGGCACAGGAAACGAGAATGAGCAGGATGCGGGAGGGCATGCCTGCTTGTTTAGCGAATTTGGCCCCGTAGTGCAAGCCTCCGGCTTGCCCTTCCGAAGTACGATGGGCACTCCTGCCCGTCGGCGAGCGTGTCGCCAGAACTCGTGATTTTCAAACAGACCCACAATGCCGCCATAACAAAGGCATGGGGTTTACCACGCGTTCGCTTGGGGTAAATCGTGAGTCAGTGTTATTAGCGGTAACGCTAATCGACGGACTTTTTCTTCGCCGCTTTCTTGGCTGGAGCCTTCTTTGCAGCAGTTTTTTTCACGGCTGCTTTCTTGGCAGGTGCCTTCTTCACCGCTTTGGGCTTCGGCTCGGGAGGCGGCACAGGCACTTCGAGGTTCGGCTCCATCTCCGGGGCGTCTCCCCACAGCTCTTCAAGAGCGTAGAACTCGCGCTTCTCCGGCGTGAGGATGTGAACCATGACACTGCCATAGACGAGGATGATCCACTGGCTCTCAAAATTGCCGTCTTTCACGTCAGGCGGAGTGTTGTGCTCCTCCTTCATACGTTCGACAATCTCGTCGCGCACGGCACGCAGTTGGGGCGTGGACATGGCCGTGACGAGCACGAAGTAGTCGGAGATGGGCGAGAGTCCGCGCAGGTCCAGAATGCGGATGTTCTCCGCTTTTTTGTCATCGGCGTAAAGGGCGCAGGCGCGGGCGATTTCGAGGTCTTCCATGGTTGTATTGTAACTGACAGGCAGTCATAAGCACGGATTCGCGGCTTTTGACAGAACTTTTACACTCCCGTCATGCAGCGTTGACGCAAGCTGCCCCCCATGCGCCACTCTCCCGGCACCATGAAACTCCACCTCTGCCTCTTCCT
>NZ_JAQSEA010000295.1 GCF_029946185.1 Prosthecobacter sp.
TGATGGCTTTGATCGAGACGAAATCGGAAGTTCCTGCGACACATGTGCTGCTGCGCGGACTGGCGGCGAACCAGGGCGATGAAGTCGGACCGGCGGTGCCTGTTGTGCTCGCTGCGAAATCACTCTCGTTTCCGAAGTCATCTGGCCAAACGTCGTTACGGCGTCGCACGCTCGCGGAGTGGATCGCTTCGCCTGCAAATCCACTGACCTGGCGCGTACTCGCGAATCGCGTGTGGCAGCATCACTTCGGCGCAGGTATCGTGGCGTCGCCGAGCAACTTCGGTTTCTCCGGCGCAGCGCCGACGCATCCGGAACTGCTCGATTACCTCACATTCGAGCTCATCGCGAACGGCGGGCGCTTGAAGCCGCTGCACAAGCTGATTCTGATGTCGGCAACATATCGGCAGCAGAGCCGCGGCGATCCGCTTGCTCACGACAAAGATCCCGGCAACACGCTGCTCTGGCGGCAGAACAAGCAGCGCATGGAGGCGGAGGTCATCCGCGACAGCATTCTCAGCGTCAGCGGCAGGCTGAATCCCAAGCATGGCGGCGCAGGATTCAAACCGCGCATCCGGCCCGACCTGCTCGACGCCAGCCAGCGCAACAAGTGGCCCATCATCGAGCACGAAGGTCCTGAGCAATGGCGGCGCAGCATTTACATCTATGTGAAGCGCCAGTTGCTCATGCCGAACATGGAGCTGTTCGACGCGCCCACCACGACCGACAGTTGTGCGCTGCGCATGCAAAGCACCGTGCCCACGCAGGCGCTTGTCCTCATGAACGACGAATTCGTCGAGGAGCAGGCCAAATTCCTCGCACAACGCGCAATGACCGGGAATGAAAATGACGAGCGTCAAACGATTCAGCGGCTGTTTCTACTGACGCTCGCGCATTCACCTTCGGCATCACGATTGGAACAGGCGCAGGCTTTTGTGCAGCAGCGCGCGGCGGAAAGCGATCTCGTCCAAGCGCTCGCGGATCTCGCGCATGTCTTGCTCAACAGCAGCGAATTCATATACATTGACTGATGCCCATGCTGACACGCCGACACATCATCCAAAACGCCGGTGCCGGATTCGGCTCTCTGGCGTTGCAGTCGTTGCTGGGCGGGGAAGGCCTGCTCACGTCGTCGAATCCGATGGCAGCGCGGGTACCGCATTTCGCGCCGAAGGCGAAGTCGGTGATCTTCCTTTTCATGTATGGCGGCCCGTCGCACGTCGATCTGTTCGACCCGAAACCGGCTCTGGCGAAGTATCACGGCCGACCGATTCCGGTTTGGAAAAAAGAGGACGCCTTCATGGGTGGCAAGACGAAGAACGTGGCCATGCAGAGTCCTTACCGTTTTGCGAAGCACGGTCAGGCGGGCATCGATATGGCGGAGGTGTATCCGAACCTTGCGCGTCATGCCGACGACCTTTGTGTGATCCGCAGCATGCATGCGGAGAGCAACAACCACGGCCCTGCACTTTTCCAGATGAACTCGGGCTTCATCCAAGCTGGGCGTCCGAGCATGGGGTCTTGGGTGACGTATGGACTCGGCTCAGAAAGCGAGAATCTGCCCGCCTTTGTCGTGCTGCTCGACAAGCTCGGCGCCCCGGTGAATGGTGCCATGAACTGGTCGAATGGCTTCATGCCTGCCGCGTATCAGGGGGTGCCTTTTCGCAGCAGCGGCGAGCCGATTGCCTACCTCACGCCGCCGAAAAACGTGAGCGCCAGCCAGCAGCGCGCGCGGCTGGATCTGCTAAAGCAGTGGAACACCGAATACGCTGAGGCCAATCCTGTCGAGAGCAGCCTCGCGGCACGAATTTCGTCCTACGAACTGGCCTATCGCATGCAGATGAGCGCTACCGAATGCACGGACCTCAGTCGCGAACCGGAGTGCGTGCGGAGGATGTATGGTCTGGATCATCCGACCACCGCGCACTTCGGCCGCAACTGTCTCTTGGCGCGGCGTCTGGTCGAGCGCGGCGTGCGCTTCGTGCAGGTTTATAGTGGCGGCAATGAAGGCCCGAAGGCTTGGGACGCGCATGACGACCTGAAACGCAATCACGACCTGCACTGCGCCGAGACCGACGGCCCCATCGCCGCGCTGCTCGACGATTTGAAGCTCAGCGGCATGCTCGACAGCACGCTCGTCGTCTGGGGCGGCGAGTTCGGCCGCTCACCCGTCGCCGAGAACGGCAAGGGCCGCGATCATCATCCGAAAGGCTTCACGATGTGGATGGCCGGCGGCGGTATCAAAGGCGGCCAGATTCATGGCGCGACCGACGAATTCGGCTACGCCGCCATCGAAAACCGCGTTTCCGTCCCCGACCTCCACGCCACGATCCTGCACCAGCTCGGCCTCGATCACGAACGCCTCACCTACCGCTTCCAAAGCCGCGACTTCCGTCTCACGGACGTAAGCGGCGATGTTGTGCGTGAGTTGCTGGCGTAATTTATTTCGCCACACCCTTGATGCTGAAGTCGTCGTATTCCACGTCCACGGCGTTCGTCGTCAGGCTGATCAGCGACTTGGTGTCGTGATTGACGCCGGGGGACTTGAAGGAGCCGACTGCCTTGCCGTCGATGCTCACGCTGATCTCTTCTCCCTTGGTAGTCACGACGAGCGTGTGCCACTCTTCGAGGCTGAGTTTAACCGGAAATTTCGCCGCCTTGGTGGCGAGCATCTTCTTCTCTTCATCCGTCAACTGGTTGGCTTTCTTGCGGTCATAGAGACCGCCCGTCAGATCGAAACCGCCTGTCTTGGCGTCAGAGACCGTCACGCCAGTCGGCGCAATGGATGCCTGGCAGATGTGGCCGGCGTGTGAGCCTTTGTAGTTCTTGTCGTCGAACCACACATTGAAGCTTTTTGCCTTGTCGCTGACGAAGCGGAACTTCACGCTGACTTCCAGATCGCGCTCGCCTTCGATGCGGATGTGGTCCACCGCGCTGTGGTCCGAAGTCGGTGCTGTGATGCCCACGAGCACGCCGCCCTTCACCTCGCTGGAGCTCTTGTAGTGGCCCCAGGCCTTGCCGAAACCGTCGGCGGCGAATTCATCTGAGAAAATGACACGAGGATAATCAGCCGCAAAAGCAGCGGTGGAGAGCAGGGCGAGGCAGAGAATGGATTTCATGGCGGGTGGTGGGTGAAGGAAGAACGGCTGTGAGCGGTCCATCACACAGCCTATTTGACGAACTTTTTCACAAAGTCGAGCACAGAGCGAGTGCAGGGTTGATCCGGCGATTACACCGGACGCAGTACGCTCTTCACGACTTCGCCCTTGTGCATCTTCTCAAAGGCTTCGTGCCATTCGGTCACGGGCCAGACGCCGCCGATGATCGGCTTCACGTCAAACTGACCGCTGCTGAGCAAGGCGATGACACGCTCCCAGATCGGCCAGTTGTGGCTGAAGCTGCCTTGCAGGGTGATGTTCTTCTGCACCAGCGGGTCGAGATTGAATCCGAGAGGCTGCGGGCCCCAGCCGACTTTGCTGATCCATCCGGCGGGGCGCACGATGTCGAGCGCGATCTTGAGCGTGACGCTCGCACCAGCGGCGTCGATCACGCCATCGCAGCCGAGGCCGTCGCGGTCGAGAGCCCAAGGCTTCGCATCGCCGATGATGACTTCGCAGCCATAGTGCTTGCGGGCGAGTTCAAGGCGGTGCGCGTCCTGCGGCAGGCCGACGATGGCGACCTGAGCGCCACAAAGGCGGGCCATGGCAGCGCAAAGGATGCCGATGGTGCCTGGGCCGAGCACGACCACGCGGTCGCCGGGCTCGATGCGGGCGTTCTTCACCACGGCGCTGTAGGCCACACAGCAGGGCTCAGTGAGGCAGGCCTGCTCAAAGGGAAGTTGGTCCGGCACATGATGCAGGATGCGGCTGGGGACGCTCACATACTTGGTCATGGCTCCGTTTACGCCGTAGCCGAAGCCCTTGCGGGTGGGGTCGAGATTGTAGAGGCCACGCTTTGTCATCGGATTGTTTGGGCTGATGATGGCGGCGGTTTCAGAGACGACGCGGTCGCCTTCCTTCCAGCCTTCCACATCCTTGCCGACTTCGACGATGCGGCCGCCGAACTCATGACCGAGCACGACCGGGTAATTCACCGGCCAGGAATGGTCGGCAGTCCATTGGTGCAGATCAGAGCCACAAACACCCACATTGACGACTTCGAGGAGCACGTCCTCGCTGCCGATGGCGGGCGTTTCGATTTCACGGACTTCGACAGAGCCTTTTTCAGGCGCGTAATTAACGACGGCAGCGGATTTCATGGGATGGAAAGAGGTGGAATTAGAAAGCAGAAACGTCCTGAGCATGCACGGCTTCGCAAATCATGCGCAGAGAAGCTTCCAGATTGCCGTCCGCCGTTTTGAAGGCGTCGGCATCGATGGTGAGAGGCGCGCCGAGGACGACGAGCGGAGCACCGTACTTGGGGCACTGAATAGCCTGCTCCAGACTGAGGCCGCCGACGGCCTGGACGGGGATTTTGACGGCGTTGACCACTTCGCGGAGCTGATCCAGCGGACTCGGCATGCGTTTGCCAGCAGCGGCGATGCCACGGCGCTCATCGTAGCCGATGTGATGAATCACGTAGTCGCAGCCGAGATCCTCCAGCCACCTCGCTCCGGCGATCATGTCTTCGCAGATCATGTTGTCACCCATCACCTTGCAGCCGAAGTCTTTGCCAGCATTTACCACGCATTTCACGGTTTCGGCATGCGCACGAGCCATGACGACGACGTGAGTGGCGCCGGCCTTTGCCATCATTTCAGTTTCGAGGTAGCCGCCATCCATTGTTTTGAGATCAGCGACGATTGGAATGTTTGGGAAAGCTTTCCTCAGCGCACGCACACCGTGGAGCCCTTCAGCAAGGATGAGCGGCGTGCCGGCTTCCAGCCAGTCCACACCGGCGCGCAGAGCCAGCGCGGCGGTTTCGAGCGCTTCGTCGATGTTGGTGAGGTCGAGGGAAATTTGAACGATGGGTCTCATAGGCGGTTGGTGGGTTGCAGATTAACGCAGAACCGTGCATCGTCGTCACGACAAAGATGATGCGAAATGCGACACCTCTGAAACCCCGCTTGCGCCCGAAGCGCCCGGCGGGGGAAATTGCGCGCTGGCGGAAACAGCGGGCGGCATGGATGGCTGCTCTGGAGCCTACGCTGCTGTTTCAGCGGTTGTTTGACCATATCCCGGGGGTTTACTTCTTTGCCAAGAACGAGGCGGGGCATCTCATGTTTGCCAGCGAGGGGCTGATGCAGCGCTACCAGATGTCGGATGATTCAGAGATTATTGGGCGCACAGACTTTGACCTGAATCCGGACACGATGGCGCAGGCTTATGTGGATGACGATAAGCGCCTGCTGGCGGGCAAGGTGGACGTGATTGAACGCGTGGAGCTGTGGTGGGATTCCCAGGGCATCCCTGACTGGTTTTTGGTGACGAAGCTGCCACTCTTTGACTCTGAGCGCCGGGTGCAGGGGGTTATGGGCACCTTGAGGCGCCCTGATGAGGCAGAGCGCAGGCTGCCGGTGTTTCAGACCGTGGCGCAGGCGGTGGAGATCATCCGGCATGATTACTCGAAGCCGCTTTTGATTGAAGATGTGGCCAAATCCTGCGGTCAGTCGTTACGGCAGTTGCAGCGGCGGTTCCAAAGCGCTTTTGGCATCACCCCGCAGGAATTCCTGATCAAGACGCGGGTGCTGGCGGCGGTGCGTCTGCTGGAGGGGACAACTCTGACGGCGAGCGAAGTGGCGCAGAAGTGCGGCTTTGTGGATGCGAGCAGTTTTACCCAGCATTTCCGCAAACGCATGGGGGAGTCACCGGCGGCGTATCGGCGTGCACGGCGATGAAAATCAGTGCAATTCGTCGCACAAGGCCAGCGCCTTTAACGCCTGAGTGGTGGCGATGTAGGTGATGTAGCTGTAGTTCCCCCGATAGAGTGACTGCATCCACCAGCGGCCGGAGACGCGCTGCTCGCGCTTCAGCCAGACGAGGCCGCGCTGGATGCGTTCATCGCTGGCGGGGACATTGTTTTGGCGCATCAGCACGATGGCGAAGGCCGTCATGTAGGCATCGCTCTCTGGTTTCGCAGCATCAGGCAGGTTTGTGATGAGGTTTACCACGGTATCGCTCATTTTGAAATGCCAGTCGCCGAGGGCGGACATGTCACGCAATGACCAGCCGCCGTCGGGGTGCTGTTTCGAGGAGAGAAGCGTTAGGGCGGCATCACGCTGAGCTTGGGGTACAAGTTCGGGCATGTAATGCGCGAGTTGAAGGCGCAAGATGCGGTCGAATTCATTCTTGGGCTGCGCATCACGCAGCCAGGACTTCATTCGATCAACGCGTGCGAGCAGTTCGGGGTCTTTGAGGTTGCTGAGCCATCCGGGCGCGGCGGTCACCGCCCGGGCTGCTTGCAGCGTGAGTTCGAAGTCTGTCGTGATATGGGGGATTTCGACTTCGCCAAAGCTGACGAAGGAGCCATAGGCGGACTGGCGTGCAAACATCTCCTGCAGGGAGCGCTCGGTGTGCGCGGAAAGCTTCCCCGTCACATGCTTGTCCCATTCGGCGAGACCCATTGAGCGCCAGATGCTCGTCCAGGAGCCGCCGTAGTATTTGATGCCATCTTTTTCCGTTTCTTTCTGCGGTTTGATCTCTGTAGGCACGGTTTTGACGAAGTCTGCCAGCACTTCATCGAGTGGCAGGCCGAGCTGCTTTGACAAAGCAGGGCGCTCGCTCAGGTAGGGGCCGGTGGTGTGGCAGTTGACGCAGGTTTTCTCGCGCACCCAGCAGATGGCGCCATCGTCGAGGTATTTGGCGGCGGCTTTGATGGTGTCGGGGCCAAACGCTTTTACCTTCGGTTCATCAGCCGTCGCGCGGCTGACCTGAATGCCTTCGGTCTGATATTGAAACTCGGGCTTGGGCTTTGATTCAGCGGCGAATACCCCGCAGGTGGTCAGCAGGAGGAAAAAGGCGTGTTTCATGCACGGGCTTGTACGCTGCGACCCTCGGCAATCAATCGTCCGAGAGAAATCGAGTCGTCCTCGTATAGCCAGTGGTGGAACGCGGTGGCAATTTGTGGCCATTCTTGGTCGAGCATGGCAAACCAGGCGGTGTCGCGGTTTTCGCCTTTGATGATCATGTGCTGGCGGAAGATGCCTTCAAACGTGAAGCCGAGGCGCTGGGCGGCGTTGCGGCTGGGTTCATTGCGTGCATCGCATTTCCATTCCATGCGTCGGTACCCGAGATCCTCAAAGCAGTGGCGCAGGAGCAGGTAGCAGGCTTCGGTGTTGGCCTTGGTGCGCTGGGCTGCAGGAGCATACCAAATGTTGCCCAGTTCTGCCACGCCATGCTCAGCACGGATGCTCATGAGCGAAATGCTGCCGAGGCAACTCTGCGTCGCGGCATCACGCACGGTAAAGGCGATGACGTTAGGCGTGGCCTGCCATTCGCGCAGGTAGGCGGCCTGCTCTTCGGCATTGGCAAACGGTCCGCGGGGCATGTAGCGCCAAAGTTTGCGAGTGGTTTCATCGACGTGCGAAATGGCGAACAGTTCTGCCACATCCGCGACGACGTCGAGTGGCGTGAGTGTGATGAAGCGGCCTTCGAAGCGTTGTGGGGTGGGCTGCGGTTTCATATCAGTTTCCTGGTTGCACGATGACGTCGGTCTTGATCGAATTGGCGATGAAGCATTGCTCATGCGCGAGATGATGGAGGTGCTTCACTTCAGAGGCTGTGGGTGGTTTATCACCGCACCAGGCGATGCTGGGATGCAGGGTTATCTGGCTGATCCAGAGTGAACCGCGTTCGTTTTTCGTCATCAGGCCTTCTGCTGCATCGTCATAGCTTTCGGGGAGAAAGCCGGCGTCGCAGGCGACATGGAGGAAGCAGAGCATGTGACAGCTGGAGACGGAGGCGATGAAGGCTTCTTCGGGATCGACTGCTGCTGGATTTGACCAGGGAGAAGGGACGATCTGCGGGGAAGGGGAGCCCGGAATCACGGCACCGCCGTCGAAGTGGAGGGAGTGCTCGCGGGAGTAGCGGCGACTGAGGAAATCTGGGCCGTGATTCTTCCAGCGGACGATGGCGGTGTGTTTGGACATGGGATCAGAGTCTCTCCTTCATCATCTTTGCCGTGTCGCGATCTGTCTGATCGGTGCTGTTTTCTAGCATGGTGATGACTCCTGATGCATCTTGTGGACGGTTTTGGCTGAGTTTGAACTTGCCTTCGAGGCGGGTGATTTCGATTTCGATGCCGACGATGCCTTTCATGAGGCCATCGCGGAATTCGGCGGATAGGATGCCGTGCCAGCGATTGGGGCGACCGGTTTCGTAGAATTCGATGAGATCATGGAGCATTTCGGCGAAGCGGTCATGCTGCGTGACGATGCGTGGAATGCCGTAGGCATGCACGGCGGTGTAGTTCCAGGTGGGCACGGCGGGTTCAGTGACATACCAAGCCGGGGAGATGTAGGCGTGGGGGCCGGTGAAGATAACGAGCACTTCCGACTTGGTGAAATGCGACCACTGGGGATTGGCGCGGGCCATGTGGGAGAGGAGAATTCCGTGGGTGCCTTGTGTCGGATTCAGCAAAACGGGCATGTGGGTGGCCTGCGGAACTTTGCCGTCGTGTGATACGATGGTGGCAAAGCTGTGCTGGCGCATGAATGCGTTTAGCGTGTCGCGGTCATCGATCTGGAAATGCGAGGGGGTGTACATTCGATGGGCTACTTCTTAACTTCGGGCAGTGCGGGAATGGGAGTGGTGTCGATGGTGACATCGGAGCCGAGAAGGGTTTTGCCGACGAAGAGTTTCGCGCGGGCGATGACTTCAGGATGGCCGACGGAACCGTGGCCTCCGCCGGTGATTGGGATGAGCAAGGAGGGGACGCTGGCTTTTTGCAGTGCGGCGTGAATTGCTTCGGCGTGGATATAGGCGACGCGTTGATCGGCGGTGCCTTGGAAGGTGATGAAGGGCGGGTCGTCCTTGGTGACGTAGGTGACGGGTGATGCGGCGACGGCTTCGGCGTGCTTTTCGACGTAGTTGCCACCGAGCAGATCGCTCACCGCTGGGTCGGCGACGATGGGCTTTTTTTCTTTGTCGAACATGAGAGCCTGAGTGAAGTCCTGGGGGCCGCAGAGGTTGACGACGCATTGGACGCGGCTGCTGAAGGTGGTGTTGGGGCCGAGGTCGCCTTCGAGTTCTTTGACGTCGCCGCTGGTGCCGATCAGTGAGGAGAGGTGGCCGCCGGCGGAACTGCCCATGACGGCGATTTTGTCGGGGTCGAGATTGTATTCTTTGGCGTGGGCGCGGATCCAGCGGATGGCGGCTTTGCAGTCATAGATCTGTGATGGCCAATGCGCTTCTTTGGTGAGGCGGTAGCCAACGGTGACAGAGGCGTAGTCGCCGGTGCGGGCGAACTGGATCGCGGCGGCGGCGTAGCCGAGGCGATCACCATTCACCCAGCCACCGCCGTGGATGAGGGCGACGACGGGGAGGGGCTTGTCGGTATTGCGCTTCCTGGGCAGGTAGAGATCGACCTTCTGTTTGGGGTTGTCGGTGCCGGCGTAGGGCTGGTCAAGGCGGAGTTCGACCTGGCTTTTTTCGGCGGAGGTCTGGGCGTTTTGTTTTAGTGCGGCGAGGTCCTGGGCCCATGCGGATGATGTGGCGAGGAGCAGGAGCGGAAGAAGGTGTTTCATGGTGGGCAAAGTACGGAGAAGGTGGCGAAAACTAACGGCGACTGTAAATCAGCATCGGCATGCCGAGAATGGTTTCCAGATGGGAGCAGTCAAAGCCAAGTTTTTCCAGCACACGCTGGGAACGTACGTGATCGGGATGCACATCTGCGAACAGCGATTCTGCTGCGTGGTGTGTGTCAAACCATTCGAGCCAGGCACTGCCCACCTCAATCGCGTAACCCTGGCCCCAGCAGGCTTTCGCCAGACGAAAGCCGAGCTCAATGCGTTTCCCGTCGGGAAGATAGAACAAACCGCTGTCGCCCATGGCCTTGCCGGTTTCTCGATGAAGGATCAGCCGTTTGCTGAAACCATGATGTCTTTGATGTTCGCGGTATTGATGTATGCGGCTGCGCGAGTCCTCCAGCGTGAAGTCCGCCCCCCCTGGAATGAACTGCATCACCTCGAAATCAGAGAACCAGTCAAAGGCCTGCTCGGCATCCGCTTCCTCGAAGGGGCGCATGCGGGTGCGCTCGGTTTCGATCCAGTGATGGTTCTGGAGTGGCATGGGCCATCTCAACGACGTGAGAACCACTCGATATTGCATCCGCGCGTGAATTTTCAGGGTTTGAAGGCCTGTGGCTATAATGCCGACTTTTTCGAAGCAGCAGGCCCGAGCGAGTTCGCGCGAGATGTTGATGTAATGCAGAGGGTGCCGTCGATGTATGCCACTGCGTGGATCGACCGACGAAGTGGGGGCTGGAGACAGCTAGAACCACTCGACAAATCTATTCCCCATAATGCTGTTGACGTATTCGACAAAATTGTTTCTCATCAAGTAGTTCGCCCAACCCAACACGTCGCCCACACAAGACCAGCCATGCTAGACTCCACTACGACGATGTTTCTCTTCTTCGGAGCCATGGTGGCTTCGCAGATTATTGGTCGCAAGGCTCTGAATACACTGACACCCGAACAGAAACTTGCCCTGATGGAGTCCTCACCGAAGATTCCGTGGACATTGATCTTTATAGCGGTGGCTTATGGCGTTCAGTCCTGGCTTTCTGGACGATTTGGGCACTCAGCTACGTTTCTTGGGGGCTTCATGCTCGTTCTCATGTGCGGACTTTTGCTGTCATATTTCCTGATGTTCCGCAGGTTTCAGAAGCTTGGCCTTCCGGCAAGCTACCTCCGCACATTCATGATCGGCCAGAGCATCGTCTTACTTGCCTTGGTTGTGATGTTCTGGAGCAGCTATTCCAGCATCAGAGACATTGATGCCACAACCCAGAAGTTACTGAATGAAACCACGCGATGAACACCAAGGGCGAACAAACGGATGCAGGAAACGGCTCGGATGGCATCTGTCGTGTCATCGACACTTCCCGCTCGCCGTTGCCTGATCCGAAGCGTTAGGCGTCGCTACGCACACACCGAGAACGAGAGCAATACTGACTCAATTCCATGACCAACCCTTTCAGTCTTTTCGACATTGCAGGAGCCGCTTTCATCCTGTTCGCGATTATCGCTCCGGCACGGTTTTATCAGGTAAGCAAGTTTCCCGCAGAAAGAGCTGCCACCTGGCTTCCGCGCGTTCGTCCGCTCGGCATCGCAACACTCATTCTTTTCGTCGCGGGGCGCTTTCTCATGT
>NZ_JAQSEA010000296.1 GCF_029946185.1 Prosthecobacter sp.
ATCACCGCCAGCAGCCCCGAAATCCTGCGCGAAAAGACCCGCCCTGAAGAAATCCATCTCTACGAAAGCAAGGACCATACGGACAACTTCCTCTCATGCATCTACGACGGCAAGCCTACCGCGACACCCATCGAAGTCTCGCACCGCAGCATCACCATCGCGCATCTCGCCAACATTGCCCTGCGCACTGGCAGCACTGGCTTGAAGTGGGATCCGAAGTCGGAGACCATCGCCGACAATGCCGCCGCCTCCGGACTGCTCGCCAAGGAATGGCGCAAGCCATGGGCGCTTTGATCCAGTCTTATCCAAGACCGCCGCATGCCCAAACATTCCCTGTCCTCGCTCTGGTGCAGAACCATCTTGACGATCCCCCTGCTTCTGGGGGCCTTCGCTCTGGTTGGAATGCAGGCGCAGGACACCATCAAGATCGGTACGCTCCAGCCCTTGGAGACCTTGCCTTCACTCGGGCCACCAGTCCCGGTGAGGCCTCAAACAACAACTCCGGTGGCTGCTCCCGCAGCCCTGCCTGAGGCACCTCCTCTCGCTGCACCACCGCCACTGCCCACCAGCACTTCGCTCATCATCACCGGACCGATTGCGCAGGCTTATCTCTACATTGAACCTTACCAGACGCGCTTTGAAGTTCTCTTTGATGCGGCCACCGTGCTCGAGTGGCTCTCACCAGGTGCCGCACTGCCGGAATCACTCACAGCTGATCAGCAAAAGCAGATCGTCGAAACCATGGCGGCGCGCACTTCTGACTGGTGCGCTCTGAGCGTTGGCGATCAGGCGCTGCAAGTGCCAATGCCTCTGGTCGCGGTGATCAAGGGGTTGCCCGGAAACACGCTGCCTTTGAAGGAGGGGGAAGATGTGGCCCTGAACCAGGCGCTCGTCGGCTTCATGTGGGAGTTTGCCACACCACCGGGCCCGGATGAAATGAATGTCACCTGGAATGGGTGGATCAAAGGCACGACCAAGCTGCCCTTGCGGGTCTTCTTTGGTCCCTTGAGCGAGACCGGGGAAATTTACTCCTCGGTCAAAACTTTCCGCTGGCGCAATCAGGGCCGCATGACCCGCCCGACACCGCTGGCAGCGGTGCCACAGATTTCACTTCAGCTGCCATTGCGCTTGCCGCTGGGCGGCATCATGTGGGTGGTCACCGGTCTGGTGTTTTACATCTACCTCAAGGTGAAAGATTATAGGCTCCCCGGCGGCAGTCTGCCCTATTTTTTCGTCTGGCTGCTGGGGGCGGTGCTCATGAGCCAGTTGCTGGTGCTGCCTATTCAGATGGGGCCTGCCGCTCCGGCGGTCACCCAGGTCGAAGAGGCGCAGGGGATCGTCTCTCCGCTGCTGCGCAATGTGTATCGTGCTTTTGACCACCATGCAGAGTCAGACGTCTATGACGTGCTGGCCCGCAGTGTTGATGGCGAGCTGCTGCGCAAGTTGTATCTCGAAACCATTCAGGCGCTCACCCTCGATGGCCGTGAAGGCACCCGTGTTACCATTGCCGAATTCTCCGCCACTGTGGACAAAGTGGAGCCTGATCCCAAAGGCGAAGGCTTTATCGCAGATTGCAACTGGATGGCCCGTGGCATCGTCGGCCACTGGGGGCACAGCCACCCCCGCGTCAATATTTACAATGCGCGCATCACCATCACGCCTGTGAATGACGAGTGGAAGCTCACCGGCCTCGAAGTGCAGGAAGTGCGGCGGCTTTAGCGGGGTCAATTGCTGAAAGAATTGGCCGCGATGATGCCGATCAGGACCAGCAGCAGCACAATCAGTATCACCCAAACCACGATGGAAGTTTTTCGCTTCACATGTGGGGTAGCCGCGATGATCTGCTGATACTCTGGAGTCATGATGAACTTGCCCTGCTGTCCCGAGACCTTAATCAGGATGTAAATATTGATCAGTGTGCCAATCGGAAAGCCGAGGAGACCAATGCTGGAAAGGATGATAGTGGGAATGCGGGCCCAGCTCTGCAATCGACGCAGACCGTATGCCACGATGCCCTGCCCGGTGCCGACGGCCAATAATACCACTCCAATAATGATTGAGACCAACAACGAATCTCTGCCAGTACGGATACCCGTGATTATCATGAGCACGCCGTAGAGAATCAAGGCGAAAGCACCAAGGTAGTAAAGTATGCCTACCGACTTGATGGTCGCCTCAGTGTTGATGTGCTCTTCGCGTATGAGTTCGTCTCGAGAGGTGGTTTGGAGCACCTGAGCCTGAGGCGCTGCGTAGGGATTGATTTCCATGTGTGCGCTTTGCAACTCTTAGTTAAAGTAGTCAATTGACTTCTATAATGTTTCGACACAAACATCCCTTTCGCTGCGTATGTGACCTATGCGTCACCTGCTGCTCCTTTTCGCCATACCCGTCTTAGCCGCCGATCTTCCACCGGACAAGGACAGTGCCATCCCCGAAAGCGGCAAACGTCCTGTCGTCATCACCGGCAAGGCATCACTCGCCCTGCCGAAGCACGATCTTCCTGATGGCTACACTCTCGAAGTCGCCGCCGCATCACCGCTTGTCACGCATCCCATCATGGGCTGTCTCGATGACAAAGGCCGCCTCTTCGTTGGCGATGCCGTCGGCGTGAACTGGAACAAGGCGATGCTCGAAGCGAATCCCCCGAATCGCGTCCTCATGCTCGAAGACACCGACAACGACGGCACCTTCGACAAAAGCACCGTCTTCGCCGACAAGATGACGTTTCCCCAAGGGGCCTGCTGGTTGAACGGCAGCCTCTACGTCGGCTCACCGCCCGGCATCTGGAAACTCACCGACACCGACAACGACGGCGTCGCCGACCAGCGCGAGATGATTGTCGGCGGCTTCGACTACACCGGCAACGCCGCCGACATCCACGGCCCATTTCTGCATCCCAACGGCCGCCTCTACTGGTGCCATGGTCGCAAAGGCCACAAGGTCGTGCAGAAAGACGGCACCCTTGTTGATGAATCGCTTGCCTGCGGCATCTGGAGCTGCAAACCCGACGGCACGGACATTGCCTGGCACTCCCTCGGCTGCGGCGACAACCCCGTCGAAGTCGATTTTACGCCGGATGGCGACATCATCGGCGTACAGAACCTCTATTACTCCCAGCCCCGTGGTGACACCCTCATCCACTGGCTCTACGGCGGCGTCTATGAGCGCGCAGATCAGCTCAAGGCCATCGCGCATCTGCCGCGTACGCTCGAAACCATGCCCGTGATGTACAACTTCGGCCACGTCGCCGTCAGCGGCTCCTGCTTCTGGAAGAACTACGGCAGCGCGAACAAGAGCGCACAGCAGTTCATGGTCACCCACTTCAACACCCAGCGCCTCGTGCGCATGGAGCTCACCCCGAGTGGCAGCACCTACAAGGCCGTTGAAAACGAATTCCTCAAACTGCATAACCCCGATATCCATCTCACCGACGTGATGGAAGACCCACGCGACGGCTCCCTCCTCCTCATCGACACCGGCGGCTGGTTCCGCATCGGCTGCCCCGCCAGTTTGATGGCGAAGTCGGATTTGCTGGGTGCCATTTACCGTATCAAACCGAAAAAACCGCGGCTCGCCATCCGGAGCACCGACGATTCCGTCCGCAAAACAGAACTCCAATCGCAAATCGTAGCGCTGAAGTCGAATGATGAGCACGCACGGCGTTATGCGTTGGAATGGGTTGCAAAAAATCTGCCTCACGATGGCGAGATTTTGGGCGTGTTAGGAAAGTTGCTGGACCAGGAGCTCGACCCCTCATCTGAGCATCTTTTAATTTATGCGCTTCGCCAAATGAAGCCGCCATTTCATAGCGGTCCTGCCTCGGACCGATATCTGAGCCGTTGGCTGTTGGTTGAATTGGCCCGGCATGGTTCCGAGAGAAGCTTCGCCAACGAGATCGAGCATTCACTTACTCGTCTCGATCCTGAAATGTCCCCGCCCCTGGCTGATGCCATTCGGAGATCACTTGAAGTGGTGCCTGATGGGGACCAGCTCGCAGCTTCGGCTTTCACCGAATGGCTTAAAGCATCCGACCTGACACAGGGAAGAGTGACATTTATCAAACAGGTCATTTCCGGACACCTTGCGAAGCCTTCCGCGCAGTCCCTCGTTACTGCAATGCTCGCTCACAGCTTGGTTGATGTCCGCATGGCGGCTATGAGCATCCTCGCCGCCCAAACCTCGGGTGCCACCAACGAAGCCTGGATTCCAGCGCTCGACAAGCTCCTCTCTGAATCCCCCACGCCTCTCGTTCTCGACGCCATCAAGAAACTCAAGACCCCGCACTTCGACGCCGCGCTCCTGTCCATCGCCAATGACACCAAGCGGCCCCTCTCGATTCGCCTCAAAGCCCTCGATTCCGCCAAATCGGTCAAGCTCACTGGCGAAACGTTCACGCTGGTCAAAGGCGTTCTCTCCGACGCCAACTCTTCTTCGGCTGCGAAAATTCAAGCCGCAGGCATGATCGCCAGCGCACCTTTGGCAAAGCCACAACTTCTCGAACTCGCGCCACTCTTTGCCACGCTGGGCCCCGTCGAGCTCAAAGCGCTGCTCGGCATCGTGCGCAAATCGAAGGAGCCTGAAGTCGGCCGCACGTTCGCCGTTGAGATTGCTAAGAGTCCCATCATCGCCAGCCAGCAGGAGAGTGCCTACCGCACGGCCTTCAGCGACCTGCCACCGGACATTTTTGAAACAGTCATCCTGCCCGCCTACAACACCGCCGTTGCGGCCACGGAGGATAAGAAGCGTCAGTTAGGCCCGCTGGCGGACAAAGTCATCACCAGCGGCAACGCGGCGAATGGAAAGAAGCACTTTGAGATGGGGAAGGGGACTTGCATCGCCTGCCACAAGATCGGTGAAGCGGGCCGCCCCATCGGTCCCGATCTCTCCCACATCGGTGCCATCCGCACTGAGCGCGACCTGCTCGAAAGCATTCTCTTTCCCAGCAACACGCTCGCGCGCGACTACGAAGCCCACGTCATCGAAACCAGCGATGGCCAGCAAACTCTAGGCGTGATCAAATCCCACACCGCCGAAGGCCTGCTCGTCATCGACATCGCCGGCCAGGAAAAAACCATCGCACATCAAACTATCGCCGGTGACACGACGCTGACCAACAGCCTCATGCCTCAAGGCTTGGATCAAACGATGCCCGAAGACGAATTGCTCGACCTCGTCGCGTGGCTGCGCAGTTTGAAATGATTTTCTGGGTCCGGCCTTTTTTCCTTCTTTCCGCTCTTTCGGCCAATTTAACCGGCGCTACTCCGCCTCCAGCATTCGCTTCGCTGCCTGCAGGTGCTCCTTTTGTTCCGGCGGCAGTTCGGGGTATTTCAGCTTCATGCTCTGCATCTCATTCAGGATCGCGGCGCTGACGATGAGGCGCATGTTCTTCTTGTCATCCGCAGGGACGACATACCAGGGACATTTCTCAGTGGCGGTGGCGCGGATGGCGTCTTCATACGCCTCCATGTATTCTTTCCAGTGGCCGCGCTCGCCCACGTCGCCCTCTTCAAATTTCCAGTTCTTGCTGGGTGTGTTGATGCGGGCGAGGAAGCGCTTCTTCTGCTCGTCCTTTGATACATTGAGAAAGAACTTGAGGATGAGGATGCCGTTGCGATGGCAGTAGGCCTCGAAGTTGGCGATGTCTTCAAGCCGGTCTTTGAAAAGCTTGTCGATGTTCTTCGTCGTGTGTTCTGGCAGACGCTGAACCTTCGTCACGATCTCGGGGTGAACGCGGCAGACCAGCACCTCCTCGTAATAGCTGCGGTTGAAGATGCCGATGCGTCCTCTTGGCGGCATCACCCGAGAAGTGCGCCACATGAAGTCATGATCCAGTTCATCCGCCGTGGGCCGCTTGAACGCATGCACCTCCACGCCCTGCGTGTTCACCCCGCTCATCACATGCTTGATGGTGCTGTCCTTGCCGGCTGCGTCCATTGCTTGAAACACGAGCAACAAGGCCTGCTTGTCCTGCGCATACATCTTCTGCTGCAAGTCGTCGATCTCCGTGCGGAACTCGGCGATCAGCGATTCGTAATGGGCGTCGTCTTTGTAAAGCCCCTTTACCTTCGTCTTCGCTTTCTTGATGCGAAAAGGTTTGCCATCGGGCACGCGGAAATCATCGAGGTCGAGCTTGAGTTTCATAAGGTGTAAAGGTGGCGGGAGTTAACAGCAATGAGACTTGATGAACAGGAAGAACTGCGAAGTCGCGACATCAAGAGTCTGCTCCCTGAGCAAGCGTTCACCCATTCAAGCGTCCGATAAGCATGGGCACAAAAAAAGGGCGGGGATGAACCCGCCCTTTTAAATGTTCTTTTCCCTATGCCGAATTATGCGGAGACAGGGGACTCCGGCGCGCCGGGGGCCTTTGGAAGGGTGAAGCGATAGCGGATCTTGCCACGCTTGGCTGCAGCACGAGCTTTGCGCTTGGTGCGAGCTGATGGCGTCTCATGGGCGCGCAGGCGGCGGACTTCTTCAAGGATGCCATCCATTTCGAGGCGGGTCTTGAGGCGTTTGAGAGCGCGGTCAACGGGCTCGCCTTTGCGGATCTGAATTTCGGTCATAAAACGGGTCTAGGTGGTTTGGGAAAAGGGCTGTGAGAGTAGGGGAATGAGGGCGATCGTCAAATGGAATATAGCCTCAAGCGACGAGAGTCTGCTCGCGATCCGGGCCGACGCCGATGAGGCTGACGCGTGCTCCGGTCAGTTCTTCGAGGCGTTTCAGGTAGGCTTTGGCCAGTTCCGGGAGGTCGGCGAACTTCTTGATGCCGCTGAGATCCTGCTTCCAGCCCTGGTGGGTTTCGTAAACAGGGACGCAGGCGGCCAGATCGGCAGCGGTGCTCGGTGGGTAGTGGATGGTCTTGCCGCGCAGGGTGTAGGCGGTGCAGATCTGGATGGTGTCGAGGCCGTCCAGGCCATCGAGGTTGGTGATGGCGAGTTCATCGGCACCATTGACCATGACGGCATAGCGTACCAAGACGGAGTCCAGCCAGCCGCAGCGACGTGCGCGGCCGGTGGTTGCACCGAATTCGCGGCCCATGTTGTGCAGCATGTCGCCAATGGCGTCGTTCTCGGTCACGAAGGGGCCGCTTCCGACACGGGTGGTGTAGGCCTTGCCCACGGCGACGACCTTGTCGATCATGCGCGGAGGGACGCCAGAGCCGGTGCAGGCACCGCCGGAGGTGGTGTTCGACGAGGTGACGAAGGGATAGGTGCCGTGGTCGATGTCGAGGTAGGTGCCTTGAGCGCCTTCAAAAAGGAGGCTTTTGCCTGCTTTGATCGCCTCATGCAGGTAAACAGTGGTGTTGGTGATGTGCGGAGCCAGCGTTTTGGCGGCTTCGAGCATTTCCTTCACGGTTTCTTCCACGGGGACGAGTTCGACGCCGAGTTCAGCAAAAGTGACGTTGTGGCGGGCAAGACGGTCACGAAGTTCTTCTTCGAAGATCTCCGGCTGGGTCATCAAAATGGTGCGCAGACCATCGCGCTCGACTTTGTCGGCGTAGGCGGGGCCGATGCCACGACCCGTGGTGCCGATCTTCTTGTCGCCACGCTTGGCTTCGCGCACCTTGTCCAGACCGCGGTGGTAGGGCATGACCAGGTGGGCGGTTTCGCTGATGAGGAGATTCTCCGGGGTGATGGTGACCCCCTGGCCGCGCAGCTTGGCCATTTCAGCGAGCAGACCGGTGGGATCCATGACGACGCCGTTGCCGATGACGCAGATTTTATCTTTCCACAGGATGCCGGAGGGGATCAGGTGCAGGATGTACTTGCTGCCGTTGCTGATGACGGTGTGACCGGCATTGTTACCACCGGCTGCACGGACGACGACGTCCGTGTTCTCGGTGAGATAATCAACGATTTTACCTTTTCCTTCATCGCCCCACTGGGCGCCGACAATGATTGTATTAGACATGGATTCTTTTCTTGGAGTGGCGGCATGATGAAGCCGCAAGGGTTGTTTTCATGACGCGCAAGCCGTACCATGGCAGTCGGAAGGACCGCTGGGGTGCTCCGAACGGGAGCGGGGATCGCGAGCGCGTGCTTGTTGTCAGTCTCAGGCTCCCATTAGCTGGGCAAAATAAACGGCGGCACCGCAGGCCAGAAGGCCAGCAACTCCGAGCAGGGTGGTCAGAGCCCCACCAGGATTTTTTTGCTTCACTTTCGGGCCAAAGCCGGTGCGCAGGCGGCCATTGTAAGGAGCGCTGCCATAGCCGCTGGATGCAGTGGAGGTCGGGGCGGAATAAGCTTCTTCTTCTGCTTCGCCATCGCCGTGGAACACACAGTTCACATTGCCGAGCTGAAACGCACCTCCAGACGCGAGATTGACGTGATCGACACGGGAACCGCCGACTTTGGTGCCGTTGGTGGAGCCGAGGTCGGTGAGCGTCCAGGAACTGCCGTCGAAAGCAAATTCACCGTGATGACTGGAGACGGAATCGTCAGCAATGATGAGCTGGTTGTCATCAGCACGTCCCACGGACATGCGTTCGGCGTCGAGTTCGAGGGCACCGGAGGCACCTTCAGGAGTGGTGAATTGAATACGCGGCATAACAGAGCAGTTCTAGCAGGCTGGGGCAGGGGAGGCAAGAGAGATTCACTGCAGGCGGCTGAGAGCTTGCGCGGGCGGGCGTTCTTGCTAGGAAGACGGACAACCATCCCCGCGACCCTCGTGACCCAAATTTTTGAAATCCTCGGTAAATTCGACTCTGAAAGCGACTGTCACAAGCTGCTGTACGCTCCCCACCCGCTGCCGCTGAAGTATCGCGAGGGGCGTGTGTACAAGATCGAATTCGAAGGTGATGAGGCGGCGCTGAAGGCTTTTGTGGACAAGGTTTTGATCGACTCCATCAGCCAGGAGGCCCGCATCGGCGGCCAGCCAGCGTTTGAGAAAGCCGCTTTTGTGTTGGAATACGGGATGAAAGGTGCGGCGCTGGATCTCGAAAAAGAAATGATCCTTAATTACTACCGCAGCATCCAAAATGCCGGGTTTGAAATCAAGAAGCTGACCCTGCGGACCCGGATCTATGTCTTTGGCGAAGGTGCCGAACCGGCGCAGTTCGTGCGTGACATTGTAAATCCTGCGATCCACACGCACGAGGTGCTTAAGGCTGCCTGATCAATACCTGCACGGCTTTCGATAGCAGGCGTGCATGAGTGGCGTTTGTGGTTGCCCCATGAACCCGACGACCACCAACTCAAGACTCCTGTCCCTCGATGCCTTTCGTGGGTTCATCATGCTGCTGATGGCATCCGGGGGCTTTGGCATTGTGCAGATGGCAGCCGCTCATCCAGGCAGCATTTGGGAGTTCTTGAAGCCGCAGTTTGCGCATCAGGCCTGGCAGGGCTGCTCCTTATGGGATCTGATTCAGCCGAGCTTTATGTTCATGGTGGGCGTGGCCGTACCCTTTTCGTATGAGAAGCGGCGTGAGCACGGCCAGTCGTTTTTTGGCATGGCCTGGCATGCGCTCACGCGGTCGATTCTGCTGGTGGCGCTGGGGGTGCTGCTGGCCACGCATGCGGGAGACAAGCACACGGTATTTCTGTTTACGAACGTGCTGGCGCAGATCGGGCTTGGTTACTTCCTGCTCTTTTTGTTCTCACGCATGGGCTGGGAATACATGCTCTCTGCGATCATTCTGATTCTGGCGGGCTACACCTGGTTCTTCATCGATCACCCTTTGCCGTCGTCGCAGGATCTCGCCGCCATCGCCGGAATGAAAGGCACGGAGCAGGCGATGCTGCCGGGCTTTGCCGGGCATTGGAATATTCATACCAATGCCGCAGCAGCGTTTGACCGCTGGTTTCTCAATCTGCTGCCTCAGGCGCAGACGTTCCAGCATAACCCTGGCGGCTATCAGACACTGAACTTCATCCCAGCGCTCGCCACCATGCTCGGTGGTGCGGTCACCGGGGAGTTTCTGATGCGCAGTCTGAAAACAGAGCGTGGCAGGTTTAGCACGCTGCTGGTCACCGGCATCCTGCTGGTGGTGGCGGGAACCGCGCTTGATTTCAAGATACTGCCAGTGGTGGGGACGCAGCTGGATCAGTACACTCTGCTGCCAGTGGTAAAGCGCATCTGGACGCCCTCCTGGGCCATTCTGAGCGGTGGCTGGGTGCTCATCCTGCTTTCGGTTTTTTACTGGCTGGTGGAGGTGCGCGGCATGCGGCGGCTGGTTTACCCGCTGGTGGTCGTGGGCACGAACAGCATCGTGATTTATCTTCTGCACAGCTTGTGCGCGGGCTGGATCAACGAGAATCTCCACAAGCACCTGCCAGAGACGGCCTTTCCAGCGTATTGGGTACCGGTCATTGAGCGTTGTGGCGTGCTTTTTGTGCTTTGGCTGGTCTGCTGGTGGCTGTATAAACAGAAGGCCTTTATCAAACTGTGACCCCTCGATTTTTTTACCTCGTTGTCATCGCCTGTCTCGCCGCTTGTCAGCACAAGCAGGACGCCACCACGCCTGCGCGTAATTTGGAAGAAGAGGCGCGCTTGCACACAGCCGGGCTCATCCTGCTGCCTGACTTGCAGCATGCCAGTGCTTGGGAAAAACTCATTCACGCGGACATGGGGGTGCCCGGGAGTAAAATCGAGGTGGTGGCTGGTCCGGGCTTCACCACGGTGACCATTAGAGATCTCAAAAACCGGGCAGATATCGAGCGAGTCGCTCAGGAACTGCGGTCGATTGCTGAGAAAAAGCCGGACAAGTTTGGCGTGACAAAGGTGGAGGTGCGGCTCAACAACGCTGCTACCACGATCAATCCCTTTGTGCTGCCCACGGAGTCAGCTCCAGCCACGCCTAATCCGGGTTCGGTTCTCCCAACGCTTTCATTACCGCCGCTCCGCATCGACGGCCGCTGAGAAGTGCGCCGTTGATCGAGACCTGCTCACACCAGTCGCCGCAGCGGTAGAGGCCGGGCTGGATCACGCTGGCAAGTGGGCTGTCACCGAGGCGTAGCTGCCTGCTCTCCGGCTGGGCATGTCGGATCTGATAGGTGCGCAGGTGACGCCATTTGGAGACGACGGCCTCTCCGAACCATGTGCGCATCTGCTCGCGTACGACCTGTTCCAGTTCAGTGCTTGATGGCGCACCGATGATGGAGGCGGAAAGGAGGTGCTGTCCCGGCGGCGCATAGTGC
>NZ_JAQSEA010000297.1 GCF_029946185.1 Prosthecobacter sp.
TGCGCGCGGTTGGCGAGGAAGAGCGGGAAGGTTTCTTTGCGCGACTTATCAAACGGGTAGCCGAAGGCGTGGGCCCCGTACTCGCTGTTCGGAATCCATTCGACGAGCTGCTGCGGATCAAACGCAGCCTGCGGGGCTTTCGTGGCCGTGAAGAGGAGGCGGGTGGATTCGCGAGCGATGGGATCGGCGCTCTTCGGATCGGCCATGTCCGTGTGCATGGCGAGCCAGAGGGAGGAGCAGCCACCTGCGCTGACGCCACTGGCTGCGATGCGGGTTTTATCCAGGTTCCACTCGGTTGCTTTTGAGCGGAGAAACTGCAAGGCACGCGCGGCATCGGCCAGCGGCCATTGCAACGGCGGCGTGACCTTGGCGGCATTCGCATCGAACAGGAAGCGGTAGTTGATGGATGCGACGGAGATGCCGGCATCGAGGAACGCGCGCACGTCGAGATGCTGATGGATGTCCGTCTTATCCTGCGCAGCCCAGCCGCCACCGTGGATGTAAAACACGACCGGCGTGGGCTGCGTAGATTTCGCGAGCCACACATCCATTGTCTGGCGAAAATGCGTGCCGTAGGCCACATCGGTCAAGGTCGCGGGCGTGGCATCGAGTTTCGCGGTGGCGAACTTTTTCTGGACCTCCGCAGGCGGCATCCAGCCGGTGGGGCGCTGCTCATTGGGCGTGTAAGCGCAGGTGATGAAGTAGAGTCCATGCGCCGGGAGCTTCTGCGGCGGCACATTGACCTGCACCTGCGTGAAGCCATCGGCAAACCAGCTTTCGAAACCGTCGGCGGCGTCTGCCCGCAAAGCCACGCCATTGAGCCGCACATCAAGCTGCTTCGGCGCACGATACGGCAGGCGCAGGCGGAAGCCGATGCCCTGCGTGAATTTCGCGTCGGTCTTGGCGGCAAGGAGCTGCTCATTCGGCAGTTCCATGGCGACCTTGAGTTCCGGCCCCGCTTTGATGAAGCGCTCCACCTCCGTGGCGGCATCGCCGAGCAAGGGGCGGAAATCATTGTTCGCGATGGCGTGCTTGGCCGCTGCCGTGGTGGCGACGACGAGGCTCTCGCGGCCTACCGTTTGCGGGTAGAGAAAACCGAGGGCGAAGTCGCTTTGCTGATTCCACAGCTCCACGCGGCTGGCGCGGCGTGCCGCAGCCGTGGTCCCATACGCAGTGACGAAGTGGCCGACAAAGTGACGCATGCGGTTCACAGGATAGCCGGGCGATTTTTCATCCAGCCACACCTCATTGCCGATGCGCATGAGCCCCTGCATGCGGGCGACGAGGCTCTGCTCCCACGCCACCTCCTGCGTGAGCAGCATGGTGTGGTATTTCGCGTAGCCGTAGTGCGCGGAATAAAACATGGGCATGCCATGCCAGAGCTTCCGCCCCAGCGGCGCCAGTTCCGGGCCCCAAAACGTGCGCTGCGCATCTGCCTCGAAACGGTCTGATGGAAAACCCGCTGCGCGTCCGGCATCGATCATGGCCTCCGTGACCCGCCAGTCCCAGGGGCGCAGTGCGTAATTCGAATACGCCCCGCCCGTGACCTCCGTCATGATTTGACCGTGATACATGCGGCGCGAACCAAGCTGTGCGGGCGAGTATTCCTGCAAGCCCGTGCCATGCAGGTCCGCGTGCACTTCCGGCTGGTAGTCGTCGATCACTGAAAGTACCGCGTTGAGTTCGGGGGCGTCCTCCGGCGTTTTGAGCGTGAGCGTCTTCACATCCCAAAGCTTGCCGATGCGCCCGCTGCCGGTGTAGGGATCGACCCCGTGCTCATTGCGAAAGCGGTCGGTGTAAAACATGGCCAGCGGATTCACGCAGGGCATCACGAGCACGATCTGCCTGCGCCGCGTCTCCACCGCGAGGGGATCATCGCTCAGGCACCATTCTGCAAAGGCCATCGCGCCCGTCGTCCCCGTGCGCTCCGGCCCGCTGTGCAGGGTGGTGATGAGGCAGACCTGCTTGTCAGCGGCTGGCACGGTGGCATCGGTGATCTTCAGCAAATACACCGGCATGTTCTGGCCGCTCATGCCACGTGTTTCTAGCTTCATTAGCTTGGGAAACTGCTGCCGCCAGTGTCTCAGCGTCCCCATATATTCCTCCCACGTGAGGCGGTGCATGGGCGGGTAATCTTCCTGCGCTCTGAGCGGTGCCAGCAAGGTCAGCAGGGTTAAGATAAAGACGACATACTTCATGGTATGAAATTCTGGGGCACGAGTTTCAGCAGTTCTTTTTCATCCGCGCCCGTGGCTGGGCTACCCGCAGGCTGGGGCTTGCCATTGATCAGGCAGTTGTCCCACTGCACGCTGCCAGTGACTTTGACATCCAGATTTTCAAAGGTGCAGTTCTTCGCCTCGACCACCGCATGTGAAAGGATATTCCCCATGCGTGGTTCCACGAGACGGCGGATGAGCACGTTGTCCATCTTCATCTGGCAATCGCCAGCCGCACGACCGGTGACGGTAAACGGATTTTGAGCTGAAGAAAAAACGAGGACATTGGTGAGCGTGTAGCGGCCTTGATCGAGGAAGTAGAGATCGAAGCCGATGTTCTTTGCGAGGAAGACATTCGTGTAGCTCGTCTGCGCCGTGCCGGTGTCGGTGATGCCGGTGCTGTTGCCAATGCTCACGAAACCATCCACGCGATACTGCGCGGATTCATGCGCGCTGATGCCATCGTCACCGCACTCGATGGCGGCGATGTTTTCAAAGATGACCTCGCGGCAGTCGCCATGGATGTTGAAACCGTCGTTGTACGGATGCGTCGCGGTGATGTTCTTGATGACGAGGTGGGCATTGTCGCCGCTGAACTGCACCCCCGCGCTACGCATGGGAGCGCGAATGGCGGCATCTGCGAGTGACTGCCCCGCTGGTAGTTTGAGGTAGAAGCTGCCATAGATCTGCCTTGAAGGCGGCTTCTCGCGTGAGGGATCTTTGACAAAGGTCCATTCACCGGGCTGGAGTTCCTCCGGCTTTTTCAGAGGGGCGCTGCGGCCTTTGGAGGTGCGGCCCATGTGGTTCATCTGCCCGTTCCAGAGAAAGAACCAGCGGCCGATGATGGCGTCGTCATTGCGTGCGATGAGATGGTCATTGGCAAACAAACCCGGTGACACCTCCGTCCACTGCGCCGGATCAATCGGGTCACTGCCATCCAATATCGCTCCATGTCCATCGAGGGTGATGGGCTTGCCGGGTTCGCCATTTTTGCGGTAGAAGCCAGCGTAGTCATGATAGACCTTCGGTTCGAGATGAATAATATCTCCTGGTAGCGCGAGCTTGATCCCCTGCGCGATGGTGGGTGCATCCTTGTCTTTGCCGACGTGGATGTCACGCGCAGCGGCGGAGATGGCAAACAGGATCAGTAGAAAGGTCGGCTTCATGCAGGGGGTGTGGCAGCGGCAGCAGCAGCGTAGGCGGTCTTGAGCGTGGGATCTGTTTGTGTATGGCTGCCACGATAAACGAGCAGCAGGCCAAGGCGTGAAAAGTTGGTCGTGTTTGGCGCGGAGTGGTGGATCGTCTCGCACTGATGAATCGTCGCATCACCGGGAGCGAGCAGACCGCAGAACTGCTCAGCCAGCGGCACGCTGGAAGGTTCGGCCATGCCGATGCTGTTGCCACGTACGCCGCTGGGCTTGGTGGGCTGCATGCCTGCTTTGTGCGAGCCTTTGACAAAGAACACGGGGCCGTTTGCCTCCGTGACCGAATCGATGGCAATCCATACGGTGAGCATGTCCGGCGGTGTCTGGCAGAAGTAGGCGTTGTCCTGATGATAGGGCACGCCGGAGCCGATGCGGGCGGGCTTGTTGAACGTCTCCACGCCGACTAGCACGGGCTCGCCATGCAGCAGCGGAGCGACGAGCGCACGGATGTCCGCACGTTCGCCGAGTTGACGGAACCACGGATTGTATTTTTCCAAGCGCCACAGATTGCGCACGGTCTTTTCATCCTTCTCGAAAGTGCGGGCATCAACGGGCTGCGCGGCGAGATCATCGCGGATGTAGCGCTCCAGTTCAGCACGCACGGCGATTACTTCGTCCGCATTGAGAAACTGGTGAATGAGCACGACGCCGTCGCGTTCATAATCGGCAAGGTATTGGGTGGAGTCGGTGTTCATGAGGTGAGTTCGGCAAAGAGTGAAGGATCACTTAAATCGAGCGCGGCGAAGGCCTGATCAAGATGCGCGGGTGTGCGGCCACCCACGAGCACGGAGTCGATACCCGGCTGATGCAGTGCCCAAGCGAGCGCGAGGTGCGCCTGCGAGTGGCCCGTGCGTTCAGCAACCGCTTCGAGCGTCGCAAGGCGGCGATACGAATCGCTGTTGAAATAGACATCCTGATGCCCAGGCACGAGATCGAATCGCGATCCGCTTTGCACGCCCTGCTGATGCTTGCCCGTGAGAAACCCAGCGCCTAGCGGGCTGTAGGTGACGATGGCGATGCCGTGCGCCACGCAGTATTCACGCAATGCATCACTCACGTCACTGACAGCAAGATTGTGGTTGTTTTGCACGACGCTGAAGCGCGGACCTGCGGCCTGCAGTTGCTCCAGAGTAACGTTGCTAAGACCGAGCGCTTTCACCTTGCTGGAGGCCACGAGTTCATCGAGCGCAGGCCCAGCGGCGAACACGCTGTCATGCCACTGATGCAAATACAGCAGATCGATTTGATCCACACCGAGCCGCTGCATGCTGGCACTGATATCGATGCGATCATAGGGCGGCAGAATTTTGGTGGCGATACTGATGCCACTGGGGCGGCGGGAGGCCAGCCAGCGTCCGAGGATGCTTTCCGAAGCTCCCTGGCCGTAGGCTGCCGCTGTATCAAACAAACGAACGCCACGCGCGAGGGCGTGATCAAGCAGCACATAGGAAGCCGCCTCATCGATCTCGCGCCCCAGCGTCACGCAGCCAAGTCCGATCTGGCTCGACACACCACCCTTCAGAGGCGTCACGCGACTGTCAGTGCCGTCGATCAAACCGGCAGCTTGCAGGCGTGGCAGGAGGTCGGTGGTGGTCATGCGGGAGAGTGAAAAAGGCGAGCAAAAGAATACGCAGGCAGAGGCGGATTATTCATTCGTTTATCCAGGCATATAGGGGATTCACGCCCTCGACAAAAACGACTCTTCGGATACAATTCAGTTATGCCAGTCACCATTGAACACATCAAACAGGAAATCCGCAGTCTCGCTCCCGCGGATGTAAATCACCTGCTGCGTGACCTGCAACAAGAATACATCATGCCTTCAGTAGATGATGAGGATGCGGCGTCGGTGGAGGCGGAGTGGGATGCAGAAATTGACAGTCGAGTGCAGGAAATTGAGGAAGGGAAGGTCGAGCTCATCTCCTATGCTGAGCTTCGCAAGGGAACGGATGCACTCTTTGCAGAGCTTGGCATCAAGCGCCCAGCATGAGCGATCCTCAAATTCATCCTGCGGCGCGCGAGGAACTCTACGAGACCATTCGCCACTACGCAGTCATTGATAGTGAAGGTCAGGGTGATTTGGCCCTGGCATTTGAATCCGCTTTCTACCAGCATGCGGATTCGATCATCGACGACCCGTTGCTCTTCAACGTGCGCCATCGCAATACACGCCGCGTCAATCTCACACCGCGTTTTGGGGAGCATTACATCGCTTACATGATCTGGCGGGAAAAGGTCGTCATCCTTGCCGTTGCTCACGCCAAACGCCGTCCTTATTACTGGCGTAAGCGTATAGCTGAAGCCAAGAAGCTTTTCTGATCTGCTCAGTTCTAGAGCACACACCCTCACGGCTGTTTCCCCAGCAACTGCTGCACGGCCCCGGTCAGCACCTGCTCCACTTCCGGCGCGACATTGGAAGACGTGGGACCGGTTTCGTAGCCGCCTTCGGGATACGCGGCGGCGGTGCCGATGTAGCCGGGGCCGTAGTCGCCGTAGGCGGCCATCATGACGTGCAGATCCGGGCGCATGGCCTTGGCGGCGAGTTGGTATTCCACGAAGAGCTCGCCCGGCAGATGCAGCATGCGTGCGCTGCCCACTTGCAGGCAGGTGATGTCGATCTCATGCCCGGCTTTGTTGCGGCGCACAAAGGCGAGTTGGTCGGCCAGGGAGATGTAGCCTCTGGGCGGGGTGGCTTTGAGCTTCGTGGTCAAATCCTCTTCGTCCAGCCGTGGTGACAGCGGCAGTTTCACGGGCACGCTGCCCCAGCCGATGTCAGCGCTGGTGAGTGGCTGTTTCGCCGTCTTTTCATAGGCCTCGCGCATACCTGCGGCAAGACGCGTGGCGAGGAGGACGCGGTTGCTCTGCGTGCCATCGTTGTACTTGCCTGCGGAGACGTTGCCACCGGCACCGTTGAAGTGGACATGCAGCGCGGCGTTCACATCCTGCCCGCGAATGAAGCGCGCGATGCCCGGAAAGTCGGGGCTCGGAATGCCTAGACGATAGTAGCTCTGCGGGTGGCAGGCATACGCGCTGAGCACAGCGATGGGCTTGTCCCCATTCCAAAAACTGAGGAGTGACACGACGGGATCGATGACTCCCTCGGGCAGAGAGATGAGTCCTTCGATCTTGCAACTGCTGCCACGCATGCGCCCCACCTTGCCCTCGGGCGTGCGCTCCACGCGGCGGTTCGAGGCCACCTCCTTCACAGCGGCTTCGCCATATCCGTAGTGCGTGATGGGCTGCGCATTCGGCAAGGCCGCACGAATGGCATCTGCCGCACGCTGAATGACGAGGCGATGAAACGTGCCGTCAAAGCGGCTGTAACCTTTCAAGTCGAGTTCCTGGATGATCTTCTCTGCGGTGAAGTCACAGCCTGGGGCATCATGCTGATGCAAGGTGTGAACGGCCACGCGGGCGGGCACCGTGCCTGCGGCTGCCGCGAGCGCGGCACGAAAGGCATCATGCCCCTCATTCGCAATGCCGATCCAGTCCACCGCGCAGAGCACGATGGGCTGCCCGGCCCCGAGAATAACGATACCACGACAGCGCAGCGTGAGATCATCCACGCGCTTCACCGGATCATACGCCATGGCTGAGCCGAGAGGTGGTGTGGCATCCACATCAAAGGTGACGATGCGCACCGACTCGGCGGCGTAGGCGGTGTGCCACATGCCAAGGGGTGAAAGGAGGAATACGAGAACGAGGAAAGCTTTCATGATGGAGGAATGATCAAAACGCACTTCATCAGTAAGTTTTACCCGCAGGCAACACGGACTGGCCAGAAACTTCACTGAGCACGGAGTCGAACTGCGCGGAGCAGTCGCTGAGATGCGCATGCAGCGCACCGAACTCGCTGCCGAGCACGACGAACTGCGCACCGAGTTCGATGATCGTTTTTGCATCCGCTGCGGAGCCCACGGGGCGGCCCCAGGTCTTGCCGTGTTTGCGGCAGGCAGCGGAAATCTGCTTTTGCACATCCATCATCACCGGATCATTGACGGCAGCCGAACAACCGAGCCGCAGGGACATGTCGCCAGGGCCGAGGAAGAGGATGTCCACACCGGGGACGGCGGCGATCTCTTCGACATTGGCGAGCGCGGCGGGTGTTTCGATCTGCACGGTGAGGAAGGTCTCGCGATTGGCCTGATCGGTGTAGTCATCGGGCTTGCCGATCCAGTAGTCTGCATCCCGGCCACCACCGCAGAAGCCGCGATCTCCGAGCGGTGGAAATTTGATCGCATTCACCAGCGCACGCGCTTCATCGGCGCTGCCGACATGGGGGATCATCAAGCCCGAAGCACCGTCTTCCAGCAGACGGTAGAGGCCGTTTTTTTCCTTGGTCGGAGGCCGCCACATGCAGTCAATGTCGGCCGCGTGGTGCCGGCCCAGCATCGTTTCGGATTCACGCTGATCCCACGCGCGGTGCTCGGCATCCAGCCAGATGCCGTCGTAATTAAAGTGGGCGGCGATGGCCGGAAAAGAAGCGATGGGCGAGCCGGTGCAACAGATGCGGGCGACTTGGCCGGCACGGATTTTAGCGAGGACTTTGGAGCGTCTCATGGAGGGATTAGGGGTGATTTTTTGCGAGCCAGGTGGAGAGGCTTTTGAACAAAAGCGAGGGGTCGCCTGCGCGGCGTGTGATCATGGAAAGGTCCTGGGCTTTGATGAGGCGCAGTGCGAATGCTTCGTGACGCTGCTCCTCCTGACTGAGTGTGGGTTTCGCATTGGAGGGCAAGGCGACCACCACATCCCACTGCTGCGGGCCAAAGCTGAGCGACCAGTTCATGATCCATGAATAATCGTGATGAAACTGCTGCTGATCCTGCAATGGCAGATCAGCGGGCACGGCGATGATGACGAGATCCTGCGCCATGCTGCGCACCTTGCGCGCGGCGACCTCGATCTGCGCGAGCGTCTGACCTGCGACCGGCCAGGGCGTGACCTTGACTTCGACCCCGGGAAACAGCTCCTGCAGAGCAGGCTTGATGACCTCATCATACGGCGGCATGGCGAGAACCCGCACAGGCTGGGCAGCTTGGATGCGTGCTAAAGTATGCGGCAGCACAGGCATGGGCGGACCGATCTCACGGAGTGAAGTGGTTTTTCCGGTGATGGCCTGCGTGAGGGTTTCGGCGAAGAGTTTGTGCCCCGCCATGTTGGGGTGAATGGCATCGCTGAGGAGCAGATTCCATTCGGAAGCATCCGCAGCATGCACGGCCTCAAATGCGGCAAAGCAATCAGCCACCACGAGTGATTCCTCTTTGGCCACGTCACGGATGGACTGCGTGAATTCGGCAAGTCGGGCAGAGGGCCGCGGCTCGGTCTCGACCACGGAATTCTGCGTACACAGCACCACCTCGGCACCGCTGGTGCGGCAACGGGCGATCATTTCGTGGAGGTTCTTTTTGAAGACGTCCACGGGTGTCTTCACCAGATCGTTCATGCCAAACATGATCGTCACGAGCTGGGGCTTGTGCGCGAGGACATCGGTCTCCAGGCGCTTGAGGCCGCCCGTGGTGGTGTCGCCACTGATGCCTGCATTGCGCACGGTGATCTGCGCCTGCGGATAGAGCTGCTTCAGTGCGAGCTGAAGCATCTCGGGATATGCCCGACGGCCGCCGCTGTGATAATAGACGCCGGTGATGCTGTCGCCGATGCAGACGATGCGCACAGGCTCCTGCCCTGCGGCGAGCAATTGCGCGGTTTGCAGCGGTGCTGCCGCCAGCAGATTCGCACAGCAGCAAAGAAGGAGGATGAGTGTACGCATGGGGATCAGGGTTACTTCAAAAAGTCGAGGGTGATGCGGCGGATGCGCAGGCGATTGAGAGCGCCGACTTTGCTGTCGCCAGCGCAGTAGCCGATGAGCATGGCGTCGCCCACGAAATGGATGGCGGTGTAGTGGTAGAGGCCATCGGGATCGTCCTCGATGAGCTTGCGCTTCGGCCAGGTCTTGCCGCCGTCCATGGAGATGGCGGCGACGAAGGGATTGCGCTTCTTCGGCGGAAACGGAAACATGCCCGAGTGGTCGTTGTAGATGGCCAGCAGATCGCTGCTGCCGGGCAGGCGCTTGATGCTGGCGGGGCCGTTGGGAGATTTCATTTCCGTGGGCTCCGGTGGCGAGAACGTCTTGCCCGCATCGGTCGAGCGAAAGCCGTACTGCGCGCCTTGATCGGTGCGGCACCAGGAGAAGATCGAGCCATCGGCAAGCTCCACGACGCCCGGCTCCTGCAGGCCGCTGCCGCTGCGCACGGGCATGGCCCACCAGCTTGAAGATTCCATCCATGTAGCGCCTTCATCATCCGAATAAATCCAGGTGGCGATGGCGCGCGCGTCCCATGATTTGCTGGTATGCGGATCGGTGCCGCGTGAGCGATGAAAGGCCAGCGGGATGATGATGCGGCCCTTGCTGGTCTGGATGACGCGGTCGTTGTTCATCACAAAGTAGCCCGGTGCCTGCTGCACAAGCTTCGGCTCGGTCCAGCTCTCGCCATCATCCGTAGAGACGCGCATGTGCGGACGGCAGTCGATCCAGCTATTTTTGATACAGTAAAACATGGCGAGCTTGCCGCTGGCGAGGCGCAGCAAAGACACGCTCATCACGTTGTTGCCGCCGGTGTTCTCCACCACGGTGACGGGCTGGCTCCAGGTGCGGCCTTGATCGTCCGAATGAATGCGCACGATGCGTGCGGGACTTTCATCCCCTGCACCGCCGTAAAAATGCGAGTAGCAAAAGATGATGCGGCCGGAGGCCAGCGTGGCGAAGGAGCCTTCGGAGTTGCGCGGATTCTCTTTCGTGGGATCGAGATTGAAGGTGATGACGCTTTCGGCGTGCGCCGTCAGCACGAGAGCAAGAGCGAGGATGAGATGTTTCATGAGTGTTGATGGAGTTACCATTCACCCTGACGGGCAAATTGGCTTTTCACGTTGGCGCTGAACTGGGTGATGCTGGCTTCGAGATTGGCGACGAGTTGGTCAGTGCTGAGACCTGCGCCATTGCGGGCGGCGGGGATGACTGTGGCGCATTCATTGGCGTCCATGAAGCGTGCGGCTTCCAGCAGCCTTGGCTGGTCCTCGGGAGGAATGACCATGAAGCCGTGCTTGTCGGCGTGGATGAGATCATCCGGCTGCACCTTGCGGCCAAAGACCTCCACCTCGCAGCCCCAGCGCACGGGGTGTACAAACGCGTGGCCGACGCAAAGGCGGCGGGCGAGCGCCTTGAATCCCGCATTGGTCATTTCATCGAGATCACGAATCGCACCGTCGGTGATGGTGCCCACACAGCCCATGGCCCGAAACATGTTCGCGCTGACTTCGCCCCAGGCGGAGCCGAGAACGCGGGGCTTGTCGAGATCCTGCACCACGACAATCTTCGGCCCCGGCATGCTGGCGATGTAGCGGCGGAATTCCTCTCCGGCGTTGGGATTGGCGGCACGATGCGCAGCGTTCGAAGGCTCGATGACCAAGGTCACAGCGTAGCCCACCATGGGGCCCATCTGCGGCATGAAGTCGCGGGTTTCTTCGATGTTGAAGGCGTCCGCGCCAGGATTGTGCTGGGTGATCTGCTCCCAGCCGTTGTAGATGGTGGGAGTGTTCCAGCGTTTGAGATGCAGCAGGTCGCTGTGCGAGAGGTGGCGCGCTTTTGAAGACATGGTATTGAAACAGGCTGT
>NZ_JAQSEA010000298.1 GCF_029946185.1 Prosthecobacter sp.
GCAAACACGGTGATGCTCGGTGTCGCGAAAGCAGCGTGCCAAAGCGGAGCGGGTGGGTGCGGCGGAGTGCAGCGGACTCAAGTCCGCGCTCCTCGGAACGCTGCGCACCAGACGCTGAATTTGACGATGCTCCGCCTTAATCAAGCGCCATTCACGGCAGGCACCTTGACGTAGGAATGCCCTGGTGGTCGGGCGGTTTGGCGGAGAGGTGTGCATGAGGTTGCGGAGTCGGAATGCGCCAAACACACCCAACCTACGTTCCGGAGAGCGCGTCATCATTCGTCATTCGCCTCTTCCATCATTTCCCAAAGCATTGCAGCCTGCCGTCCATTGTGGCCACAAAGACACAGCCCTGAGCGACGGTGATGCCGTCCCACACGGCTGGGCTGGTGAGTTCGAGGCCCGAGCTTTGCTCGCCGGTTTCGGTATTCACGGCCCACATCTTGGCACCGCGTTTGCCTTCGAGCGCTTCGTCCTGTGCTTTGAGTTCCTCCAAAATCGCGGGGTCTCTGGCGGCGAGGCGTTCAAAGGCATATTCTTCGTCGATGGTGTCGGGTGCGCCGCTGACGAGTACGGTTTTGCCAGCCAGCGCCATGCTGCGGGCGACGATGGGGACAAAGCGGTCCCAGGTGTGCTTCACGAAGCTGCCGCTTTTTTTGCCACCTTTGGCATCGCTGCCGCCCTTGAACCACAGCGCGCCGCCCACCTTGCCCTTCCCCGACTCGACGCCAGCGCCCACGCCGTGCACGTTATTGCCGGAGTTGTCGCGTGAGTCGCCATTGTCGAAGTTGCAGAAGAGCACCGCATCCACCGGCTTCGCTTCCGGCTGCTCGAAACGCTGCTGCACCTCGGCGGCGCTCAGCGCTTTGTGATAGATGGCCAGTTGATCCAGCAGCCCGCTGTAACCCCCGGCATTTTCATCAGCGACGCCGTTACCGTTGCCCACGATCAGCGGATTGGCCGGCTTGGCGGCAATCAGTTCTCCCGCCATCCCTTCGGCGACGAGCTTGCCGTCGATGTAGAGCGTCATCTTCTTGTCGGCGGCCAGGACACCTGCAATGTGGTGCCAGCCGTCGGTGAGTGCTTCTGCGGAGACAATGGTGCTGACCTTGGAATCGCTGCGGATGTGGAACTGCGGCTTCTTGTCATGGAAATCGAGCGCCACGCCCAGCCTCGGGCCGCCATGGTTCAAAATCGTGCCGCTTGGCTTGTCCGGCAGCACCCAGGCCTCGACGGTGATCGGCGTCTGGGTGGGATCAAGCACCGGCACATTGGGAAACTGCACGCTGCCGGGGATTGGCGCGCCATTCGCTTTGCCGCCCCCCTTGGCACCACCTTTTTTGCCCTTGCCCATGCCCTTCTTTTTGGCGTCCGCCTGAGCTTTCAAAGTCTCGTTGTGACCCACCTGCGATTCCCCCTTGGGCTGCACCGCGAGCGGCACGCCTTTTTCATCCAGCACGACGCTGTTGCCCTTGCGCTCGGTGGTGGCGGGCTCGGTTTCGAAGGCTTCATCCGGCGCGCCCTTGGGTGTGGCAAAGAGGGTGTACTCCATGGTGGTCGTCCACTTGAAGTACTGCGCCTCACGCCCGTAGGAGTACACGTTCTTGTCATCGTGCACGAGGATGCGGCCCGAGGGGGCAAACTTCCCGGCCTGGAAGTAGCCGCCGTGACCCCCTGCGAAGCTCTTGCCATAGACCCAGTAGCTGCGGTGGAAGTTGGAGTCATCGAGGAAACCCATCGGCGCGAAGAGGTGCTGGCCCTCGCCCTTCTGCGCTCCGCCCTGCTTGTCGAAATCTCCGCTCACAGGGCCGACTTCCACGCGCTTGCCATCGGGTCCGATTTTCTGCGTGCGCAGGTACGTCCACTTGCCGTCGCTGCTCAGGATGTCGTTCAAAGCGACTGGCATTTGCAGGGTCTTGTGGCGGTCATTCAAGTCGCCGCCGGTCTCGGGGTCGCGGTCGTCGTAGTTGATTTTCACCTTCATCTCGCCGGTCTTGGCATCCACGCGGTAGAACCACAGGCCGCCGTCGAGGAAGCAGGAATGGCCGGAGATAAAGCTCACGAGACCGTTTTCCACCAGCACGCTGCCATGCACCGGCCAGACGCTTTCCATCATCTCCCACGCCCCGTGGCTCATCATGACCGGCGCTCCTTGGAACTTCCACACCAGCGCACCGTCTTTGGCACGCAGGCAGTACACGTTGCCGTCATTGCCGCCGATGAACACCCTGCCCTGCCAGTAAGTCGGGGGTGAGTCCATGCGGCCACCTGCGATGAAATGCCAGGCTTCCTTGCCGGTGGCGGAATCGAAGGCATGCAGCGTGTGCTTGTCCACTTCGGAGACAAAGGTCAGCCCAGCGGCGCTCGTCGTCGTGCTCAGCGGCGGGGTGAGCTTCACTTCCCAGGCCATGCCGAGGTCCTTTTTCAAATCCTGATTGGTGAAGCCGCTGCGACCATTGTCAGAGCGGTAGGTGGGCCAGTCCTTGGCATCTGCCGGTGTTTCAGTGATGGCTTCGGCATACGCAGGCCCCTTGCTCAGACGCGCAGAGTCAGCGGTGTGAGGCGGCATGGGGTATCGCGGAGCGGAGGCCATCACGCTCATGCCGTCCAGCTTCGCTTCAGGGTAGCAGGCGCAGTTGTGCGGTCCAGCGTAGGTGAGCCCATTGCAAGGCAGCACGCCGTAGAGGCAGGCACCGCGCACCCAGTGGTTCAGATCCCAGTGCTGCTTCTCCATATCGACATACTCAATGCCGGTGCGGGAGGGAATGAGGAACTTCTCCGTGGCCTTCGCCATGTAGCAGCGGTGGTGGAACCAGTAGGTGCCCTGCGGCACGTCGGGAAAGAACTGCTTTTTCACCACTCCCGTCAGCGGATCGCGCCCCGTGTACTCACCGGACTGGTTCCCCTGCGTGGTGCCTGCATTCCACACGAGACCCTGCGCCACGATCACATCCTCCATGCTGCGGTAGCCGCTTTTCTCATGCGATGAACTCCACAATTCCTTGCCCGTGTCCGCGTGGATGCCCTTCATCAGACCATCGCCCCCGGCATACAGGATCACGTCGTCATTGAGCACCACACGCGGCGCAAAGTTGAATTCATAGAGCTTGCGGCGGGCCTCAGGCACATCGGCAAAGAGCACCGCGCCGGTCTTCACATCCCGGCTCGTCAGACCATCCCCGTTGTAGTACACCATGCGCTTGTCATCCAGAGCGATGGTGATCGGGCCGACCTTGTCGTCCACCTTCCACAGGGTCTTGCCGCTCTCCGCGTCGATTGCCATCAGGTGCCGCGTCTTGCCATCCCAGTTGAACTCCGTCTCCACGCGCTTCTGATCGCTCTGCTGCTTCACGGCGAACTCATCATTCAAGCGCCATGGCTCGGGGTTCACCAAGGCATACAGCGTCCCGTTGCGATAGAGCAGCTCCTCCGCGCCCTTGGTCTGCGGATACTCGCGAATCACTTCCCCCGTGGCGCCATCGAGGCAGGTGATGGGATCGGTAATGCCCAGCGTCACATAGACCTTGTCCCCAATGGACGCGAGACGGCGCGTGAGCTGCGTGGGGCCGGACTTCAGCGGCCACAGGTGCGTGCTCCATTGCGTGATCTGCTTCTTCCAAAGAACGGTGCCATTGAAGGCATCCCGTGCGATCAGTGCAAACTTGGCCGGCATGAGGATGGAGATGCGGCTGCCCTCGTCCATGATGTAATAGAGACGCCCGCCCGCGCTCACCTCCGCACTGACCGAAGACATGCGGTCATGGTGGCGGCTCCAGCGCGGATTCCCCACCCACTGCATGCGTGAAGGCGGCCCGGCAAGCATGTCCTTGGAGGTCGGGTTGCCCTTCGAGTCATACGCATAGTGCGTCCACTCATCCATGTCCTTCGGCCATGGCTTCACGATCTTCTCCCAGCCGCCGCCCGCCTTGCGCACCATCGCAACACCCAAGGGCGTGAGCACCCGGTCGATCTCTTCCTTCGCCACAGCGGCCGCGTCCTCGACCACCAGCAGGTTCACATAATTCTCGATGTAAGGCAGATGCGTCCCATCCCAGGAGTCCGCCGCCACGGGGCCATATTTGCCCGACTGATGAATCGTTTCGCGAATCCCCGGCAACGCCCCTGCATCCTGCGTCAGTCCTTGGACCTGGTAGCGCTCGCTGGCCCGCAGGCTCTGAGTGACCTTGCCGTCACCACAGCCCACATGCACCACGATCCCTCCTTTGACGCCGGATTGAGAAATCACATCCGCAGCATCGTCCGCCCGGAGGACGGTGGCAGAAAGAAGGAGGCAGGTAAGAAGATGCTTCATGAGTTTGAGGAACAGCGCGTAACGAAGGCTGAAGCGGGGATGTTTCCGAGGTTTTTGCAGGACAGGAGCGCGGAATTTATTAAGCAGATCTCCGCTGCCCGCAGAGTTCTTATTCCACACCGGCTCTCTCCACACCGAGGACCACCGTGCTTGCGCCTCTCAGGCAACGCATCAACAGCCTCATGTTTGCGACCTGCTGCGGAATAAATTCCGCGCTCCGGGCTGCGTGGCACGCGCATGCGGCGGTGTCATTTTCGGAATACCATTGACTCCCCCACTGCTTCCCTCCCCCATCTCCCCATCTCCCCATTCGACATTCCTCATTCCGCATTCGACATTCGACATTCTCTTTCTCCCCATGCTCCGCTTCACCCTCTTTGACTTCCCCATCCAGATCCACTGGATCTTCTGGCTGAACACCGCGCTCATGGGTGGTGGCATGAGCGCCACTTCCCCCGAGCAGTTTCGCGGCCTGCTGGCCTGGGTGGCGGCGGTCTTGCTGTCCATCTTGATTCACGAACTGGGGCATGCGCTGGCCATGCGGAACTACGGCGACCGACGGGTGGGCATCGTACTCTATGGCTTTGGCGGCCTGGCCATCGGCAGCAAGCCACGCACTCGGCAGGAAGACTTCCTCGTCAGTGCGGCAGGTCCCGGGTTGCAAATCCTTGCGGGTCTTGCCGTCGGCTGGTCCATGACACTCTGGCCGCCGTCCTCGCTCTGGCTGCATCAGTTGCTGGATGCCTTCACCGTGGTCAGCATTTTCTGGGCATTGCTCAATCTCGTGCCCGTGCTGCCACTTGATGGCGGTCGGCTCTGCCAGGCTTACCTTGGGCCACGCAAGCAGCGGCAGGTGCTGACCATCAGCCTCGCGTGTGCGGTGAGTCTGGCCGTGCTTTCCGTGACCAGTGATCTCTGGCTGCGCCTGCAAGATGGCGTCCTCAGCCTGCTGGACATCGACTCCAGCATTCGCGTGGGCAGCGGCCTTTTCACCCTGCTTCTGTTTGGCATGCTGGCCTGGAACAATTGGAAGGAGTTGCAGAATGAGCCGCAAATTCCTTGGATGAACGCACGTTGAGAGTGCATTGGACTCTATTCGTCCCCTGATGCGCCTCCTCCGAACACTTTTTATCCTTTCAGCGGTCACCCCACTTGCCGCCGCACAGTCCCCCAAGCCGGAACTGATCTCCCCGCAGGTCAAAGCCTCGGTGGAAAAGGCCGTGGCCTGGCTGATCACGCAGCAGAAGCCCTCCGGCTTCATCGTGGATGAAAAAACGGATGCCAAACCGAAGCGCGGTGACCTGCCCTCCCACAGTGCGGCGATGACCTCCCTCGCCCTCATGGGGCTGGCCTCCGTGGGACACATGCCGGACGACCCCACGCCCGAAGGCATCGCCTGCGGCAGGGCGCTGCGTTTTGTCGTGGAAGGTGTGGAGCCTGATGAAAACGGCTACCTCGGGCGCAGCGACCGCTCACGCATGTACGGTCATGGCATCATGTCCCTCATGCTGGCTGAGATGGTCGGCCACGCGCCGGATGAAGCGACGGACAAACGCCTGCACAAACAACTGGAGGGCGCGATTCAGCTCATCATCCGCTCCCAGCAGGTGCCGAAGAGTGAGGCCAATCGCGGCGGCTGGCGCTATGAGCCGAGTTCCAGCGACAGCGACATCTCCGTCAGCGTCTGGCAGGTCATGGCGCTGCGTGCGGCCAAGGACGCCGGTTTTGACGTACCCAAAGGAGCCATCGACAGCGCCGTGGCCTACATCAAACGCAGCTACCGCGTGGAGCGTGACTCCAACGGCAATCCCAAGAGCGATGCCGCCGCCTTCAGCTACGAGCCCTACGGCGGCCGCCAGACCTTCTCCACCACCGCCGCCGGACTCCTCTCCCTCCAGGTCTGCGGCCAGTATGAAACCGCCGAAGTCCTCGGCTCCGCCAACTGGCTGCTCAAGTCCCCGCCCGAAATCAACGAACCCTGGTTCTTCTACGGCTGCTACTACTACGCCCAAGGCATGTACCAGCGCGGCGGAGATCACGCCGCCACCGCCCGCCAAAAGACCGAGCAGACCCTCATCGCCGCCCAGGGTAAGGACGGCAGTTGGTATCCGCGCAATGGGAATGAGAAGAGCGCCGGGGCCGTCTATGCCACGTCCCTCGCTCTGCTCAGCCTCTCCGTACATCACCACTTCCTGCCGATTTATCAGAAGTAGGGGGCACCGTTTGATTACTCAGGCCTGGCGTGGCACCACACGGCCTTGGACCACCCAAGTTACCGGAGTTCGGCTTTTGATTGAAAGATGACCAGCATGAATGGCACTTGATTAAGGCGGATGTCGAGGGATTCATCCATTCACCCACGAAGGTGAAAAAGAGCCACGGAGCGCGGACTTGAGTCCGCAGCAGGTCGTCCGCGTGGGACGTGTGATGGCTCGCACTGAATACCGCAAACACGGTGATGCTCGGTGTCGCGAAAGCAGCGTGCCAAAGCGGAGCGGGTGTGTGTGGCGGAGTGCAGCGGACTAAAGTCCACGCTCCTCGGAGCGCTGCGCGTAAGCTGTGAGTTTCACGATGCTCCGCCTTAATCAAGTGCCATTCATGACCAGCATTAACTCACACACTGCCTATGTCGTCCTCTGCCAGCGCCAAGAAAAAAGTTAGTTTCCTGTCATTCATCAAGCACTCTTGCTGGACCTACCTCCAATATGCAGCCACGCAGATGTCCCCTGACCGGCTGCATCAGGTGCAACAAAAACGATTGAGGCAGTTTCTCAAAACCGCCCGCGCCAGCTCGCCTTATTACCGGGAAAAATTCCGCCACATTGATGCGGACTGCGTCGATCTGTCTAAATACCCGGTCACGACCAAAGCGGAGATGATGGCCCATTTCGACCAAGTGGTGACAGACCCCGCCGTCACCCATGCCACCGTCGAAGAATTCATTGCCGATACGGGCAACGTGAACCAGACCTTCCAGGGGAAATACACCGTCTCACACACCTCAGGCAGCCAAGGGCAGCCGACCTTGATTGTGCAAAATCAACTCGTGCTGAACCTGCTGTTTGCCTTTCAAATGACGCGTGGCAACATCTCCTATCGCGGTGCCAGGAGATTCCTTCAGCCAATTCTTAATCTTTGGAATCCCACACGGCTCGCGGTGCTCATCAGCCAGCAGGGCTTCTTCCCATCGGCATGGATTTGGCAGCATCTGCCCGAGTACATGCATCGCTACATGCGGTTCCTTTTTCTTCCTGCCAACGATCCCGATCTGATCGCAAAACTCAACGCCTTCAGCCCCGCAGTGCTGACCGCCACCCCGACCACGCTCGACTTGCTGTCGCTGAAGACCGACCAGCTCAACCTGCCCCGCATGAAGCAGGCGGTCACCTGGAGCGAAACTCTCACGCTCAAGGCCCGCAGCAGGATCAGCGCGGCTTTTCAGGCACCGGTCATGGACAACTATGCCTGTGGCGAGTGCATGTTCATGACCAACGGCTGCCCCACCGGGACCGGTGCCCATGTCAACGCTGACTGGATCATACTCGAAGTGGTGGATGAGCAAAACCGCCCTGTGCCACCCGGACAGCTCGGCCACAAAGTCCTGATGACCAATCTGGCCAATACCGTCCAGCCCTTCATTCGCTATGAAATAGGCGACCGTCTGGTGATGGCCACCGAGCCTTGTGGCTGTGGCAACAAACTGCCGCGCATTGAAACCATCATCGGCCGTGCAGCGGACTTCTTCTGGGTCAAGTCCACCTCCGGCTATCGCCCCCTGACCGCCTATCCCTTCCAGCATGCCTTCGATTACCTGCGCGAAGTGCGCGAATGGCAGGCCGAGCAGGTGGAGCGCAATCACATCATCATCCGCTTGGAACCCATCCCAGGCGCCACGCCAGACCTCCCCCTGGCACGCACCCGCCTTGATGAGCGCCTGACCATCACAGGGCTTCTGCACGACATCCAAATCACCTTCGAAGTCGTGCCCCAGCTCACGACAGATGCACACTCAGCCAAGTTCCGCCGCATGATCAGCCGCGTGGGAGTGCCCGCTGATCTGGAACCTTCCTTGCAAAACATCGCGGCTGATTTGGAACATCCTCAATGACCTCCAGCCTGGGTGCACACTCAGGAATACAAGGACATTCGCCTAACTTGAGTGAAGGGCGTTTTTTCCAACCTCTGCACTGACTGATCTGCATTTTCGACGACGGATCAGCCATTCGACCAGCAGCACATTGGGAACGAACCCCAGCCATGCGACCACTCGGTAAAGGTCCATCGGTCGTGGCTCAAACAGCAGGACCAGCGTATACTTCCACACCCTGAGTGTGAGCGCAGAAAGGGTCAGCGCATAGCTGCGCATCATCCATGCCCGATGGCGCTGCCACTGCCTGCTCAAAGCCAGCCGCCAGCCCATGCGGGTGGTCACGATCCATCCGATAGCGAGGGTGATGAACGCCAGCCGCGAGGTGATTCCGCCATTGGCATAAAACGCCATGATCAGACTGGCCGGCCCCGTCACAAAGCAGACATTCAGCACATAGCACCTGCCCATCCAGCGGTGGAGCTTGGGCATGCGACGCAATCAAACGTTACGAAAACTACGGTGCCAAGTACTACGACAGGTTTGGCCGCTGAGTCTTTGCCTGCCCTTCATCATCCCTCGCCTGCCATCCGGGGCGCTACAGGGCCTGCGTGCCCATCCGCCCCGATGACCGGGTTTCGGAGGTTTTGTTGGTTTTGCTGGTTCTTTTTGAAAGGGGGACCTGATTTTCATCGAGCACCGCCCCGGGGGGGTATTGGAGGTTTCGGCGGTTTTGGCGGTACTTTTAGAAAGAGGGACTCTTTTTGTCTCAGGAAAGCCAGTCAAAACAAGAGAGGGGAGGTTTCGGAGGTTTTGCTGGTTTTGCTGGTTCTTTTTGAAAGGGGGAGCATTTTCAATGCGCGAGGTTTCGGGGGTTTTGATGGTTTTGAGGGTGCCTTTTGGAAGGAGCCCCGATTTTTCACCACCGGCTGCGGGAGGGTATTGGCGGTTTTGGCGGTTCATTTAAAAAGGGGGAGTTTTTTCAAATGACGGGAGGAACCCAGGAATCAAACGGGCGGGAGAGGTCTGTCAGTTCTGTCAGCTTGTTTTCAGAGGGGTGATGCCATGAACCATTAAAAACGGGTCTGTATCTCACGTAGCCTCTCCAGACTCGGTCCCGGTGAACAAAACCGGATGAACCGCAGAGATTGGACGGACGCAGAGGGCGGCGGCTTCAATTCAAATTTTCTTCTCTCTGCGACCGTTCATTCTCTGCGGTTCAAAAATAAGCGCCGTTCCATCCAGACCTCTTTTCAACTGCCCCTGGTATGAGTAGTTTTCGCCGAAACTCAAATGGGTGGAAATGCGGGCTGGAGGGTTGGGCATCGGTGTCTGGTGGACGCGGGTATTATTTTATGGTAGTACGCAAGGGATCGTCAGGAAGACCTCCTGAAAGCCAGCACAGCCCCCGCCCTGGCCTCCCATGCCGCCTCAGAATGAGCAGGTCAGGTGAAACTGTCTGTTGATGCCATCCCTTGCCACTTCCTGCCATGAAACCGCAGGTGTCGTAGGATGGGTGTGGCGACAGCCCGCCCGTCCATCAGCGTGCCGCAAACACTCCGGCATGCGGACGTCCTCGCAGTCGGGCGGTTTGGCGAAGGAAGTGGTGGAGTATGGAGTGTTTTCGACGCCAAACACGACCAACCTACGTCCAGCGGTTTGGCTGCGCGAGAACCTGTCTGCCACGAAGAGAATGCAGCCCTGCTTTCAAAGTCTCCTGGCATAACCATACCAGTAACTTGCATATCGTTACATATTCTATTTATCTCTCTTGGCCCACGTGCTCCCTCCTCCTGCCCTTCCAAGAACGAACTGACACAGCCTTGTGGCAGAACCTTTGAGAAACGTCTTTCCTCCTCCTGCCACGAAACTCTCCTCCCCCCTTTCGTATCCACCCCTGGCGATGCTGCGGAATATCTCCCCCTTTCAAAACGCACCCTCAAAACCAACGAAACCACCGAAACCTCCCACATTGAAAATGCTCCCCCTTTTAAAAGGCACCGCCAAAACTGCCAAAACTGCCAAAACTGCCAAAACCCGTTTCAATTGAACGCGACCGCCGCGAGCGTGCTCCAAAGACCGCCTCACTCTCCTATGAACCTTTATCACAGCGCCTCCGCCTCCCTTCTCGTATGCATGGGAATGACCTGCTGCACCCCCCGTTCATCAGCCTTGGAGTACGAAACTCTGAGAGAGATGCACCGGAAAGATCATCTCTTGATTCGGGCTCTCTACCCTTACAGGGACGAACTCGAAATGTTCGGATGCACGGCGGCGCAGTATGGAGAAATGCATCTGGCCCGTGTAGAGGTTTCGCGCATAGGCGAGGGAACCGAAAACATCCCTGAGACATCGCGCAAAGCCGTGATACTGGACCCTCGAGAGGATGGAGCGCTGCTAGGACGCCTGCTCGACTACGACAGCTACGGCGACCGCACCCTCTGCGATTTCAACCCTGCACTTAGACTCACCCTTCGCACCTCCGGAGGCCGGTATCAGTTTGATGCCTGCTTCTCCTGCAACGACCTGACCATCGAAAAGCCTGCGTCAGGCAGCACGCGCAAAAAGAGGGTATTTGTCCACATGTCCCCCCTGCTCCGCCAGGATCTGGTCCGACTGGCCAAGCGCTGCTTTCCCCATGACCGTGTGCTGAAGAAGCTTTGAGGCACAGTTGACGCTCGTTT
>NZ_JAQSEA010000299.1 GCF_029946185.1 Prosthecobacter sp.
CAAGTCCTAGCGCAGGGTCTCCGGACCATGCGCTTTTTGATGCGTGCTGTTTGTCTGGAGTTGCCGCAGGGCTTCTGCCAAAAAAGGCACTGCAAGTCCTTTAAGCGCGCCCGAGCGACGGCCCAGTGCTGCTGCCGACATGGAGGCCATCCGCTGCGGTGCCCTGCCGGATCATCGCGAGACCGATGGTCAGGCCGGAAGCGGGGTGTTTTGCCACGCTGGTGATCTTGCCGACGAGTTTCTCATGCCAGAGTTCGTCTCCCACATTCACCACGCCGTCAGATTCAAACGCGATCATCTCACGCGGCATCTTGCCGGTCGTCTTGATGCGGGAGAGCACCTCCTGGCCGATGTAGCAGCCTTTGGCAAAATCCATCGCCTTGCCTTCCAAGCCCGCTTCGGGCGGGAAGGTCTCGGCATTCAGTTCGTGCGGCCAGCGCGGCACTTTTTGCAGGATGCGCCAGGTTTCCAGATCCTCTGCATTCAAAAGGGCGCGTGAATCGAGCGTGGGTGCTTCTGCGGCTGCAGGCAGCCACAGATCAAGACCTGCCACGCCATAGCGCGTGGAGCTCAGGAGGTGACTTGGGTGCTCCTGCGCGCCGATGCTGGCAGGAGTACTTGCGCCACCCCACACGTGCCAGAGCTGCCATTCCTCGGTCACATCGGTCAGCTCCACGTCATCGGCCACAATGTAGCGCTCCAGCCGCATTCCCAGTGTCTCGCGCAGGTCCGCTTCGGCATCCAGCAGCAGCATGTCTCCCTGCGCATGGATCAAGACATCACCCGCCATGCGGCCCTTCACATCCGTCACACAGGCGTAGAGTGTCTCGGTCGTTTTGACCCGCCGCACGTCATTGGTCACCTGACCGTTCAGATAGCGCACCCGGTCAGCTCCGGTGAGGCGGAGCTTGGCGCGGGAGGAAAGATTCACGGCGGCACCGTGGGTGGAGATCTGCTGGAAAAACTCGGCGGTCATTCCCCATGAATGGGCAGACCACGCGGTGTCGCAAGCTGGCAAAGTCGAGGGATTGCATTGACTCGACTCGGTGGCACGACAGAGTCGGCCCCCTCTTCATGCGCTCTCTTCTCCTACTCTTCTCTTCCGTATTCTTTACCGGCCTGCTTCCGCAGGCTTCAGCCCAGGCTCCCGTCACGGCTCCGGCCCCCGCAGCAGCTGCATCAGCCCCCGCAGCCACGGCCGCAGGGAATAAGATCCGCGTCGTCACCCGCAATCTGGAACCCTTCTCCTTTGATAAAGAAGGCCGCCGCGTGGGCTATGCGGCTGAGCTGTGGGACCAGCTCGCCCGTGAGACGAAGCTGGACTACGATGTCACGGTGGTGAACAGCGCGGCGGAGATCATCGAAGCGCTGAAAAACAAAACGGCGGACGTGGGAGTGGGCGCCATCAGCGTCACGGCCAAGCGCGAAGAGGTGATCGACTTCACGCAGCCCTTCTATGAGTCTGGCTTGCAGGTACTGGTCAATGGCGGCAGCGGCAGCTTTGCTGACAGCATCTTTTCCCTCATCGGCAATCTCTTCAACATCGAGCTCATCGGCGCTTTCGCCCTGCTCATGGTGGCGATGTTCATCATCTCCCACCTCGTCTGGCGCTTTGAGCATCCGTTGAACGGGGACCAATGGCCGGAAGATTACAAAAAGGGCATGCATGAGTCCTTCTGGTGGACGATCAGCACGCTGCTCGTCGGCGGCGCTGACAACAAAGGCCCCGTTGGCGTCGGTGGTCGTATCGTGGCTGTCGTCTGGATGCTTCTGAGCATCGTGCTGGTCTCCTTGCTCACGGCTTCCTTCACCACCACCCTGACCGTCAACACCCTCAAGGGCGACATCAATGGTCCTAGCGATCTGCCCGGCCGCAAAGTCGCCACCATCAAAGGCAGCACCACGGAAACCTGGCTCACCGCCAAAGGCGCGAAGGTGGTGCCCCTGGCGAATGTGACGGAATGCGTCCTCTCCCTCAAGAAGGGCGATGTGGATGCTGTGGTGTATGATGCGCCGGTGCTTCAATACGAAGCCGGCAAGCTCAACGACGAGAAGCTGCAGATGGTCGGTCGTGTGTTCGAAACTCAGAACTACTCATTCGCCCTTCAGCAGGACAGCACTCTGCGTGAGAGCCTGAATCAGGCTCTTCTTAAACTGACCGAGGAGGGCGTCGGCAACGAACTGCGCAAAAAGTACTTCGGCGAAGACAAGTAAGCGCTGCGTAGTTTTCTAAATCCACGAAAGAGCGACGGCTTAAAGCTGTCGCTCTTTTGCTGTCTGCGTAGCAGAGTGTGCGATGTAGCCACGTTCGCCAGAGCGTGGTTATTCTTCGCAAGCGCCCATGCCATCCGCATTCTGGCGAATGCAGCTGCTGCTGGCACGCCATGGGGCAGATCAAGCTGCTTGCCATCTCGGCCTTTCGCAGACATGAAGCATCGCGCACCGCATGTCTGCCACTCCTTCATCCACTCCTGGCATCTTCGCCACCATCGTGGCGGTGTTTCGGCAGAATCGTGTGCCGTGCCTCGTGCTGAATGTGTTCGCTTTGGCCCTCGTGGTCAGTTACTACCAAGTGCCGGCGTTGGCGGGTTTTTGGGAGTCGCTGGGCGCGTTCAAGACGCATTGGTCCTTCGCTTTCTCCTGCGTCTCCACCCTGTTCGCTGCAGTGATCATGCCCACCGGCATTCAATGGATCATGGGAACGCTGCCACGGGAGGGGTGGGGCAGACGTCTCGTTCTGCTCATGCTGTTCTGGGGTTATCGTGGCATGGAGATCGATCTGTTCTACCGCTTACAGACCTGGTTGTTTGGGGATGGGCACGATCCCTCCACGTTGGTGAAAAAGGTGCTGGTGGACCAGTTCATCATGAGCCCGGTCTGGTTTGTGCCTACCTATGTCATCGCTCTGAGATGGGTGGAACTGGGTGGCTCATGGAAACGCACGCGCCCAACCTTGAACCGCGAATTTTGGACGCGCACCTGCCCCACGGTGCTCATCACGAACTGGCTGGTGTGGATTCCTGCGCTTGCGCTGGTTTACAGTCTGCCTGCGGCGCTGCAGTTCCCGCTGTTCTCTGTGGTGATGTGCTTTTTCATCCTTGTGGTGACGGTGATGACGCAGAGGAGAGCAGAGATTGAGTCGTGATAGTTCTGCGGTGCTTCAGTTCAGTCAGAATCAAGCGGACTTGCCAGGGTGAGAACGCAGCAACTCAATGAGCTCCATGAGTTCGTCTTCGCTGATGTCCACAAAGGAGTCGCGGGATCGAATGGCAGCGATGATGTCCTCGTGCGTGGGCAATGAGTCATCCTCCGGCGGGGCTGAGTGCGGCCTTTGGGTGCGGCGGTTGATGGCATTGGGATAACGCCGCCAGCGGAAGGCGTAGTTGATGAGCACGGCCAGCAGGACCATGACGACGGCATTGGTGAGCACCGGAAACAGCACGAAGCCAAAGCCGAGCTGATGGATGGCGCTGCTCCCCATCACGGCAGTGAAGGCGGTGGCGCCGCCGGGCGGGTGAATGCATTTGAGCTGCTGCATGGCCCCGATGGCGAGACCGACCGCACAGGCTGCGGCGAGGGCGGGGTGATGGATGTATTGCGCACAGGCGACACCAATGAATGCGGAGATGCCATGCCCGGCGATGACCGGCCAAGGCTGTGAAAGCTGACCGTGCGGGACGCCAAAGAGCAGCACAGCGCTGGCCCCCATGGAGGTGATCAGGGCTGCCGCACCGCCCACGGGGAGGGCGTAGGTGGAGATGGCGATCAATGCCAAAATGGCGAGTCCGCCGCCCAAGGTTGACACCGCTTTTTCCGTCATGCTGACTTCGATCAGCTCAATGCCGAGCCATTTGCGCAGGGTGGGGATGGGCACGTGCAGGGAAATGGATTATTTTGTCGTGTGAGCAGTACTGTCTTCGTCGGGAAATTCGGCGAGGTAGCAAGGCGGGCTGGCATAGCGCAGGGGCTCGACTTCTTCTTTCTCCAAGACTTCCAGCTCTTCCGCTTTTGCCAGCAGGGGCAGCCAGGCAAGCAGCGCGTCCGTGTTTGCCGCAGCGCTTTTCTCCTCGTCCTGAGGCGCACCCATGGAGGAAAGCTGCGTCATCGGGAAGGGGCGGTTGAAGATTGATCGGGTGCCGTGAGGCCAGAACTGGAGGCTGCGAACCAGCGGTGACGGTTCCACCACAGGCCGGCGATGAGCGCGCCAATGGCATAGACAGCGACATCTGCCGGGTCTCCCGCTGCGTGCGTGAGTTTGGGGATGACCCATTCGAACAGCAGCGACCAGAAGATGAGGTGCCCTGCGATCTCGCCTGGCTGGGGTGGCGCATCCTGTGGACGCAGCCCGAGGCGGTGGTGCAGCCAGAGCACTGGCGGCAGCGCGCAGGGGATCAGCCACAGGTCATTGAAATGAAACATCATGAACCCCGGCAATGAATGCGGTTTGATGAGGCAGCGGTTGATGCCGTAGGCCACGCATGCGGTCAGAAACAACGGATCTCGGAAGTAGTGGAAACGTGGCATCTCAGCAGAGTGCATAAATGATGCCGGCAGCACTGGCGGCGATGAAGAGCTTGATCAGCAATATTTTGATGATGAACAGCATGGTGGAGGCGGCGGTGTATCAGCCCTTGGGTTGGACGGTTTCTTCGTGATGGAGCCGCAGGCGGGCTGAGAGAATGGCGGCGCGGCCAAGATAACCGATCACTTGAGTGGGAGCAACGGGATCGACTACGGGAAGGCGGCCGATGTCGTGATGCAGCATCTTGGTAAGTGCGGCATGCAGATTTGAGTGGACTGGCATTGAGGGATTAAATATCGTGATGCGATATATGTCAAACTGGCAGGGCAGTCCAGGCCCGGAAAATGCTACACTTGCTCCCATCTCCATGCGCAAATCGATCTCCAAATCTCAATATGAAAACCTGGCGGCGTTTCGCTTCGCGCTGCGGAAATTTTTGCGTTTCAGTGAAGATGCAGCGGGTATTGCGGGCATCACGCCGCAGCAGCATCAGGCGCTGCTGGCCATCAAGGGATTTCCCGGTCGCGACCACGTTACGGTGGGGGAGCTGGCGGAACGGCTGCAGATCAAACACCACAGCGCCGTCGGTTTAATCGACCGTCTGGTGCTGGAGGATCTGGTGGAACGCGATGCCTCAGCGGAGGACCGGCGGCAGGTGATTATTCAGCTCACCTCCCATGGGGAAGGCATGCTGGAAGGGCTGTCTTCCTTGCACCGGGAACAACTGCGTCTGATTGGGCCGGAGTTGAGCGCACTGCTCCAGCGTCTCGGGCAGGGGGATGCTATATCCGAGGAAAGAACGAGGCTGACAAAGAGTTGAATTTGTGAATAATTTTCGATGAATGGAGAACAAAGCGTCGTTCAATATGCCAGTGGAGTCGAAGTATCGGCTGCCAATTTCGCCGTTTTGGCTGGATTTGCTCCTTGTTTCCGTGGCAAGCCGCTTACTTCTTGAGATGAACGTCGGTGCTGGAGGGCTGTCTGTAAGGATGTTGCGGGAAGAGCCTATGATCTGGCTGACTTCTCAATTGGTACTCTACACAAGTCATCTCTTTGCAGCCTACATCTTGATGCCGACTTTTGTTCGGCACAATTATCCGAAAGCGACACTCTTGTGGGGTTCGTTGATTGCCTGGCTTTTGCTCCCGCCGATGATGCCGACTTCGGTTAATTAAAAGCGTTTCCAATCAGGAGCCCTGGCCAAGATCGTCCTGCGCGATTTGGAGAAACTGATTCCGCTCAAAAGACGGTCACCCTATTGCGCAAGTCTCAATAATTCTTCATCTCTGCACCCTTTGCTCCTTTGCCTCTCTGCGGCAAAGCGAGCAACACAAGCCTGCGACTGCTACCTCCAAAACTTCTCGATCGCTGCCACGAGGCCGGGGATGCTGTTCTCCTTGGCTTCGACATCGACCTTGAGGCCGCGGGCTTTGATGGCGGCGCTGGTGACGGGGCCGATGCTGGCGATCTTGATGCCTTCGGGCAGGGCGACTTTGAGATTGAGGAAGTGCTCGACGGTGGAGGCACTGGTGAAGGTGATCATGTCGGCGCCTTCGTCTTTCATGCGGGCGAGAGCTTCGAGGTTGTCCTCGGTCTCGGCGATGGTGCGGTAGGCTTCGCATTCATCAACGATGGCTCCCATGCCGGCGAGTTCGTTGGCGATGACTTCGCGCGCTTCCTGGGCGCGGACCCAGAGCACCTTCACGTTGTCCATGTCCTGGTGGTCTTTGAAGGCTTTGACGAGACCTTCGGCGACGTAGTGCTTTTTGTCGGGCATGAGATCGACGGCGAGGTGGCGGGCCTTCACCTTTTCAGCGGTGCCGGGTCCGATGCAGGCGATGCGCACGCCGCCGATGCTGCGGGCGTCGTTGTAGAGCTTGTCAAACATGGTGAAGAAAGCATCCACGCCATTCGGACTGGTGAAGATGATCCAGTCGTAGGTGTGGCAGTCCTGCACGAGTTCGCCGAAGGACATCTGGTCTTCCACGGGGGCGATGCGGATGGTGGGCATTTCGATGACGTTGGCACCGAGCACGGAGAGCTGCTTGCTCAGCACGCTGGCCTGCGCGCGGGTGCGGGTGACGACGACCTTCTTGCCAAACAGCGGGCGGTCTTCAAACCAGTTCAACTGCGGGCGCTCGGTGACGACATCGCCAACGATGGCAACGGCGGGTGCTTTGAAACCTGCTGCCTTCACCTTGGCGGCGATGTCGCTCAGCGTGCCGACGAGGGTCTGCTGGTGGCTGTGCGTGGCCCAGCGCACGAGGGCGACGGGGGTTTCCGGCTTGGCGCCGTGCTTGAGGAATTCGCGGGTGATTTCCTCGATGCGCTCCACGCCCATGAGGAAGACTTTGGTGCCGTCTGCCTGCGCGAGTTTTTCATAATTGAGCGAGGTGTCGGGCTTCGTGGGGTCTTCGTGGCCGGTAAAGATCGTGAGCTGCGAGGCATGCGAACGATGCGTGACGGGAATACCCGCGTAAGCCGGGCCGGCGATGGCGGAGGTGATGCCGGGGACGATCTCAAACTTCACGCCGGCTTCGTAGAGCTCGGCGGCTTCCTCGGCTCCACGGCCGAAGAGCACGGGATCTCCGCCCTTCAGGCGTGTGACGATCTTGCCTTCGGTGGTGAGCTTGACGATGAGTTTATTAATTTCCTCCTGCGAGAGCGTGTGGTCGCCCGCCTTCTTGCCGACGTAGATACTTGCCGCACCGTTCTTGGCGTAGCGCAGGTGCTCGGGGTTGCAGAGGTAGTCGTAAACGAGCACGTCAGCGACCTCGATGCATTCCTTGCCCTTGAGCGTGAGGAGTCCGGGATCGCCGGGACCGGCGCCGACGAGGTAACAAATGCCAGGGGTGGTTTTCTTGGTGGCCATGATGGAAAGGGGGGCGTACAAGGTGTCGAAACCACGACCATTCGCAAGGAAGGATGACAGTTGGTTGTCAGCTGGCATTGATTCGGAGTTTTGCTGCGGAATAGTGGGGCGGGTGCTCCTAGCAGCAACGATAACCCACTCTGCGGACAGGAATGTCCGTAGGACTTTCATTTTCGCGCGCAGGAATGCCTGTGCCACTCTCATTCGTCATGCCCCATACCAACCTCTTTTTGAATCTGCCCCCCTCCTGTGATCCGGCTGAGCCGGTGCTCCTTGCGATCTCGGGGGGGCGGGACTCGGTGGCGCTGCTGCACCTGCTGCGGGAGGCGGGATTTACCCAGCTCATCCTCTGCCATTTGAACCATGGCCTGCGCGGGGATGAATCCATCGGAGATGCGGCTTTCGTGCGGCGGCTGGCGAAAAAGTATGGCCTGAAATGCGAGATCGAGACTGAAGATGTGGCGGCGCTGGCAGAAAAGAGCCGTGTTTCGACCGAGACGGCGGCCCGTGATGCACGGCATGCACTGCTGCTGCGCATGGCTGAGAAGTACGATGTCTGGGTCGTCCTGCTGGCGCACCATGCGGAAGATCAGGCGGAGACCATTTTAGCGAATCTGTGCCGGGGCACGGGGCTGGCTGGCCTGGCGGGCATGCATGCGGTGCAGCGGCTGGACACGGGCCTGCATCTGGTGCGGCCGCTGCTGCACGTGCGGCGCAAGGCGATCGATTCGTATCTCAAATCGAAGCGCTTCAAATTCCGCGAGGATTCCAGCAACACCTCGCCCAAGCACCGGCGCAACCGGCTGCGGCATGAGGCCCTCCCGCTGCTGAACGACATCTTTGCCCGGGACGTTGTGCCGCAGGTCCTGCGGCTCGGTTCATTGGCCGAGCAGGATGATGATGCCCTGCAGCGTCAGGCGCTGGCGTTTCTGACGGCGGAAGGGAGCGTGAAGGAGGACCGTTCGCTGCTGGTCACCCCGGAATTGCTGGCCTTGCATCCGGCGGTGTCGTCACGCGTGTTTGCCGTGTGGCTGCGCGAGGCGTGGGAGCTGCCGGGCATTGAGCATGATGTCATTGAAGCGGCGATGGAGATGCTGGCTCCGGATGGGGCCGCGAAGATCAATCTGCCGGGGGACAAGCACCTGCGCCGCAAGGCGAAGCGCATGTGGGTGGAGTAGAAAGTACTCGTGAGCTTTAGCTCACTCTGAATTCTAGGACGATCACGCGCTGACCAGAGCGAGCTAAAGCTCGCGAGTACTTTATAGATCAACCTTCCAGCGTATGCACGAAGAGTCCGCTGCGCAGCTTGGGCTCAAACCAGGTGCTCTTGGGTGGCATGATCTGGCCGACGTCGGAGATGGCCATGAGCTGCTCGACGGTGGTTGGGTACATGGAGAAGGCCACGGTGTGTTCCTTGGCGTTCACGAGTTTTTCCAGCTCTTCGGGACCACGGATGCCGCCGATGAAGTCGATGCGCTTGCTGGTGCGCGGGTCGTCGATGCCGAGAAGGGGTTTGAGCAGGCGATCCTGCAAGATGCTGACGTCAAGCTGGTCGATGGGGCTGGCGTCCTTGGCGGCTTCCCAGGTGAGCTCATACCACTGGTCCTTGAGGTACATGCAGCACTGGCCGGGCTTGGTGGGGGACTTGAGCGTGGTGGGCTTGATCGTGAAAATCTCGCCCACCTTCTTGAGGAACTCTTCGCGGTCTTGGCAGTTCAGGTCCTTCACCGCACGGTTGTAGGGCAGGATTTTGAGTTCGTTGCCGGGGAAGAGGACGCTGAGGAACCAGTTGTAGTTTTCCTCGCCGGTGTGGCTGGGGTTGGCATCACGGCGCAGCTTGCTGACGCGGAAGGCGCTGGCCGCACGGTGGTGGCCGTCTGCCACATAGGCACAGGGGACCTGGCTCTCAAACAAGCCGGTTAGGGACACGCACAGGCCCAGCGAGATCCGCCAGAGCTGATGCTGCACACCATCAGGCGCAGTGAAGTCGTTGATAGGCTTCTCATCCTTCATGAAGCTCTCGATCAATGCGCTGATGCCCGGCCGCTGGCGGTAGGTGAGGAAGATGGGGCCGGTGTTGGCATTGAGGGAATCGACCAGATTCGTGCGGTCGTCCTCTTTGTCCTGACGGGTCTTTTCGTGCTTCTTGATGATGTCCTTCTCGTAGTCCTCGGTGTGGCAGACGGTGACGAGGCCGGTCTGGCTGTGGCCGGCGATGACCTGACGGTAGAGGTACATGCAGGGCTTGTCCTCGCGCACCAAGATGCCGTCTTTTTGCAGGCGGTCGAAGTTCTCGCGTGCTTTGGCGTAAACAGGGGCGGAATAGGGGTCGATTTCCGCGTCGAGGCCGATCTCCGCGCGGTCCACATGCAGCAGGCTGAAGGGCTTGTCCTTGGCAAGGGCGGCGGCTTCCTCACGGTTCACCACGTCGTACGGGACGGCGGCGACTTCGGAGACGTTTTTCGGGGTGGGGACGAGACCTTTGAATGAACGGATGCGCATGGGGCGGGATAAAGCGAGGGGGGGGCGGTTGTCAATCGCAGAGGATAGCTAGGAAGCCTGGCTTGAATGGAAGTTCGTCAAAGCTGGGCAAGCGCAGACCGGCAGGAGATTGTAAACTGAGAACTGAAAACTTAGAATTGCAAATTGGTCGGCGAGAAAGCCGTTGAGGGGCTCAACTGACTAACTTTCACACCGCACTCTTTGCCGCATTCGCCTCATGATTCTCCCGTGCCGCTTTGCGTGCCGCAGAGACGACATGCGTGCAGGCTTCGATGCAGAGCAGGGGGACGGCGTTGGGGGCGTGATTCGGGCGCGTTTTGTCAGCGGCGGCTCCGGCCATGGGCTGCGTGGCGGTGAGGGGCCAGAGGATGCGGCGGAGGCACTTCGTGTTCGCGCAGGTTTTGCCAATGAGCGCGTGGGCCTGGTCATCGGTGATGGTGTTGACGAAGCGGTACATGCCGGTCTGGCGGCCGAGGAGGTCGCGCAGCGGGACGGCGGTGAGCTTTTCCTGCTCAAGCGCACGCGCCATGCCGATGGCGGCGGGATAGAAGAAATCGAGGGCGAGGCGCAGGTCTTCGAGGGTGGCGAGATCAAGCCGCCAGCCGCGATTCAAGGTGGGGGCGGTGTGCAGGGGGCGGAAGGTGCCGCTGGCGTCGTTTCGGGCGATGAGCAGGGCGTCATTGGCCGTGTGGTAAACTTGTAAATTCTCTGCACCGCGATCTGCGATGTGGCAGAGCGAGTAGGAGCCATCGTGATTGGTGGTGATGACGATCTCGCCGAGTTCATCGAGGCCTGAGTTCAGCCAGTAGGCGAGTGAGGACTTTACCTCGTCGTTCGGCATGCCTTTTTTGTCTTGGACCTGATGCTTGGCGTCGAAGTCGTGCACCTGATCGAGAATGACATCCGCCATGAGGGGCTCGGTGCCGATGGCGCCGCTGTAGTAGATGCTGCGGTCCTGAAGATGGTGCGGGTTTTGATGGAAAACGCCGACCTCGCTGAGTGCGGCACCGACTTCTTCGCGCATGCCGAGGAGCACGGGGATGTCTTGAAAGCTGTGCAGGCCGTCGGCGATGAAGAAGGGGACGACGACGACATTGGGCGCGGTGGTGAGCTTGGCCCATTCGGCGACGAAGGGTGCCTCCTCCATGTAGGCGTCGATGACTTCCGCGAAG
>NZ_JAQSEA010000300.1 GCF_029946185.1 Prosthecobacter sp.
TGATCCCGAAGTCGTTCCCCAGCGCGTGTCGGTGGTGGAAAAGATCGGATTGTAAACACTCTGATAAATGATGTCTGCACGCGCATCGGCAATATCGACCAAGTTGCCCTCATGCAGCAGCCGTGTGGTCTCCACCAGCCCACCGCCGAAGTCCTGATAGCCGCCGGACACATTGATCTCCGCACCGGTTTGCACGATCACGGATTCTCCCGCCATCATCGTCACCGTGCCGCCCGCGATGGTGAGCTGGCCCACGTTGCGCTCGATCACGCCGAGATAGCCCTGCAAACTCGCCAGCGGTGTGCCCACCCACTCGGTGCCATCGTCGCGGGTGCCATGTTCGCGCAAATCCACCGTGACGGACTGGCCGCGCAGGCTGCCGTTGCGCTGCAAGGCCGAGTCCGCCAACTCTGCGCCGCGCAGATCCACGGTGATGATGTATTCCGTGATGGATGTGGCGACTGCGGTGGAACCTGCCACATTGATCACCGCCCCCTGATCCACATACACCTGGCCGGAGGAGTGTGCGAAATCCAGATCTGTGATGCCCGCAGTGAGCACCAGATCCCAGACGCCCGCGCTGAGCGCCACATCCGCGTTCGGTGCCAGCACGACGGAGTTCATGCCGAGATGCACGCCCAAGCCCTGCATGTTGATTTGGGATTTCAGCGCCAGCTCAGTGCCGACAACTTTCAGCGCGCTCGCGTACTCCGGCAGAATCTGGATCACCGAACCCACGCCGGTGCTGACGATGCCGGTGGAGGTGCCAGACTGGTAGACAAACGGCTTGCCGAAAGAAGGGTCGGCGGCGTTGTAGTTGGTGTTGGGGATCGCGTTGAAGTTGGCCAGCAGATCCACACGTCCGTTCAGCGCGGCGTAGGTGGTGCTGTTGATGAAGCCGTTTTGATTCACCGTTTTGCCGGTGATGAGCACGCTGCCACGCGGAGCCTCGATAAGGCCGTCATTCGTGGCGGTGCCGCCGAACGTGCCGACACTGCCAACGTACACATCCAGCCCGCGCAGCGAGGGGTCATCCGTGCTATGAGCGTCAAATCCCACCTGCAGGCCAGCGGCGAGGATGGTCTGGCCGTCAGGCGTGCTGATGGTGCCTTCATTCTTCACCTGGGGGGCGATCAGCGCCACGCGGCCGCCCACGTTCGCGGCGGAGGTCGGTGCCGTAAGCCGTGCGCCAGCCTGCACGGAGACGGCGGCCTGCGCGTTCAGATCGCTGGTGGAAAACAGGAACTGTGAGTCGGGATTGTTCAGCAGACCGCGGGCGATGAGGTTTTCATTGATCGGCAGCGCTGAGGCCACCAGCGTGTGAGTGTTCACCACGCTAGCACCACCGAAGATGATGCCGTTTTGGTTGATCACATAGACTTGGCCCAGTGCCTCGATGGAGCCGAGAATCTGTGTCGGATTGCCTGTGGGATCGGTGATGCGGTTGAAGGCGATCCAGGTGCCGACATCCGCGCCACCAGCGCTCTGATCAAACCGTAGCGTGGTGTTCGCGCCAATGTTGAAGGTCTGCCATTCGAGCAGGGCCTGCTGCTGCGTCTGCTGGATGGTGACGATGGTGCGCGCGTTTTCGAGGGACTGCTGCGGCGCGTTCGCACCGACGGGCGAGCCGATGATCTGCAAACCGCCTGCGCCGAGGCCGTTCGGCACATCCGGCAGGGTCTGGCCGGGGAAATTGGGGTTCGCGCCGAGGTTGTTCATGCCGATGGCGGCGGCTCGCGCGGCCTCCTGCATGGCGGTCACGGCCTGCAGCGCCATCGTGTTGCGCGCCAGCATGTCCTGCGCGTTCGTGCGCGCTTGTGCCGTAGCGGCGGCGGTATTGATGGCGGCTGCATCTGCTGCCGACGCACCTGGAACGGTGGCAGCACCAGCCGCCGGCGCATTCATGCGGAGGATGTCGCCCGCCTGGGTGGACGGAGTTAAAATCAACAATAGCACCAGCGCGTGCGCGAGCAGCACATGGGCGGGTGAATGAGTGCGGACAAAGATCTTCATGCGGCAATTAAGGTTGGGGGGACGTGCCCTGGGCGGGGCTGGTTTGCAGCAGCTTAGACAGCGCGACCTCGTTCACAGACACAGGGTGATTGTGTAACAATTTCGACATATAAGCCTGCATGCTCTCCCGGGTCTTTTCGGCACGCAGCCGCTGAGCTAATTGCACGCGCACTTGGTCGAAAATCGGCGTGAACGACTCTCTCGCGTCCAGCACCTTGAGAATGTGCCAACCGTCCTTCAGCCGCACGGGTTCAGAAACGACGTTCAACTTCAAGCCGGGCAGTTGCGCGAGGATTTCGGGCTGGATTTGCGACTCTTTGAGCCAGCCGATCTCACCATCACGCGAAGCACTCTCTTTTTCCTCGCTCAACTCACGCGCGATCTGTCCGAATGAGGTTCCTGGCTGCTGTAGGCGGCGGCGGGCGGCGGCGAGTCGTGTTTTGGCCGTTTTGTCTGTGCCGTCTGGGTCGGCGATGTAAATCTGCGCCAGTCGGAAGGAGCGTGGCACGGTGAAACTGTCGCGACTGGCAGTGTAGGCGGTGCGCAGTTCGGCATCGCTCGGGAAATCCTCCGGCGGCTTGCAGATGTTCTTCAAATAGCTGTCGGTGAGCGCAGCTTCACGCGTGTTTTTGAGCAGCGGAATGACAACGGGGTTTTCATCCCAGTGCTGCTCAAGCGCTTCCTGCAAAATCACGCGCTGGATCAGAATCGAGCGCACGAGTTGGTTCAGTGCGGTGGCATCCCGCGCCAGTGCCTCTTTGTCCAAGGCACCCAGATGTCCCAATGCGTCTTTCATCTCCTGCTCGCGCAATTCGATGCCGCCGATGCTGCCGATGACGGTGTCGCCAGCGGCGAATGACGAGTGCAGAATGACGAATGAGGAAAATATCACGAAAGCCGGATGACAGGTCATACGGGGTTTGGTTTGATGCCCCGGGGAGTGGTTGTTCATGCGTTATCGTCCTGCCGGTGTCTGGACTCGTGCGGACTCTGCTTTTGAAACCGGTTTCTGCGGCGTCTCGTCAGGCTTGATCTTGCTGTCCACTAGCTTGTCGGCGTAGTCCTGCGTCAGCGTCTCCAGTTTCACGCGCATATTGCGGGTGAAGGGTTCACGCGCGGCGATGGCGGTGCCGAGGCCGAAGCCTTCATACTTGGAGAGCACCTCGTTGCCGATCTTGAACAGCTCGTCGTTTTTGCGCTGATGATCGGCCACCTTGCGGTCCAGCAGAATGACTCGGGCGGACAGTTCTGCGCGCTGTGCTTCGATTTTTTTGGCGGTGGCGGTCAGTTCCTGATGTCCTTGCTTCCATTTGGCCAGGGATTCCGCCAAGCGCGCTTGCTCGAGCTCCTGCGCCATGATTTTAGCCTTGAGTTCGGCGATGGTTTTGGCACCGGCGTCCTTCTGCTCGTTGCTGTCCTTTGCCAGTTTCTTGAAGCTGGTATCCTGGGTTTTGACTTTGGCCTCCAGTTCGACGTTGGCGGCTTCCAGAGTGGCCCGCGCGGCTTCGGTCTTCTGCTGCAGGATCATGACGGTGCGCAGTTGGTCGCGCATGCGTTTCATGACTGCCATGGCGGGGTCTGCTTCCTCGGCGGCAAACGCGGAGGCGGCACCAATGAGAAGAAGTAGTGTGGTGAGATATTTCATGGTTAAAATTTGGCGCTGAAGTCGATGAGGAAGACATCTGTCTGGAGGGCGGGACCGGCGATTTGGGTGGCGCTCATGTAGGCCATGCGCATCCAGGTGCGTTTGGAGATAGCCATGGCCGCGTTGAGGCTGTAGCCTTCCATGTTGGTGCCGCCGCCGCCGAAGACGGAATCGGTGAAGCCGTCGATGACCGCATCAGACTCCACATGGCGGTAGCCGAGGCCCACGGACCAGTCACCGCGCTTGTTAAAGGCGGGTATGGCTTTGCCGACATTTACGCCCATGTACCAGGCGGTGTCGCCACCATCAAAGGCACCTGCGCCGCCGCCCGTGCGGTTGTTGACGGCCACGGAATTGATCGCCGATTGGTTGAAGGCAAGGTTTTTGATGTACTCACCCAGCAGAGAGATCTGGACCGGCTCATAGTGATTGAAATCCAGCCGTCCATTCCAGGCGATCTGGCGGAACGGAGCGGCGAGGCCGAAGTACTGGAATTGATTCGTGGTGCCGAAGCCGTTGAGCGCGGTGGGGGTGATGTTGCGGATGGGACGGTAGGTGTTGCCTTTCTGCGCGAAGAGTGGACGCGTGTTATCAGTGCTGCCGGCATCGGTGTCGTTGAGTGGCACAAATGGGTCGGAGAGACGCCCCTCAATGTTTTTCCAGTCGTAGTAAGCCAGGCTGGTTTTGAGCTCAATGTCGTCGGTGATCTTGAACTCCACGCCAAACTGCGCGGCAAGCAGGTACTTGTTGTAGCTGGCCCCTTTGGTCGGGCTGTTAGAGGGAAAATTGAAGTCGCTGTTAAACACGGTGTATGCGCCTGCCGTGAGGAAGGTCTTGAAACCTGGCTGCCAGGTATTGACCATCTTGAAAGCGATACCATCGAGTCCGACGTCCTCGTCCCACATGATCTGGCTAGAGACCGTGTAGGGATTGTCAAAGCGTCCGAGCAGCAGGGTGAGCTTGGCATACTCGGAGGGGGCGGCTTCGTAGCGGATGAACGCGCGGTCCAGCCACAGTTCATATTTGGAAAAGTTGCCACCCTGGCCGTTGCTACCCGCGCTGGCGCTGCCTAGCGTTTGATTGGTCGAGACGGGCGAGTTGTTCGCACCGGTCGCCATGCGGATGCCGGCGGTGAAGCCGTCCTCAAGATCAATGTCATAAGCGAGGCGCATGCGCAGCCGGGTGCGCTCGCGATTTTTGTCCACGTTCAACTGTGGCGAGAATACTGGGCCGGAGACATCGAAGGGATGGCCGGTGTTGATGGTGTTGAAGTTGGGGAAGACGCCGGTGCTGTTGTTGTCATCGGCAAAGGTGAAGCGGTCATGCCGCATGCGGATGTCACCGGATAGACCGATGTGCTTCGTCCATTCCACTGCTTCATCTGGTGCGGCCCACTTTTGGTCGCGTGCTTGCGCGAAAACCTCGGTGCGCAACTGGTCGCGGATCTCTGCTTTAACAGATTCCGGGATGTAGGTGACACGCACCTCATCCGGGTCCGGCACCACGGGTGGCATGGTGTTTTGCGCCATCACGGCGGCTTGAGTTTCAGCAAGTGCCTCGGACTGCGCTTTGGCAAAGGCGGCGTCTTCCACCGCGCCTTGGATCAAATCAGCGGCCTCAGCTTGGCTGAGAACGCCTTTTTGCACGAGGCGGTTGATCAGATTGAGCGTCACGTTTTGTGATGGTGTAGGCTGAATGGCCTGAGGTGCCGCAGCATTCGGTGGCGGCAGTACGGGCGTAGTGGCCGGGTCGGCATCCACCGCAATGGGGGGGGGGACGGGTCCGGCCGCAGGAGGGGTGTTTTCCGCGAGCAGGGGGGCAGGTAACGTGGGTTCCTGCGCCTGGACGAGCACCGGTTGAGTGGCGGCGAGAAGAGAGGCGGTGAAACAGGCGAATTTTCGTCGCCAGACTTGGGAGTGATTAAGCATGAGGGGTGTTGCGCGGAAAAAGAGATTCAGTTTGGCTGGCGGGCGCTGAGTCGAAGATTGATGGGCATCGGCATGTCATCTGGCGGTGGCTCGTTGAGCACGAGTCCGTTGAGCACTTCGTTTTCGATGGCGCTGTCCACCGCGCGGTCTCCGGTGCTGCTGGAAAGCCGCACGCGGATGATACGGCCAGTGGAGTCAGACCAAATTTTCACGACATTGGAGAAGCCCGCACGGCGTGTAAGTGGATGTTTGCGCAGGGCCTCGGCGATGCGGGTCTGCACAGTGCCGGCATACCAGCCCCACTTGCTACCCCCATTGCCTTTGCCACCGCCGATCATGCCACGGTTGCCGCCGCCACTGCCGATCCCGAGGCCGCTGCCGTCGCCACCGGCAATCGCGGTGCCAAGGGGTTCGTCCTTTGGCTCGTCGGCCGGTTTGTCATCAGGCTTATCGGCGATCTCTTCGGGCGGCTGCTCGATCATCTGCTCCTCCTTCTCCTCCGGCGGCGGTGGCTCTTCTTTGGGTGGCGGTGGTGGTGGGGGAGGCGGTGGCGGGAGCACCGGCATGATCATGACCATGTCGAGTTTCTTCTTGGGCGCAGACTTGGATGGCTTGTAGTTTGTCAGCATGTAGCCACTGCCGCCGAGCGCGATGCCGCCGATGATCAGCATGACGAGGTTGCGCTTGAAAAAGCCTGGCTCGTTTTCGTCTTCAAAATCTGTGGGCTTCATGATTTTATGTGGGTTTATTTTTTAGCCTGGGTGGCTAGACCAACCTGCGTGATGCCGACACGGCCAACTGCGGTGAGCACGTCCATGATGGTCTGGTACTGCGTGGCGCTGTCACCGCGGATGATGACTGGCGCATCTGGGATGGCGGCCTTGATGGCTTCGAGTTTGGTGGACAACTCTTCGAGCGTGACGGCGGTGGCGTTGAGCTTGATGTTGCCCTGATTATCCACCGTGATGGCCTGCATCTTCGGCGCTTCGATCGGCTTGGAGGTGGAGGGGCCGCCTCGGGGTAGATTGACCTTCACGCCCTGCACACCAGCGGTTGTCATGATGATGAAGATCAGCAGCAAAACGAGGTAGAGATCCACCATCGGCGTGACGTTGATGTCGTCGTAGGATTGGTTGTCGGCCTGCATGGTGTGCGGTTATTCCTTGTAGTGTTCCGCCATCTTCGCGATGAACTCGTCGATGAAGGTCTCCATGTTGGAGACGACGTCCTTGATGCGGGAGCTGAGGTAGCTGTAAATAAACAGCGCCGGGATGGCGACGGCCAGACCGGCCACGGTGGCGAGCAAGGCACCAGCGATACCAGGCGCGATGGAGTTCACCTCGACCTCCCCGGTTTTCGCAATGACGGCAAAGGTGATCATCACGCCGATGACGGTGCCGAGCAGGCCTAGGTATGGGCCGCCAGCGATGCCGATGGTGAGGAAGACAAGCCTGCCATTGAGCTTCTGCACTTCGCGCACCATGCCGCCGTGCAGAGCTGCCTTGATAGCCTGGATGGAGCGACCGGAGAGACCAATCGTGACTTTCTTCTCCCTCGCGTCTAGCGTGACCTGGCGGACGGTTTTCATGCGGTGCCGGATCTCATCCGACCCCAAATGATAGAGCTGGTAGAGCGGTGACTCGCGCATGAGCTTCTGCATCTTGGAGCTGACACTGCCACCGATGTTTTTGACGCTGTCCGCGTCCTCGTGGTCAATGGCGGTGAGATCGGAGGAGATTTTTTCCCAGCGGTTCATGAACTCCTTGGAAGCCTTCTCGATTTTGTTGAGATACAAGATTTTGCCTGCGGCAATGAACCAGCCGACCACCGCCAGCAGGGCGCAGAGGAAAATCACGATCCAGCCGTCAATGGTGAGGTCTTTCGAGATGTCGGTGATGAGCGAAAGATGCTTTGCCATCTCGCTTTCTTCCTCATGATCAGAAGCCTCGTCCGCTCCGATGGTCAGGAGCTTGGCGGCATCGGCGCTGGTGCCTTGATTGGCGGCGGCGAAGTGGATAAAACCAGCGGGACGCGCGGTTTTGGCGATCTGCAGCTCGTCCAGCTCCCCGGTGAAACCACTGAAACTCGCGGCAGCGGGTGAGCTGTCCTTGTCGATCTCCACCGGCGTTTTCAAGGAAGGCAGTGCAGCGGAGAGTTCGCCGTAGGATTTGCCGTCGAGATAAACCGTGACCTTGCCCGCGTCTACGACGGCGGCCACATGCCGCCAGATGCCCGCCGTGATCGCTTCTCCAGCCGTGCTGCGCTGCTTATTGATCTCCACAAAGGGAATGCCGCTATCGAGGCCGAGGATGAAGCTGTTGGCACCATCACGGCGGCTGAGGATCACCGCGTTTGGTTGCAAGGCGCTGGGCTTGACCCAAACGGAGACGGTAAGCGGTGCTCCAGGTGCCCACTCGGGAAACGGCGGCGCTGGCACTGTGATGGCCGTCTGCCCGAAGACACGCAATCCGGCACCAATGAGAGAGCCTGCGGCCGGTGTCGGTGTTCCCCCGGCATTAGCTCCGGTGGGGGAGGAATCCGTTCCCGCTTTGGACGCGTCTGCAAAGTGATAGGCCAGCGTCGTGTTCTCATCATAGCTTTCCTTCGCAGGATCGACGGCGACCGCTTCTGTGGTATTGCCGTAATAGAGCCAGATGTCCGTGGCGCTGGCAGCTTTCAAATCAGGCATCTGCACCCAAACGTAGGCTTCGTTGAGCAGGGAATCCCACTTTTCGACGTGATGTTTGAGCACTGTCTTGTGATCACTGGCGAGGAAGCGCAGGTCACTGCCATCCTCCTTCGCTGACATGAAGCTGAGCACGCCTTCATGCAGACGCACGAGCACGGCGGTGGTGCCGATCGGCTCGCTAATGGCAAGACCTTTGCCAGAGGTGTCGATGGACACTTTTTTGCGGAGCGTCCACGCCGGGTTCCACCAGTTGGATTCAGCGGCAAAGGCCGTGCCAGTGAGCAGCAGTAGGGCGAGTAACTTGAGCAGAGGTTTGGTCATGTGGTGGTGAGGAGAGTTGGGAAAAAATGGGGTCAGAAATCCATGCCTACCCGGAAGGTGAAATAGACATCGTGCGCGATGGCGTTTGGTTGCGTGACCAGCGGGATGCCCAGGTCGAGCGAGCCGGTGAAATGATTCAAATAGCGGAAGCGGCTGCCGACGCCGATGCTGGCGAGATCATGGCTGCGCTTTTCCGCCGGTAAGGTGTTGTTGACGTAAAGCTTGCCGCCTTCGACGAAGGTGTACACGCGCCATTCGTTTTCCTTCTCCTTGGAGGAGCCAATGAAGGAGGGGCTACGTAGCTCCAGCGACCCAAACACGCCGGAGTCGCCGAGCTGCGTGGCGATAAGGTAGCCGCGCACTGTGTTTAGGCCGCCACCAGCGATCTGTTCCGTGTTGATGAGCGGTTGGGGAGCCGCCTGGCCCTGCACGCGGGCGTAGGCCTGGAAGCCACCGGGCAGGTCATGCGTGTGCGAAAGATCGCCACGGAAGTAGAAGAAATTATCCCTCGCATTGAAGCGCCGTGCGGCGAACTCGCTCTGCGAGCCGCCCATGCCGCTCAAATGGAAAGTCAGCGAGGCATTGAACTCCGTGTAGCTGTGGTCACGCACCTTGCTGGCGGTGTAAGCCAGCGAAAACGGGTAGTACTGCACGGGAGAAGCGATCACCGCGCCACCGGCGTTCACTTCCTGGACAAAGTTTTTGTAATCCATGCCGAAGCTCAGCGAATGGAAGAAGCCCTGCTCCGCCGGCAGTGTCTTCATGAGTCGCAGACCGACGATCTGGCCTTTGCCGATCACCGCACCGCCGCCCAGCGTGGAGATGTTGCTGTCCTGCACGGTACCAGTGAGCATCACGCTCAAGCTTTCCACACTCTGCAATGGTGCCAGATAGAAGGCGGAGTACACCGTGCCGTCGGAAGTTTTTTCCGGTGCGACCTGGAAGCTAAGGCCCAGCGTATGGCCGAGCTGCCAGAGATTGCTGTAGCTGATGGAGCCGTTCAGACGCAGGGGTGCCGTGTTGGCGTTGTACTGGTTGTTGAGTTCCAAGCTGCCATGCAGCGGCAGCTTGTCCTCGACATTGAGATCAATGTCCACCGTGCCTGGCACCACGCCCGCGCGCAGCTCTGGCGTGATCTTGCGGTCACGCCAGCGGTTCAGCGCGACGATGTCCTTGGTGATCTCGTTGAAGTTCGGCACCGCGCCCTCGGCCATGGAGGGGGCCTGCTCCTTGATCTTGCTGGGTAGGAAGTAACGTGAGCCTTTCACCCGCAGCCTGCCCACGGGAGCTTCGACTACCTCCAAAAAGATGAGTCCGCCACGGCCCGTCTGCTGCGGCACTTGCACATAGACGCTTTGGTAGCCTTTCGATTTGTAAATTTTCTCCAAGGCCTGCCGCGCCTGCTCGATGTCCTGCTCCGAGCGGCCCGGACCCATGAAGGGATACACGGCCTCCTCGACCTCCCTATTTTTCAGCAGATGGTTTCCGCGCACGCGGTATTCGCGGATGTAAATACTGCCTAGCTGTGACACGGCGGTCGGCGTGGCGGCGGCCGTTGCCGCATGGCAGCTTTCCGCAGGGTGCAAACCTGCCCAGCAGAGCAGTATGCCAAGCCAGCAGCGGAGATCATGAAGACCGCCGTGTGAGGCAAGCTGATGGAAGCTGTAGGAGGAACGGTGAAGCAGCATTTGCCGGAGTTGTTGAGCAGTCCTCTGTTGCTTCGCGGCAGGTTTCTCTCAAGCTGGTGGCGGTTACAAATGCGTCACAGTGGACGACACATTTTTGCAATTGCCTAGGGAGTGGACGTTATCGTGCAACGAATTCGCCACATTGCCGCGATCACGGCTGCGGGCGCATTGCTTCCAACTGGGTTCTGATGAACGCGTCACCGCCAAACAATGAGGAGAATTTTTCATCGCTGTCACGCCGTGCTTGGTTCCAGCGGAGTTGATAGGCTGGGCTGGCGGGATCTTGCGTCGTGTTTTGCAGCGCCGTAGCGAAATCACCACGCATCTGTTCGATCACTGCGGCGGTGGCTGGATTCAAATTGGCATCAGTGGTGGCGAGGGCCAGGACTCCTGGTTCGGCCTGCGAATTGGCGGCATTGCCGACGAGAAACGCCGCCGGTGTCTGCATGGCCGCATTCGCTGCCGGATTGGCGGCGGATTGACTGGCGGTGGTTGTTGTTGTCGTGACGGCAGCAGTGGCCGGTGATGCTGGTGTGGTGGTCGTGCCGAGCGTGGTGGCGAGAACCTGCGCCTGCTCGTCCTGCAATTGCTTGAGCGCGACCTGCCAGGCGCGCTGTTCGGTGGCGGATGCGTTAGCGTTTGCGCCGGGATGGTTGTGCGCGATTTCTGCCTGCTTGACTTGGTAGATTTCTCGCAGCTCACCGGTCACGATGTCATGAATTGTCGTCTCTGGGCAGCCGATGCCGCGCAGGTTGTTGACAAAGGTGGCGAAATT
>NZ_JAQSEA010000301.1 GCF_029946185.1 Prosthecobacter sp.
AGTCGGAGGGGGCTGGGGGACTTGCGGAGGTGGGAGGAGATGGCGGAGCGTTGAGGGACCAGGATGGTCCCACTCCTGGGGGGGCGGTGGGGTAGGGGGTGCCGCCTTGGTAGTAGTTGAGGGCGAGGATGATGACGGATTTGGCGCCGGGGAGGACGAGGGCGGGGTCGGTGCGGCGCTCGGGGTTGCGGGCGAGCCAGGCCATGTCGCCGTTCTTGCCTTCGGCGATCCATTGCTCAAAGAGGGCGCGGTGCGCGGCGGGCTGCGCGGGGGCGATGCGGCAGTCGTCAAAGCCGAGGGCTCTCGCTTGGGCGATGAGGGCGGTTTTGAGTTCGGCGGGAGTCATGGGGAAGGGGGAAGTTGGGGGCGGTGGGTGATTGCGGGAGTGATTTGGTGGGCGGAGGGAATGGACAGGATTAACAGGATGGCAGAATTAACAGGAGGGGGAGGGGAGTTGGCTGTGGTTTACGGTGGGTGATTGCGGGAGTGGTTGGGTGGGCGGAGGGAAGGGACAGGATTTACAGGAGGGCAGAATTAACAGGAGGGGGAGGGGAGTTGACGGTGGTTTGCGGTGGGTGATTGCGGGAGTGGTTGGGTGGGCGGGGGGAAGGGACAGGATTTACAGGATGGCAGAATTAACAGGAGGGGAGGCTGCTAGATGGTGGAACGGAGGGGCCATTCGGGAGTGGGGGCGCTGGTTTTTGGCAGAGCAGAGGAGACCGGAGATTTGAACCACGGAATACACGGAATACACGGAAGGGGGATCTGATTTGAGGATGGTGCGAAAAGGGAGCGCTGTTTTTTGGCCAAGGAATGATGGGCAACGGGAATGGCGGAGATTTGCTCCGCAGAGCAGAGGAGACCGGAGATTTGAACCACGGAATACACGGAAGGAGGATCTGATTTGAGGGTCGGTGCGAAAAGGGAGCGCTGGTTTTTTGCCAAGGAATGATGGGCAACGGGAATGGCCGGAGATTTGCACCGCAGTTATTCGGGAGAATGACGAACGCAGAGGGAAGCATTTCAATCCAGTTTTCTTATCTGGGCGACCGTTCATCCTGCGGTTTATTCAGTGCTTTTTTGATGGATGTGCTTTGGAGGAATTCGTGAGAAGAGGTGAACCGCAGAGGCTGGACGGGCGCAGAGGGCTGAGTTTTCAAATCGGGATTCTTGTCTCTGCGTTCATCCAATCTGCGTTATGACGTTTTGTGAAACTTATTTCAGGATAGCAGGCGTGGAGACGCTCGGCAGGGGCTTGGGGGCAAGCGGCAATACCTTGTGCTGGGCGTGAGCTTGCCCAACCTCTTGTTGCAGGAGCTTCTGGTAAACTAGGGTCAACAACGGCAAACCATCGCAAACTAACGCCTGCTCTACTTTCCGCCGACTGGCGTGAGCGCTTTGATCTGTTGATCGAGGAGGCTGAAGGAGTCGGCGAGGTGGTGGAGGCGCTGGACTTGGGTGGACTGCTCGTGCTCGATCTGGGCGGCGGTGGCCTGGGCGGGATTGAGGGTGTCGAGGAACTTGGTGAAGCTGTGGGTGACGTCTTCGGTGACCTGCTTGGAGAGGGTGCCGCGGAGGGTGACGGAGGATTCCTCGAGCTTGTCGAGGATGGCGTTGCGCGAATGGGCGAGCCGGATCTGGGTGAGGAGGTAAACGACGGCGAGGAGCAGGAGGCCGGCTCCGAAGGCGATGGCGGCGCTGACCAGATCGTCCAACCAGCCGCAGAGGGCGGTGGCGATGATGACGGGGAGAATGAGGCGGGGCAGCCAGCGGGCGGTGACGCGGGCGCGTTCCAGACCGGGCTCGATGTCTTCATCGAGCTTGAGCCCGATGACGAAGCGGCGGAGGGAGGAGTCCACATGGGTGCCGAAGCGGCGGCGTAGCTCGCTTTCTTCCTGGCCGTAGTCATGGGAGGGCAGGACGGCGTCTAGCGGAAACAAAATGCCGCGTCCTTGGGCGTGGAGGAAGCGCTCGAACTGATGAACGTCCTCTTCGAGGACGAGGCTGACCTGCCGCCAGCGGTCGCCGGTGCGGTGCTGGAGCTCCTGAAAGAGGCGGTGGTCGAGGCTCTGTGGGCGTGCGCCGTTTTCGTTTTCTTCGGCGTCTTTGCGCTGAAAGGCCTTGCGGGTGGTGAGGGCGTCATTGGCGAGGCCGGCGACGCGCATGACGGACTCGTGGTAGTCGCGCTCGGTGGCATCGAGGGCGGGGAGGATTTTCTTGAGCGTGCGGTCCACTTGCAGCTCGCGCTCGCTTTGCAGTTCCTGGAGCACGGTGGTCTTGCGCTTGGCCTGCTGCATGTTGGCCGAGTGGCGCTCGCGCATGTCATCGAGAATCTGGCGCGCGAGGCGCATGGTGCTGGCGAGCTTGTTGAGGCGGGCGGAGTTGTGCCGGACGATGGAGGAGATGTGGGACTCGAGGGCGTCAAAGCCGCTGTCTTGGAGGAGGCGCTCGCGCTCGATGCCGGCATTGCGGGCGAGGAAGGCTTTCTTGGCGGAGACGGCGAAGAGGGGGAAGTCGCGGCCGAAGCGCTGGCGCGTGAGCTGGCCCATGTAGTCGGTGATGACCTGGATTTCTTCGGGGCTGCGGAGATCGCTTTGCTGAAGGACGAAGATGACGTGCCGCATCCACTCGCGGTGTACTTTTTCCAAGAACTGCCAGGCGGAGGCGCCCCAGGGGTTCATGGCGGAGAAGACGAAGATGACGAGATCTGCGATGGGGACGAAGCGCTCGGTGATGAGCTGGTGCTCGTTTTCGACGGAGTTGGTGCCGGGGGTGTCGACGATGTGGAAGTCGCGGAGGAAATCGACGGGGGCGTAAACTTCATCCAGGGTGGGGGTGACTGGCACCACGCTGTGCTCCTCGCCATGGCGGAAGAAGAGGATCTTGCCGGTGGTGGGCACGACGCCGGTGCTGGAGAAATCCTGGCCGAAGAGGGCGTTGAGGAAGGTGGATTTGCCGACGTTGACCTCGCCTACGACGACGAAGACGAAGGGTTCCTTGAGGCTGGCGATGAGATTGTCCAGGATGGCGGCGGACTCGGAGTCGCCGCCGGATTCACGCAGGGCTGCGGACAGAGCCAGAAGGTCTGTGCCGATGCGTGAACGCAGTTCGAAATAGTCGTCGCCAATCATGAGGGGGGAGGGTGCAAGGTGCCGCGTGACAACGGCATGGCAACCTTGCTTCGGATGGAGTTACAAGTTTCAGGTTTCAAGTTTCAAGTTGGGCGGAGGCTGATGGTGCGGTGGCGCATGGGGCGGATTTCAGTCGGCAGCAGGTCGCACGCAGGGGAACGCTGGAGGTTGCGGGTGAGGAAGGAGAACGCGGAGCTTTGGCATTCTGCGGAGTGCTGCGGGCTCGGAGGCCCGCGCTCCAGGCGCTGTGGGTGCTGGTCTCAAAATTCATCGCCAAATGTGTTCCCTTTTCGCCTGTGGGGAATTAAAGAGCAGGTCTTGAGCGAACTGTCTCCAGCCAGCGAACCTGCACACGCCCAGCGCACGCCGTGGTGGCAGTGGCCGCATGTGCTGAGCCTGGAGGTGCCGGTGGTGGCGGTGCTGTGGCAGGAGGCGCTTGCGCAGGCGCATGGCATCCGGCTCACGCCGCTGCTGAATGTGGGACTCGGGCTGGCCTGCTGGGTGATCTATTTGCTGGATCGCACGCTGGAAACGCTGGCGGTGACGAGCAGCGCGGGGATGGATGTGAGCGGTCTGTTTTACCACCGTCACCGCCGTGTGCTGCTGCTGGGGGTGATTCCGCTGGTCATGCTGCTGCTGGGGTGGATGGCGCTGTATGTCATTCCCGAAGGCGTGCTGTGGCAGGCGGTGAGCCTGGCGCTGCTGGTGGCGCTGTACCTTGCCTCGTGGTCCACGCAGGGCAGCCGTGTGTCGCGGGATGTGTTCATCTCCTGCGCGGGGTTGGGTGGCATCATGCTCATCTCGCGCATGCCGATTACGAGCGGGACGAAGTTCACGCTGAGCGTCTTTGTGCTGGGGGTGATGGCGCTGTCTTTTTTGCGTCAGCTGGACATTCGAATGGGGAATGTGCTGCCGAAGGAAATGACCGCTGCGTTGCTGTTTGCCATGGGTTGCACGACGAGCACGCGCTTTTTCGCCATGCCGGAGACGATCACCGAGCCGGTGCTGGAGTGCGTGCTGCTGACGCTGCTGTTTGCCTGCAATCTGCGTGGCATCACCTGCCGGGAGGCCGGTTTGAAGGAAGACGGCAAACATTCGCCGCTGGTGCTGGGCACGCTGCTGTTCACCCTGGCGGTGCTGTGGGGGATTGAGCTCGGCATGGTGGAGCACACGCTGCAAGGCCCCGCCCGCGTGGCTCTGGGTGCTGTGGTGCTGCATGCACTGGTGCATGGCGCGCGCCGGCGCTTCTCCGTGGACGCTTACCGTGTGCTGGCGGATCTCGCGCTGATCGTGCCGCTACCGCTGGCGTGGATGCGATGATTTGCGCAAAGATTCCCGTCACTCACGTTTGAAGCTGCCATGAAACGATTTCTCCCACTGCTGCTGCTTAGCCTGCTCTCCCATGCCACCGCTCAGGAGACGAAGCCTTCACCTGACTCGCTCTTCAAGCAGGGGGTGGAGCTCTTTTTCGCGGCGAAGCCGAAGGAATCTGTCGCCGCGTTTGACCAGCTTATTGCGCTGGCACCGGAGTCGAAGCCGCAGCTCTGGCAGCGCGGGCTTTCGCTGTATTATGCGGGTGACTACAAAGGCGGGCGCGAGCAGTTTGAAGTGCATCAAACGGTGAACGGAAATGATGTGGAGAATGCGGCGTGGCATTTTCTTTGCATCGCGAAAGGCGAAGGCGTGGAGGAGGCGCGCAAGGTCTTCATTCCCATCGAAGGAGACAGCCGCATCCCGATGAAGCAGGTGCATGAACTCTTTGCCGGCAAGGGCAGCGAGGAGGCGGTGCTGAAGGCCGCCGAGGAGGGCGATGGCGAACGCCTGCGCAACCACCGCTGCTATGCGCACTTGTATTTGGGTCTCTACTTTGAGGCCATTGGCGACGATGTGAAGGCGAAGGCGCACATGCTCAAGGCCGCGAAGGATTACTCCATGGACCACTACATGGGCCGCGTGGCGCAGGTGCATGTGAAGCTGCGCGGGTGGGAGTAAAGGGGCGACTGTCCGCCAGCTTTTTCCAACAACTCCTGATCTACTTTCCCAAATTTTGAAAGCGGTAGAGTCTCCATGCGGCGGCCCTTTTTCAGCTCGAGGTAAATAATACCCTGATGGGTTGAAACCGGGTCTGTTTTCTCGTGGTGAGCATCTTCATGGGGAGAGCGTCATGTGATGGCGGAGCGAAGGTGTGGCGGGGCTGGTTGAGGCGAAGAGAAACAGACCTGGTTCCAATGGATCGTGGTATGACCTCCTCATGCCCGCCATGTCGGAAATGAGTTTTGCGAATCGCTATAATTCCTCATCATTTGCGCATCATTGCACCGGGCTTGGCAGAGTGGTCTGCGGACGCAACAAGGCCGCACTTGGCAGGGTAAGATACAGCGGAACCTTCACTGAATCAGCACCATGAAAATGCACCGCCTCTGCTCCGGCAATCACAGCAATCTCTTCACGACCCCCCAAGGCCGGCGTGATTTCCTACAGGTCGGGGCCATGGCGGGGCTGGGCCTCACCTTGCCGCACTTGCTCAAACTGCAGGCGGCCGATCTGGCGATGCCGGCGGTGGAGAGCTTCAAGCCCATCGCCACCTCGATCATCCACATCTACCTGCCCGGCGGCATGGCGCAGCATGAGTCTTGGGACCCGAAGCCGTTTGCTTCACCCGATTACCGTGGGCCTTTCAGCCCAGTCAAAGGTGTGACGGGCGAGTACGTGGGCGGGCAGTTTGCGAACATTGCCAAGATCCTCGACAAAATCACACTGATCCGTTCCGTGACGCATGGGGAGGCGGCGCATGAGCGCGGCACGCACAACATGTTCACTGGCTATCGCCCGAGCCCGGCCATCAAGTTTCCCAGCTTCGGCTCCATCATCTCGCATGAGCAGGGACCACGGAACAATCTGCCGCCTTACGTGGCGGTGCCCAACATGGTGGCACCGGATCAGGGCAGCGGGTACATGAGCAGCGCCTACGGTCCGTTTGCGCTCGGGAGCGATCCCGCGGACAAAGGCTTCACCGTGCGCGATCTCGCCGCGCCGAAGGAGATCGACGCCAAGCGCTTTGACCGCCGCCGCAATCTGCTTTCCGCCGTGGACGAGCACTTCCGCACCCACGAGAAATCGGACGGCCTCAGCGCCATGGACAATTTCTATCAGGCCGCCTACAAGCTTGTCAGTTCAGAAAAAGCGCGCGAAGCCTTCAATCTCAGTGCCGAGCCCGACAAGCTTCGCGATGAGTATGGCCGCAACGCTGCCGGTCAGCGCTTCCTGCTCTCCCGCCGACTTGTCGAAGCCGGGGTGCGGATGGTGTCCGTCAATTACGGTAGCTGGGATCACCACTCCAACATCAAGGGTGCCTTTGAAAGCCAGGCTCCGCAGTTTGATGTTGCCTTCGCTCGTCTGATCAAAGACCTCGATGAACGCGGCATGCTCGACACCACGCTGGTGCTCGTCAGCTCCGAGTTTGGCCGCACGCCGCGCATCAACAGCACCAACGGTCGTGACCACTACCCGCGCGTCTTCTCCGTGGCCATGGCTGGCGGCGGTGTGAAAAAAGGCTTTGTCTATGGCAAGTCCGACGCCCTGGGTGGTGAGCCGGATGAAAACCCCGTCGGTCCCGAAGACCTCGCACGCACCATGTACCGCCTGCTCGGCATCAACGCCAGCAAGCGCATCCTCGTCGAGAACGTCCGCCCCGTGGACATCGTCAACGGCGGCAGATTGATCAATGAGATCATCGCCTGATGAGCAACACAGCTTGAAATAGTTCGATGCTGTAAAAATGGTGAAGGCGAGGAATCCCTTTTCACCGCATCAATTCTGCGCATTCTCCTAGCGGTTCGGATTAGAACCCCCATGGAAGCAGTTAACATTCAGTTTGCCCCCGCGACTGGCACCGAGGAAGAATGGAACGAGGCGTATGCACGCCTCGCCGATTACTTTCGATCGTACCAGCTTCATAACCGCATCCGTCGTACGCAGCTCATTCTCGAAACCCTGCGCAACGCGGCCAAGGCGCATGCGGTGGACACTACCCGCACGCCCACGGCGCACTCCATTGAGCAGGCCCGCTTCATGCTGCGGGAGTGGCTTGGCTCCATTTACAGCGATCTCAATCTCAACGAAGCGCAGCTCGAAGCCACGGGCCGTCTGGGCTTCCACCTCGCCGGCGGACCCACGCGCTGGCCGCAGTTCTTCCTCGATGAACAAAACATGCCGGATGACATGGCCGAGGCCATGCGTTCCGCCATTCGTACCTCCGGCCCCGGCATGCAGGTGAGCAAGATGACTCCGCGTGACATTGATCTCGGCATGTTCACTGACGTGGCGGATGACACCTTTGACCGCCTCGGTCGTCATCCCATCCTGCGCTACTCCGTGCTGATCGTCATCATCGGCAGTGTGCTGGGCTACCTTTACTCCCTCTTCGGATGAGCGCACCCATTGGCAGCCAGACCGCGAACATCGCGATGACCGCGGGGATGCCGCCCAAGCACATCTCGCGCACGCGACGTGCCACGTTTTTCTCTCTCGTCGGCCTCGGCACCATCGTCGGTGCCTGGCTGTCCTACATCTTCCTTTCGGAAAACGGCATGCGCCTTTCCGAGTGGGGGCTGCTGCTGGTGTTCACCCCGCTGTACTACCAGCTCAATGTCGGCTTCTGGACGGCGCTCTTCGGCGTGTGGCTGATGAACCGGCCCACGCCGGACTCACTCAGCCTGTGGCTCTCGCTCAATGCAGACGATTACGAGCAGCCGATCACGGCCAGCACGGCGATCATCATGCCGGTGTTCAATGAAGACGTGACGCGGGTGTATGAGGGGCTGCGCTCCATCTACCTGTCGCTGGAGGCCACGGGGCAGGCGGCCAACTTTGACTTTTTCATCCTGAGCGACTCGGACAAAGCGAGCCAGTGGATCGAGGAGGAAACAGCGTGGCTGGAGCTCTGCCGCCAGCTCAAGGCCTTTGGCCGCATCTTTTACCGCCGCCGCCGCAAGCAGATCAACCGCAAGAGCGGCAACGTGAGCGACTTCTGCCGCCGCTGGGGCAAGCGCTACCGCTATATGGTGGTGCTGGATGCGGACAGCCTCATGTCCGGCTCACTGCTCACCAATCTGGTGCGCATCATGGAGAAAAATCCCGCCATCGGCATCGTGCAGACGTTTCCGAAGCAGATTGCCGCCGACACGCTGCTGGGCCGCGTGATGCAGTATGCGCAGGCGCTGTACGGGCCGCCCTTCATGGCGGGGCTGGACTACTGGCAGTGCGGCGAGGCGAATTTCTGGGGGCACAATGCCATTCTGCGCCTCGCGCCGTTTATTGAGCACTGCGCGCTGCCGCCGCTGCCTGCGAATGCGCCCTTCGGCGGGCACATCCTCAGCCATGACTTCGTGGAAGCTGCGCTCATGCGCAAAGCAGGCTACGCTGTGCGGCTGCTGCCCACCACGCGTGGCAGCTATGAAGAAGGCCCGCCCACGCTGGTGGACATGCTCAAGCGCGACCGCCGCTGGTGCCAGGGCAACATGCAGCACCTCTGGCTGCTGTTTGCCAAAGGCTGGCATCCGATGAGCCGGATCAATTTCCTGCACGGCATCCTGAGCTACGTCAGTTCGCTGCTGTGGTTCCTCTTCCTGGCGCTGGCCACCTTTCTGGCGGCAACGCCCACGCCGCATAAGGAGCCGCAGGCCATTTTGGCCGAGCACATTCTGCTGGCAGTCACTGCCATGCTCATCTTCCTGCCGAAGACGGTCATCCTGCTGGATGAAGTCATCACGGGCCGGATGTTCAAGCCGCTGAAGCTGCGCCTGCTGACGTTTATCAGCAGCCTGCTCGACACGGTGGTCTTCACGCTCATGGCACCGGTGCTCATGATTTTCCATTCGCGCTTCGTGGTCTATACGATCATCGGCAAAAGCGTGAGCTGGGTCACCCAGCGCCGGAAGACCGACGGCGGCCTGAACTGGAGCGAGATTCTCTTCACCTTCCTCAGCGTGACCCTGATGGGCATCGCCTGGGCGGTGCTGGGCTGGTTTGTCTCGTTCAAATTTCTCATCTGGATCAGCCCTATTCTGTTCTCGTTGATCGTCTCCATCCTCGTCGCGGCCATGGTGTCCAGCGGGCGCAGCGGACGGCGGCTGGGCCTGTTTCTCACGCCGGAGGAGCATGAACCACCCACGGTGTTGAAAAACATGCAGCAGAATCTGGAGGAAATTAAAGACCGCATTCAGCTCTCCCCCGAATTGGAGCGGTTCTATGGCCTTATGCAGGTCTGCCTAGATCCGTATGTGAACGGTCTGCACGTCAGTCTGCTGCGCCGCCGCCGCACCATTGAGGTGTCATCCACCTACCTCAATGAGATCAGTCACCGTCTGATCACGCAGGGGCCGCAGACGCTCAATGCGCAGGAATTGAAGGCGCTGATGCACGACACGGACACGGTCACCAATCTGCACTATCGCATCTGGAGCGCCGCTAACAATGAAATGGCACCCTTCTGGGCCACCGCCATCCGTCAGTACAATCTCGCCTCCACCAGCCCCTTCGCCCATACGTTGGCGAAGCAGGAAGTGGAGTGAGCTTGCGAGCCCCTCAGTCAACGGAAGGTGAGGGGCTGGCGGGCCCGATTAAAAGCCGCCAAAGTTGCCGCCAAAACCGCCCCCCGCACCGCCGCCGCGGTAGCCACCGAGACTGCCGCTGCGGTGGTGATGATTGTACCCTTGATGCGGATGGGAGTGCCTGTTGTTAGACGTGGGTTGGCCATGGGGACCCACGCATGAACTTAAGGGACTCATCGTCAGGATGGCAGCGAAGAGTGCAAGGAAGGTTGTTTTCATAAGTTGACTGGAGCGATGCAGGCAGGCATCAAAACTCGAAACAGGAGCCGGCTCAAGTTCCGGGCCCTGCAAAGTGGGGCATCAAACAGGGCGCAGTTCGCGAGTTCGAGTGCGCGGATTAACGGTGATGACCATGGAAGCCACCTGGATGGCTAAACCCACCGACGCGCGTGAAGCCACCGCCACGGTAACCGCCGACATGGGGGCGATATCCGACAGTTGGGCGGTATCCGGTGAAGCCGGGACGGTTATGGTAAGGCGAACGATAGCCGCTGTAGGCATAGCCGGGCCGGCTGTAATAATTGGTGTAGAGACCGGAGCCAACGTACCCTGAGCGGTAGTAATTATTACCGTAGCCATAGCCAGCGCCATACGGCGCTACGCACGAGCTAAGCGATCCCAGAGTAATGACCGCTGACAGAAGGAGGATGAGTTTTGTTTTCATAGTCATATGGATTGTTCACTGTTGAATTCGACGCTGCCGACCGGAAGGTATTCAAGAAAAAGGGACCCTACCCGAGTATCAGGCCCTTGGATTTCCTCTTCCCATCCGCTGGGCTTTATGATCGCATTGCGAAAACATGAAGCGCCTCCTTCGCCTGGCTGAGGAGGTACGGAACCCATCAACGCACCGCAGAGCACCTGAACCAAGGCTGCTAGATGGTGGAACGGAGTGTAACGGCGGGGGCCATTCGGGAATGGGGGCGCTGGTTTTTGGCAAAGGAATGGCCGGAGATTTGTATCGCATTTTCCAAAACTGATTTCTGGAATGGCGCGGGTGGAGGCACTCTGGTTCATGAGCTTTGCAAGCCGTGGAAACTTTCGGTTTTGCCGCAAAGGGGCGGAGAGGCAGAGGGAGCAGAGAAAATAGATCTTATACCCAGAGCAGATGAACATGAGTCTGAATGAATGGCAGTCTGTTAAGAGAGTTTGAGGTAGTTTTCGGAGGCAACGGTCAAGCGTATGATGGCAGCCATGGAAGCCTGCGGCAGAGGGGTGCTGCGGGGCACGCTGCAGACG
>NZ_JAQSEA010000302.1 GCF_029946185.1 Prosthecobacter sp.
CCGCCCGTCTGCGAGCGTAAGGTAAACACACCGGCCTTCGAACGCCCCCAGAGTCGGGCGGTTTGGCGGAGTGTGCGGTGAGGCGCTTCCCTGTCTTCGACGCCAAACACACCCAACGTACGTCCCCTCGGAGTGCCTGCGACCCTGCACCACATCCTACCACACCCTAGGCGGTGCTGGTTCTCTGATGGGTCTGGCTCACGCTCACTCAACTTCCTGCAACTTTCGCTTTACTCCTGAAAAAACGGCCCAATCTAAATTATCGGCATGAATCACTCATCACCGATACCCCAAGCATCCGCTTCCAGCCTTCCGGCCGGGAAGATCACCCGCAAACAACTCGCTTCCTACTGCGGTCTCTGCGTGCGCAGCATTGACGAACTCACCCGCTCCGGCGTGCTGGGGCATTACAGGATCGGCAAGTCCGTCCGCTATGACCTGGCGGAGGTGGAGGCCACGCTGCGGCAGCGCTTTCACGTGCAGCCCACGACACCCGCAATCCTGAACGCTTCAAGCGTCTCCGGCGTTCCGCTGAATACCATCAGTGACCACAAAATAGCCGCCACTGCTGTTTTGCATCCCGCTTTGACCCAACCCCAACTCCAAGCCTGAACCACCATGCATGCACCTTCTGAAATGACGGGAACCATGGCGGCTGCGCCAGACTCCGAGGAGCAGATCCTGGCCGTGCTGCTGGAGGGGAATGAGGAGTGGCTGCCTGCGCTGCGGCGCATCCTGCCGCATGCGGACGCGTTTGTGGACCCGGAACGGCGCTGCCTGTGGGATACCCTGCTGGAAATGCACGACCGTGGGGAAATCATCAGCTCGGACAGCGTGGCGGTGCGCCTGCGCCGTCAGGGTGGGCTGGAGGGGGTGCTCTCCACCATGGTGCTGCTGCTCGGCAGGCACTCCATCTTCAAGCTGGAAATGGCGGAGTGGCATGCGCGGCAGATCGCCTACGCGTATGAGCGCCGTCTCATCGCCAGCGTGAGTGAGATGGCCGGGCAGGCGGACATCGGACCGCAGGAGATGACGGCGGTGCTGCGCGAGAAATTGAAGAAGATGGAGCGCATCGCTTACAGCACCGGAGAGGATGCCCCGCGCCCGCTGCCCCTGGGCGCGTCGTTGCTGCCCGTGCTGCCCTTTGACACCGCCTGGCTGCCCGCGCCGTTTCAGAGCTGGATCAGCGACATCGCGGAGCGCATGCAGTGCCCGCCGGAGTTCCCCGCCGTGGCCGCCATGGCTGCGCTCTCCAGCGTGGCGGGCCGGCGCTTCTGCATCCAGCCCAAGACGCAGGACGAAGGCTACACCGAGTTCCCCCACCTCTGGGCCATGCTCATCGGCAGTCCTTCGCTGATGAAAAGCCCCGCCATGCAGGCCGCCATGCGCCCGCTGCGGGACCTGGAACGCGTGGCCTTCAAGGAGTACAACTGCCAGGAGATGGAGCGCCAGACGGCGGAGATCGCCGCGAAGATCAAACGTGGCGCGCTGGAGTGCGAGGCACGCAAGGCCGCGAAGAAAGGCGACCCCTTTGACTACGCGCAGCTCATCGGCCCTGCCGAGGGGGAGGCCACGCCGCTGCGCCGCTTCATCGTCAATGACGCCAGCATCGAGGCCCTGGGCGAAGTGCTGCGGGACAATCCCACCGGCACCCTGCTGTACAATGATGAACTCGCGGGCCTGCTCGCCCTTTTGGAAAAGGATGGCAACCAGTCCCTGCGCGCCTTTTTGCTCCAGGCATGGAGTGGCAAGGAAGGCTTCACCTTTGACCGCATCGGACGTGGTCGGCGACACGTTGAATTCTGCGCCTTGAGCCTGCTGGGCAGCATCCAGCCCGGCGTCATCGCCAGTCATGTGCGTGCCGCCAATGGCCACACCGCAGGCGCGGATGGCTTCCTGCAGCGCTTCTCGCTCATGGTATGGCCGGACGTCAGCAAGCACTGGGAAGACATCGACCGCCCGCTGGACGCCGAAGCCGAGTGGGAGGCCACGGATGTGTTTCACGCCTTCGAAAACATCACCACCGCAACCCTCACCCAAAAAGGTGTGAAGCCCGGGCGCGATGGCATGCCCACCTTCCGCTTTGCACCCGATGCGCAGGAGCACTTCGGCCACTGGCGGCACGCGCTGGAGCACCGCCTGCGCAGCGGCACGCTCGCCCCCGCCATGGAGGCGCACCTTGGCAAATACCGCAAGCTGGTGCCCGCGCTCGCCCTCCTCATCCACGTGGCGGAGGTGATCTATGAGCCCCTCAGCGACGTCAGCCTCACCGCCCTGCAGCGCGCCCTCTCCTGGGCCCGCTACCTGGAAAGCCACGCCGCCCGCGTCTTCGCCTCCGGCACCGTGGCAGAGAGCACCGCCGTGCACACCCTGCTCAAGAAACTGTGCGATGGGTCTGCGGGGCTGCCGAGTGAGTTTAAGGCGCGGGATGTTCGGCGGAAGTGCTGGGCCGGCCTCGCAAGTCAGGACGATGTGGACAGCGCCTGCGATCTGCTCGTCGAGCACCGCTGGCTCATCGCCACCGGGCACCCTTCGGGTTTTCAAGGCGGTCGTACTACCACATCCTACCATCTCAATCCCCTCGCGAAACAAGCCGCCAACGCCCCCGGATGAACTGACAAAACTGACAGAACCTGGTATTGTCAGTTGTGTCAGTTCTGTCAGTGAGTTTAAAAAGGGGGAGATGTTTTTGAAGGGGTCCGTGCGGTGGGCAGTAGGATGGGTGTGGCGACAGCCCGCGTGTCCTTCGAAGCACGTAGTGCGAAGAATGGGCCCGTCCAGCAGCGTACAGCAGGCTCCATGGCGTACGAATGCCCTCGAAGTCGGGCGGTTTGGCGGAGTGTGCGGTGAAGCATCGGAAAGCACCACTCGCCAAACACACCCAACGTACGCGCCCATCGTACGATGGGTGTGGCGACAGCCCGCCCGTCTGCGAGCGTACGGCAAACACCACAGCCTGCGAGCGCCCCCAGAGTCGGGCGGTTTGGCGGAGTGTGCGCTGAGGCATTGCCATGTCTTCGACGCCAAACACACCCAACGTACGCGCCCATCGTAGGATGGGTGTGGCGACAGCCCGCCCGTCCCTCAGCGTAGGGCAAACACACTGGCCTGCGAACGTCCCCAGAGTCGGGCGGTTTGGCGAAGCGTACCGTGGAGCATAAACGCTCTGGACGCCAAACACACCCAACCTACGACCAGAGAGCGCTTCTCTGCGGCAACGTACGAAAGGATGTCATCAAAGAGGTTTATCCTCAGCGCATGCCCTCTCACTCGAAACCGAGTTCATCCTTGGGTAGGGCCACCCACCATCTGCCAACCAAGGGACCTGCTTGGGTCCCCGCCCTCCAAGATCCATCCGTCCCCTGGCTGCCAAACAGGAGAGTGTTTGCCAAGCAATGATTCCACCCTGGCCCACACTCCGGCTCCAGCCCGCATAGGATGGCAGGCGTCAGCAACGTGGAATGGCATGCGGAGCCTCATCATCCCCTACCTAGCCACCCATCCATCATGAGAAAAAACACTCCCCCTTTTAAAAGGCACTGACACAACTGACACAACTGACAAAGACCGGTTGTGTCAGTTCATGGGCAGCGGAGGAGTTGTTTGGGAAAGGCGAAGGTGAAACCGCAGCCGCAGCTTCCCCGCTGGCCGGTGCAGCCGCTCATGGCAGGATGTGGCAACGGCCACGCACCCCAGCCCCTCCGCCCTTCCACCTTCTCCAGACTCGACATCCGGCCTGCCCCCTTCACCTTGCGCCATGCCGACGCCGTCCATGACACCTGAAGAGCAGAAAGCCTATGATGAGGCACTGAAGAGGATTGAGGAATGCCAGCGGAAGGGAGAGGAGGCTATATTCCTGGATCTAAGCGACCTCGGCTTGACCATGGTGCCGCCAGAGATCGGCCAACTCACCAAGCTCAGGTGGCTTAACCTCGACAACAACCAACTCAGGACCCTGCCGTCGGAGATCGGCCAGCTCAGCGCGCTCACAGATCTTCACCTCAACAACAACCAGCTCAGCACGCTGCCTCCGGAGATCGGCGAGCTCAGTGCCCTCAAGAATCTTCACCTCCACAACAACCAACTCAGCACATTGCCGCCGGAGATCGGCGAGCTCAGCGCGCTCACAAATCTTCAATTCCACAACAACCAGCTTAGCACATTGCCGCCGGAGATCGGTCAACTCAGCGCGCTCACGCATCTTTACCTCTACACGAACAAGCTCAGGACCCTGCCGCCGGGGATCTGTCGACTTACCGCGCTCACACATCTTCACCTCTCAGACAACCAGCTCAGCACATTGCCGCCGGAGATCGGTCAACTCAGCGCGCTCACGCATCTTTACCTCTCCTTCAACCAGCTCAGCACACTGCCACCGGAAATCTGCCAGCTCAATGCGCTCACGCTGCTTTACCTCAATAACAACCAGCTCAGCACGCTGCCGTCACAGATTGGCCAGCTCACCGCACTAGAACAACTAGAACTGTTCAACAACCGGCTCATCAATCTGCCACCAGAGATCGGCAATCTTAGGAGACTAAATGTACTTTTTCTCCACAAAAACCAGCTCACCAGCCTGCCCCCAGAGATTGGCAAGCTCTCTAAGCTGAAGCGGCTCGGCATAGGCACCAATCAATTCGCAAATCTATTGCCGGAGGTTGGCTTGTTGGACTCGCTGGAGGGTCTTTACCTCGACAGAAACCAGCTCAGCAGCCTGCCGGCGGAAATCGGCAAGCTAGCTGCGTTGAAGGAGCTTCGCCTCGAGTATAACCAGCTCAGCAGCCTGCCGACGGAAATTCGCCGGATCAACACGCTTGCGGTTTTGTATTTGCATCAGAATGAACGTTTAGGCCTGCCGCTCGGCTTGCTTGGTCATACATGGGAAGAGGTCCGCAATAATAAAGGAAAGCCTGCTTCACCAAAGGAAATTCTGGATTACTATTTTTCTCAACATACAGCCACCGCCCGCCCGCTCAATGAAGTCAAAATGATGCTCGTAGGACGTGGTGGGGCTGGGAAGACGAGCTTGGTAGAGCGGCTGATGCGCAACACCTTTGACAAGCGGCAGGAGTCCACCACGGGCATTGCGCTGCAGGACTGGCGGCTGCCCTGCCCGGGGGGAGATGCGGTAACGGTGCATGTGTGGGATTTCGCCGGGCAGGTGATCGCACATGCGACGCATCAGTTCTTCCTCAGCGCACGCAGCGTGTATGTACTGGTGCTGACTGCGCGGGAGGACAGCCAACGGGAGGATGCGGAGTACTGGCTGCGGCTGATCCACGCCTTTGGCCGCGATGAGGACGACGTGACTTCCAAGGTGCTCGTGGCCCTGAACAAATGGGCCACGGCCCCGGTGCGCCTGGACCGCGAGGCGCTACGGGAGAAGTACCCCTTCATTGTTGATTTCATGGAGACGGACTGCGAGACCGGTCAGGGTATTGCGGAACTGAAGACGAAGCTGGCGGAGATCATCGGCAGCGATACCGGCGTGCGCGAGAAAACCGGCGCGGATTATTTCCAGGTGAAGGAGACGCTACAAAAGCACTGGAAGGAGCAGCAGACGAACTATCTGGACTATTCCGTCTTTGAAGAGGTCTGCATCTCCGCCGGTGTGACGGACAAAGACCGGCAGCGGATCATAGCGCGCAATTTGCACCGTCTGGGACTGGCGCTGAACTACGGCGATGATGAACGCCTGCGGGACACGACGGTGCTGAATCCACACTGGGTCGCGGATGGCATCTATCTCCTGCTGCGCCAGACACCAAATGAGCGCGCCGAGCTGTCTCTTGACGCGGCATGCCGCAAGTTTCCAAAAGATGATCCACGCCAAGTGATGTTCCTCATCCGCCTGATGCAGAAGTATGACCTGGTCTTTCCGCTGAAGGAGGACGAGCAGCTCTGGCTGGTGCCGCAGGCGCTGGCGGATTCCCAGCCTGTGCTGGAACCGGAATGGCAGGGCGAGGCCACGCGCCTGCGTTGGACTTACTCCGCGCTGCCGGAGGGACTGGTGCCACGCTTCATCACCCGCACGCACACTTTGAGCGAAGGGCTGTCGCGCTGGCTGAACGGCACGCTGCTGGAACTGGGCATGGCGCGCGCCGTGGTGCGGGCAGATGTGACGGACCGCCGCATCACCGCCACGATCCTCGGCCCGGAGCCGGATCGCCAGCAACTCGCGGGGACGATCCAGACGGAGATGCGCTCATTGAATGCAGAGATTCGCGGCCTTGATCCCTTGGAAGAACTGCAACTGCAACGCGCCCCCGAAGTGTGGCTGCCGGTGACGGGACTGGAGAAGGCGGAGAAGAAAGGCACTCTCAAAATGGACATGCTCACGCCGCAGGGGCCAGTGGAGATTAGTCCGACAGAGGAGAACAACCGCCTGACTGCGCCGGACGCTCGCACCGATGTGTGGAAGCCGCGCGTGTTCATCAGCTACTCGCACAAGGATGACGCTGCGAAGGACCAGCTAGTGCTCAAGCTCAAGGTGCTGCAAACCGCTGGTCTGGTGGAGTTCTGGGTGGACCGCGATCTCACCGCTGGTGAGGAGTGGAATCGTGGCATCAAGGATCAACTGGAGGAAATGGATGTCTTCGTGCTGCTGGTGAGTGATCACTCGCTGACGTCCGACTACATCAACCGCGTGGAGATTACCCGGGCCATGGAGCGTCGCAAACAGGGCACTGCGGAAGTGGTGCCGGTGATCCTGCATCGCTGTCAGTGGAAAGCCTGCGAGCGCCTGAATCATCTCATCGCCCTGCCGAAGGACGGCAAACCGATCAAGGATCACCGCCCGCAATCGCTGGGCTGGCATGACGTATCCGAAGGCTTGATGCGTGTTTTGACCAAGCTGAAGCAGCAGCACGCGGGGGAGCACCGCTCCAGCGAAAGAGAACGCGGGCTCAGGTGAGCTTCCACCGTTTCAAATCATCGAGAAACAAAGCGAAGCTGCGTGATTGCTGAGCCAGAGTCTCTGCATCGAGCTGGCTGGCGACTTCGATGAGGAACTCATACCAGTCGGAGCACCCGCGTTTCCGCATCGCTGCATCGGCCAGATCCTTCAACTGGGGTGGCGGAGATGAGCGATGGTTGAGGCGGTAGTAATGAATGGCGAGCGCCGCTTCTTGTTCGGCAAAGGCGGGAAGATCCAACCGCGCACCGGGTGACAAGGCCTGGAGCACCCAGCTCTCGATCATCTCCACCGGCACAGCGATGGCTCCCGGACGGGAAACGTTGTGGCTCGATGCTTCTGCCAGAAGTTCTGCGTGGCGGTTGGTTTTGCGCTGATCAGAGGCGGAGAGGGTGCCGAAAGGACGGGCACCATCGGGATGCTGAGGAGCGCGGTCGTTGTCGAGCGCGGCAATCCAGAAGATCCCTGGCCCACCTCCACCTGAATTGCGAATGGCTGCAAACATGTGGCGCATCATTTTGCGCGCCTTGGCAATGCCGGTGCCTAGGCGGCTATCAATAAACTTGTATTCGAACGCCGTGCCATGAACGCGCTCGGCGCAGGTGAGGTAAAAGAGGGCATCACCCTCGCTTTCAGCCACGATGTAGATGAAGGGCATGGCGTAAGTGGATTAGGCGGCAGGTTTGCGCTGGAGTGTGGGTACGCCGCCCACAAGGCCGGAGAACCACATCTGGCCCAGTGGCATCTCTTCGACGGTGGGAGAATCCCAGTCGATGGCTTTGAGCCGGTCATCGAGATTGGCCAGCGTGCTCATACCGTCCTTCTTCTCCACCAGAACGACGGCCTCGGGCTGATCCTGGAAGTAGTCGATGAGATAGGGATTGTGCGAAGTGGCGATGATTTGCACGCCTGTGTCACGCACAATACGGTGGATGATGCCAACGAGCCGCTCATAGAGACGCGGGTGCAGTGCGCGGTCCAGATCCTCAATGAGGATCACGGGCGGCGGTGCTTTTTGATGAAGCGCGGTGAGCAGGGCGAGCACCAGACGCGTGCCTTCTGAAACATCGCTGAGCGGGGTTTTCTCAGTGAGGCCGCGTTCCTGCAGCATGATCATCTTCTTTCCCCCAGTCGGCAGGGTCGTGAGGGAGATCGACTCTATTTCACTGATGGCTGAACAAAACTGAGACTGAATGGCCGCAAAGGCGGGGGAGTCTTCTTCGCGGAGGCGCTCAATCACCTGGGTGACACCCTCGCCATTTTCACGCACGAACGGAACGCTTTGGGCTGCGGCCTCCGGTTTGCCGATGGCGTCGGGATCGAACCGGTAAACCGGCAGAGGATGGCGAATGTCTGGGGGCGTTCCATCCGCTGTGACCAGTTCCACCAGGGCTTTTTGATCCGGCGAGTTGCGATGCGGAGGTGGTGCTGTATCAAGCGCGGATGCAGCCGCGTAATCGGCAAACGCCCGGAGGAAATTGGTTTTGCCGGAGTTATTGGCCCCTACTACCAGCGTGAAGGGACTCAGGCGACACTCTGCCTTTCCGAACGAGCGGAGGTTGGTCAGACTGATTTGCTTGATGTGGGCCATGCAGCAGTCTTGCTGCGATCAGAAAAAGAATCAAGCTCCCCTTCCCCTACTCCTCCTCAACAGCCGCCGCTGCGCGCTTCTGCAGCTCCACCACGGCGTTCAAAATCTTCACGCGGTTCATCTCATGCACTTCCACTTTCGTGCCGATCTCGGGGACGAGGGTCACGGTGAGTTCGCCGCCGAGGTGTTCGCGGAATTCTTCCAGGCCTTCGAGGATGGCGGGCTCGCCGCTGCGGCCGGTGGTCATCAGATGCGGGGAGGTGGTGGCGAAGCCGATGCTTTCGATGAGCTTCAGCACGCGCTCGCAGGTGGCTTCATCCAGGATGCCCTGCATGCGGGAATAGACGAGGTCCACGGCCATGCCGATGGCCACGGCTTCGCCATGGGCGACGGTGAATTTGGAAATCTGCTCGAGCTTGTGCGCGGCCCAGTGGCCGAAGTCCAGCGGACGGGCGGAGCCGAGTTCAAAGGGATCGCCTCCGGTGGCGATGTGCTCCACGTGCAGCTCGGCGCTGCGCTGGATGACTTGCTCCAGCGCTTCCTGCTTCAAGGCGGCGAGATCTCCGGCCATGGCTTCGATCTGCTCAAAGAATGCGCGGTCACGAATGAGCGCGACTTTGATGGCCTCGATGATGCCATTGCGGCGTCCGCGTGCGGGCAGCAGTTCGAGGAAGGCGAAGTCGTTCACGACGGCAAACGGTACGGCGAAGCTGCCGACCCAGTTCTTTTTGCCGAAGTAGTTCACGCCGTTCTTCACGCCCACGCCGCCGTCTCCCTGGCTGAGGGTGGTGGTGGGAAAGCGTACGTGGCGGATGCCGCGATGCGCCGTGGAGGCGGCAAAGCAGACGAGGTCCAGCGCGGCGCCACCGCCGATGACGAAGACGTAGCTGTGCCGGTCCAGCCCGGCTTCATTGATGGCGTCCCAGCAGCATTCCACGAGGCGAAAGTCGTTTTTGCAGGGCTCGCCACCGGGGATGACGATGGGGTCGTCCACCATGGTGAAGGTGTCCGCATGCACCTGGCCGTAAGCCATGATGTCGTCAATCAGATCACGATTGGCCGTGGCGACGGCTTCATCCACAAACACGAGCACGCGCGGGAGCTTGTGCGGCTGGTCGAGGTGAAGAAGATCACGAATGGTGTGGTTCCGAGGCGCGAAAACTTCTCTCGTGAACAAGATTCGGTGCGTGTACTCTAGACTGATTTTTTTCTCTAACATCAAAGGGGGGGATTCTTTGGCTCTGACCGGGGTTGCGGTCAAAGGGAAAGGGCAAACGTCTGACGAATACGTTTTCTAACCCACGGCACTCATTTAACGCAGGATACAGCACTTTTTGCAGCTCCTCTGCGCAGGCCCCTCCTGCCCTGCCACCCGTGGAAATAGCCTGCTGGGGTGATTGAGAAGGATACCCCTCGGATTCAACTTGTCTGAGGCCATGAAAACCCTGCCTTCAAATCCGCCGCACCGTCATGACAGCAACCAGCATGACTTCATGTGATGGCCGCTTCTCCGCTGTTCAGTCAATCGGTGTCCGTGGATGCATGGGAGGACAAATCGAGTGCGGCCGTGACCTTTCCGCCTCCACTGCGCTGCTTGGTTCCAGCGCTGCGGGGTGCCATCCACCAGGTTCTCGATGGCGGTGTGGTGCTCTTTCGCATCTCTTCAGCGAAGAGAACCAAAGCCCGCAGATGGCCACGGAACCCAAGGAACCCGTCCAGTCGAAGCCCAAAGCGAAAGTTTTGTTCCAATTCTTTGATGGCCTGCCGATGTCAGAATCGTGAGTTTCGAGCGTTTACTAACCCCGTCGCCGCTTGAAATGAAAACGCCTGCTCGAATCGTCATCGTGGATCATGATCCAGCCAGTTCCGCAGACTTTTGCGCTGCGCTGGAAGCCCACCCAGATCTCACCCTTGCGGCAGCCGTCACCTGCGCCTCCTGCTCCTTCGCCGCAGTGACAGGGCAGAAGCCCGATCTTGTGCTGGTCAGTCTGAGCCTGCCCGGCCACCGCATTCTTCAACTCGTGAAGGATCTCCTGGTGCTGCATGCAGACCTGAAGTTTCTCATTGTCTCCAGCCAAGATCAGGAGCTTGAGGCCAGCCGCGTCTTGCGGGCAGGAGCCCACGGCTGTGTTTTGCGCAGCAGCAGCACCGCCACGAAGATAGACGCCGTGCGCCAGGTGCTGGCGGGCAAGCACTGCTTCAGCAAGCAGTTCACCCCCCGTCAGTCGCCACCACCGGCCCGCATGGCAGCGTGACTGCGGCGGGCTCGCGGTAGTCCTTTGGAGCCCTGGCACTTGATTAAGGGCTGGGTGTCGGTTCACCCACGAAGGTGGAAAAGAGTCACGAAGCGCGGACTTGAGTCCGCAGCAGGTCGTCCGCGTGGGAGGTGTGATGGCTCGCA
>NZ_JAQSEA010000303.1:0-6924 GCF_029946185.1 Prosthecobacter sp.
CCTGAACATGGCGGCGGTGGAAAAGCTGCCCATCATCGTCAGCATCGCGAATAATCAATTCGCCTACTCCACGCCGAACACCCGCCAGTATGCCTGTGAAAATCTGGTGGACCGTGCGGCGGGCTACGGCGTCGATGGCATGACGGTGGACGCCACCGATCTCGCTTCCTGTCTCAAGGCATTTCGTGCGGCGGCCGCCAAAGCGCGCGCTGGCAGTGGTCCGCAGATGATCGTCGGTACGCTGCTGCGCCTGGCTGGGCACGGCGAGCACGATGACGCCTCCTACATTCCCGACAAAGCCCGCCAGGAACCTTCGGCACGGGATTGTCTGCAAGTGGCCGAAGATTACGCCCGTGACCACGGCTGGCTGTCCTCCGCCGATCTGCGCGAGCTCAATGAAGAGGTTCGCCGCAACGTCGATCAAACCGTTTCCAAAGTGTCCAAAGAACCCGCACCTGATCCCTTCAAGGAAAATTGGCAGGCCCTGTCCTGTGCCGAGCTTGTGGAGGGACAGCACGAAGCATGAGCATCACTTATCTCGAAGCCATTCGGGAAGCCCAGTATGAAGCCCTGCGCGAAGATCCTTCTGTCTTCCTCTATGGGCAGGACATCGCCACCTTTGGCGGTGCATTCAAAGCCACGAAGAACCTCAGCAAGGAGTTCCCCAACCGCGTTTTTGACGCCCCCATCAGCGAAGACGCGATGGTGGGCATGGCCATCGGCGCGGCGATCGAAGGCGCGAGGCCCATCATTGAGATGCAGTTCGCTGACTTCTCCTCCATCGGGTTCAATCAGATCGTCAATCAGGCGGCTACACTCTACTGGCGCACCAATGTGCCCTGTCCCATCACCATCCGCCTGCCCTCCGGCGGCACGGCTGGCAGCGGTCCGTTTCACAGCCAGTCGATGGAGGCCCTCTACGCGCACTATCCCGGTCTGGTCATTGTGACCCCCGCCACGGTGGAGGATGCCTACTGGATGCTGCTGGACAGCGTGAAGCTGAACGACCCCGTCATCTTCTGCGAGCACAAGTTCCTCTATTACCATCTCAAGGCCGACCAGATCGGCGACCGCGAGCTGCCCATCGGCAAGGCGCGCATCGCCCGTCCGGGCCGCCATGCCACCATCGTTACTTATAGCGCCATGGTGCATGAGGCCCTGCGTGCTGCTGAAGAGCTCCAGCTCGACGGTTATCAAATCGAAGTCGTCGATCTTCGCTCCGTGAAGCCCATGGATACAGACACCATTCTCGCCTCCGTGGCGCGGACGGGGCGTCTGCTCGCCCTCGGCGAGGCCTTCCCCTGGGGTGGGGTCACGGCGGAAATCATCGCCCGCGTCACCACGGATGGCTTCCATCTGCTGGATGCACCACCGATGCGGCTGAACTCCAAGGACACGCCGATCCCGTACCACCCGAATCTCTGGAAGTCGCATCGCCCCACCACCTCCACCATCGCCGCTGCGCTCCGCCGTCTGCTGCGTAATTAAAATCTGCATCCCGTTTTCAGCATCCAGTCATGCGTACCATTCCCATCTTGATGCCGCAGCTTGGCGAATCCATCGCCGAAGCCACCATCATCCGTATTTTGGTCGAGCCCGGTCGTGTGGTCGAAGCAGGCTGTGACCTCTTTGAAGTCGAGACAAACAAGGCCACCATGGCCGTCACCGCACCCTGTACTGGCACCATTGGGCAGATCGTGGCCACAGAGAAGACCAGCTACGCCGTCGGCTCCACACTCGCCGCTTTTGAGATCACGCTGGAAAACGCCCAGTCGATTGGACTTGTGGATGAGCCCAAGCCTTCGACCTCCACTCCGAGCGCAACCCGTGCAGGCTCCGAAGAAGTGGAAAACCTGCACTTCAAGATCAGCGACAACGACGTCATCTCCACGCGCCAGCCTACCGTCGAGCCCGTGGTCGGCGGTCTGCCCGTGCCTGCCGGAGCTACGGGAGCGAGTTATATCTCTCCGCGCATGCGTGCCCGCATGCTGGAGCTGGGCCTGAACGCCTCCGACCTTGCGGGGGTGCCCGGCACAGGTGCCGGTGGTCGTGTCACCGTCGAAGACTTCGAGGCCTTCCTGCGTGCGCTGGAGCAGCACCGCATGACGCCCGCCTCGCCCATGCGCATCGCCGTGGCGGATTCCATGCGCCGCAGTTGGACGCGCCCCCTTGCCACCGTGGGCAGTCCCATAATGCTGGATGCCATGCTCGCGCATCGCAAAAAGACCGATCCCAAGCCCGGCCCTGCGTTGTACGTCATTCGCGCCCTCGCTTTGGCGTTGGCCGAGAACACCGCCTTTGCCGGACGCTTGGTGGGCAATCGCATCGTGCATCCGCTCGCCATCGACATCGGCTTCGCTGTGGAAGTCGATGACGGCGTCATGGTACCCACCCTGCGTGAAGTGGAGAAGACCCCGCTCGTCAAACTGGTGCCCACGTACAACAAGCTCGTCGAGCAGGCCCGTGCGCGCCGCCTGCCGAACGACGTCAAACGCCCCGGCATCGCTACCGTCACCAACTTCGGCACCTTCGGCATCGTCTGGGCCACACCCATCCCACTGCCCGAGCAGAATCTGGTTCTCGGTCTCGGTGCTGGCAGCAAAGTGCCGCATTGGAGTGAAGAAGTGAATATGTTCATCCCTGTCACCGAAGCCGAACTGACCCTCAGCTTTGACCACCGCGTGCTTGATGGCGGTGGCGCCGGACGCCTGCTCAAGCGTGTGGCCGAACTGCTGCAAAAACCCGAGCTGCTCTAAAGTACGACGGACACTCCTGTCTGTCGGCCAGCGCTTTCGATCCGTCCCGCGCGTTCTCTCATCCCATCGAACGTCATGCACGACAAACCCACGCTGCGCATGTTCATGCGCGAACGCCTGCGGGGTATGGAGGAGTCCACGCGCCATGCCGCCAGTGTCCTCATCGCTGCCCACCTCAAGCGCCTCTCCGCCACTTGGCCTGCAGGAGTCACCGTCGCCCTCTTTGGCGGCCTGAAAAACGAACCTGATCTTGTCACGCATCTGCTGCCTGCCCTGCATGCGCAGGGAGTGAGCACCTGCTTCTTCCAAATCGAGCACCAGGCACTTCAAGCAAGGCAGGTGCGCTCCATGGATGATCTGCATCGTGGCCAGATGAACGTCTGGGAGCCGAACTCGCACTGCCCGGCCATCGACGTCGCTGCGCTCGACATCATCCTCGTTCCTGGTCTTGCCTTCACGCACGATGGGAAGCGACTCGGTCGTGGCGGTGGCTACTATGACCGCCTGCTCGGTCATCCCCAGTGCCGCGCCGAACGCATCGCCGTCGCGTTTGATGTGCAGCTCGTCGACCACATCACCGTCGAGTTTCACGATGAGCACATCCATCAAATCATCACGGAATCCGGCTTGATCCAAGCGTGAGCGTCCCGAATGAGTGAACACTGTTTTTAGGCACTCGTCATTTCACACTCCATGAAGCTCATTCTCGAAATCGTCAGCTCTGGCACCGCCTACCTGGAGAAACGCAAGATCGACGAAGCCCGGCTGAACATGGAGCACCTGCTCGCTCACGTCTTGGGGTGTCGGCGGCTTGATCTCTACCTGCGCTTCAACGAGACGGTGCCTGAGGCTGATCTCGTGAACCTGCGCGAGCTGCTGAAACGCCGTGGAGAAGGCGAGCCGCTGCAGCATTTGCTCGGCAGCGTGGAGTTTTGCGGCCATGAGTTTGTAAGCGACCACCGCGCACTCATTCCCCGCCCTGAAACGGAGACGCTCGTTGAACTCGTGCTCAAAAGGTGTGCCACCGCACCTGCGCGTGCGCTCGACATGGCCACCGGCTCCGGCTGCATCGGCCTCAGTCTCGCGAAAGCCTGGCCGCTGAGTGAAGTGGTGCTGGCAGACATCAGCGAAGACGCCCTCGACCTTGCCCGCCTCAATGCCTCGCGCCTCAGCGCCAACGTCAAACTCCTGCGCAGCGACCTCTTCGAAAAAATCACCGGCAGCTTCGACGTCATCGTCGCCAATCTTCCCTACATCCCCAGCGCCGAAATTCCGACCCTGAGCGTCGAAGTGAAGCGCGATCCCGTTCTCGCGCTCGACGGCGGCCCCGATGGCCTCCGCATCGTGGAGCGCTTTCTGAACGATGCGCTGCCGCATTTGAATTCGGGGGCGCTCATCGCCCTCGAAGTGGGGCATGATCAGGGAGCGCCGGTTGCGGCACGTTGCGCCGAGCTTGGGTATTTGAATGCCAGCACTGCGGCGGATCTGACGGGGATTCATCGGTTTGTGTTTGCAGTGGCACCGCAACGCGTTGCCCCGGTTCTGGCAGAACCTGTTGCGGAGTCATAAAACATCACCCTTGAGCATCATGCATTAGATGCCTCCTAAAGGGGACTCTGCGCAAACTACTTTGGAATCACTGCAAATCCGGGATGTCGTTTTATAATTCCTTTGTCAAAAGTTGCCACTGTCTTACATCCCATCTCGCGACAACGATCGACGATGAGCTCATCTGACAAATCTGCGCCTTGGCGAAGAGCGCGCAAGGCAGCGCGAATCCTTCCCTCATTCTCGAAGAGCAGATTGTGGACGCTCAGCAGTCGGCCAAATGCCTCGGCGATTTCCTCAGCAGTCCACTGATAGACGGTGGTAAGCACCCAGTCTGCCTCAATCAATACCAGATCGGGAACAAAGAACGTCGCCCCCTTTTTTAGAAGCAGAGTTAGCACAGCCCGCAATTGGGCTTCGTCATCTTGCGCGAGGTAACGTACAAGCACGTTGGTGTCCAAGCCTGTCATTTCACTGACTTCTTGAAGCGTTTGGAGGCACCTAGCAGTACCGCATTTTTCATATCCTCGACGCTGACGGGCTTGGCCGGTCTTTTCTTTGGAAAAGTGTCGGCAATATCCTTGAACGTCGCGGACTTGGCTGTGAGCAGAACTTTTCCTCCTTCCAGTACTTCATAAGCCAGAATCGATGAGGACTTGGCTCCCAGAAGGGCGGCAATTGCCTTGGGCAAGGTCGTCTGATTTTTTGAGGTCAAAGTAGAAGAATAAGTCATGCAAGGAATCTTGCTGGATTCCGTGATTCCGTCAATACGCATTCTGTCACAACTCCCCCATCCCACCGCGCTTGATCCAGGCGTTCAGGGGCTCGAACTGCGACACATCCAGCGCGATGCCACAGCCGAAGGGCGCGTCGTTCACGCTCTGCAGATCGAGCGTGCCGTTCTCAATCCGTAGTGTCGCGAAACCCTGTGCATGGCGTTGATACAATCCGGCATGAGTGACGATTGCGGCGTCCTGTGTGGCGGATGAGTGCATGCTGAGGCCGCGGAAGTAATGGTGGCCGTTGCGCTCGACGTGGGTGACGCCGAGCAGGGCCATGACGCTGAGGTCCTGCAGAAGGGACACGGGACCGACGTTGGCGAGGTCTTCGCCGCTGAGGATGGGGCCACCGGGAATGCTGGCGGCGCGCTTCTTGAGCAGGGCGGCGTTGGCGAGGCCTTTGACGATGCCTTTGCAGTTCTTGTGGCTGGTGCCGCGATAGCCGAGATCGAGGGCGCGTGGGAGATCGGCGAGGGAGCCGTCGCTTTCATCAATGATCATGCCGGGGCCTTCGGTCCATGAGCGCAGGGTTGTGCCCACGTCATCGTTGAGAGCTTGTGAGCGGTGCAGCGGCTGCTCAATTAAGAGCAGGTTTTGGAAGAGAGGTGCCAGTGCGGCATCGGCGCTGAGTGTGGCGTAGAATTCGCGGAAGGAGGCGAGGTCGTAAAACTGCTCGTTGCCATCCAGCGTGGCGTGGAAGCCGGAGGGGCAGTTCGCGGTGATGATGCGGGTGATCTCGCGCAGGCGTGGCAGGTCGGTCTCGGGTTTGCCGCAGACTTTGATTTTGAAGTAGCGCAGGCCGTAGGCGCGGATGTTTTCTTCCAGTGTGTAGGGCAGGCCGTCGTCCAAGCTGCCATCGGCAGCGGTGAGGGGATCGCCGAGGCCGACGGTGTGGCGTACGTGAATGTGGGAGAGAGGTGTGGGGGCGATGGCATCGGTCACGCGCATGCCGCGCAGTTCTTCACGCACGGCCCCGAGGTCGATGCCGAGTACGTCGGTGCGCAGGACGGCGTGCAGAGGCTGGCCGAGGGCTTTGCACAGACCGTCGAGCACGGCGCGCTCGATGAGGCTCACGCCGAGATTGGCGAGAAGAGAGGGCACCTCTTTGACCTTGGCCCAGTTGCTTTGTTCGGCGTAGAGGTTCTGCCACCACGCGAAGAAGCCGGTGGGTTTTTCAGCGGCGAGACGGGCGATGCGTGAGGCATTTTGAATGACGGCGATCATCTCCGCGAGATCCAGTTCGAAGGGCGTGTCCGGGTTCTTGGTGAACCACTTGGGCGGCAGGCCTTCACTGGCGAGTCCGCTCACGGCCTTGCCATCCACGACCAGATTCGCGGTGACGAAGAGGTGAGGAAGCGCGTTCATGCTGGCGATGCCGTACTTGAACGGGAATCGCGTGTGCATGGGCAGCACGTGGAAGTGGAAGGACTCGAGGGTGAAGGTCATTGGAGGAAAAGACCTGTCAAAGGTCAAGGCGTCAAGAGGTCAAGGAATTGTCCTCGTCCTCCTGCTTGAACTCGATCCTGCCGTTGCGTTTCGAGTCTGGTTCACGGCTCGCCGTGTTGGGCTCACTGGAATCAGGTGATGGGTGGCATGGAGGTTTGTGTCACCGCTACGCGGTTCCACGAAATAGAAATCTCCGTTCATGCGCGGACCGTGGGTTGGCACCCCCGGCTACGGTTGTTCCACCGCTACGCGGTTCAAAGCGTGCATGAGCGCTTTTCTCTGCGGGGCTGTTATATCCTGACGAGGAATTTGGACGATCGCTGTGTTCAGCTTCTGCGGAGCGGCAGGATCGAGGACGAGGACGAGGACGAGGACGAGGACGAGGACGAGGACGA
>NZ_JAQSEA010000303.1:7024-10900 GCF_029946185.1 Prosthecobacter sp.
GCGGCAGGATCGAGGACGAGGACGAGGACGAGGACGAGGACGAGGACGAGGACGATTTCGCTACTGCGGAACGCCTTGACTGCTTGACCTCTTGACGGCTCGGCTCCCCCTACACCAACACCGCTGGCGACTGTTCCTCCAGCTCTTCGATGGCGGTCAGGCGGGCCTGCTCTTCATCGAGGTCTTCGTGAACTAGCACGGTGTCGGATGGCTCGTCGTCGGGAGAGGCTTCGGCATCGGAGCCATCTTCGGCCTCGCCCTTCTTCCTGCGGTTGGGCTGGTTCGGGGCTTCGAGGGCGAGTTCCTGGACGGTCTTGTCCATGGTGCGGGTGTCTTCGGTGGTCATGCGGACGCCGACGGGCTTGCTGACGCCGAACTCCTGCATGGTGACGCCGTAGATCACATCCGCGCGGCTCATCGTGCGCTTGTTGTGCGTGACGATGATGAACTGGGAGTTGTCGATGAAGGCGTCCAGCATCTTGAGGAAGCGACCGATGTTGGTTTCATCCAGCGGGGCGTCCAGCTCATCCAGCACGCAGAAGGGGCTGGGCTTCACCTGGTAGATGGAGAAGAGCAGCGCCACGGCGGTCATGCTGCGCTCGCCACCGGAAAGGAGGCTGATGGTCTGCAGCTTTTTGCCGGGGGGCTTGGCGATGATTTCGATGCCGGTTTCCAGCGGATCGTTTTCATCCACCAGCATGAGGTCGGCTTTGGCGGCAGGGCCGAAGAGCTCGCGGAAGTTGTTGTTAAAGTAGCCGCGCACCGCCGTGAACGTTTCCACAAACATGATCTTCGTGGTCTCGTTGATCTTGGCGATGACCTGCAGCAGTTCGTCCTTGGATTTGACGAGGTCGTTGTGCTGGGTGTCGAGGAAGTTGTGGCGTTCTTCGAGTTCTTCGAACTCCTGGATGGCGTCGAGATTGACCGGGCCGATGCCTTCAAGCTTCTGGCGCAATTCATAGACGACCTCCATGACGAAGGCCCAGTCGGGCTGCGCTTCTTCGCCGGGAATGACGACCTCGTCGATGTCCACTTCGTCATCACGATTGGAGACCGCGCGGATTTCGGGAACTCCGGTTTCTTCAACGGCTGCCTCAGGCTCTTCCGCGTCTTCGTTGGAGGCTTCGACGCCATCAGCAGATGCGCTGGACTCGGCTGCATTGGACGCGCCTTTTTTACCACGAGTGCGGTTCTTCTTCTGCTCTTCGATGGTGACCATCAGGACGTGGTAGTCAGGCTCAAAGGCTCCGATGTGGAAGCTGTAACGCTCCTGCACCTGATTGATGAGGTTTTCGAGACGCAGATCCACACGGGTGAGTGTGACTTCGGCGCGGTTGCGGGATTCGTTGAGGCCATTGAAGCTCTGGCGCAGTTGCGTGAGCTGGGCTTCGAGCTGGCTGACCTGCTCAAACAATGAGGCGCGCTCTTCCGTCTTGGATTGAAGGTGTTCTTCGATGGCGCCGATGGTGTCGCGCTGGGAGGCAATCTGCTCTTCAAAGCGGGCGTTTTCCGCCTCGCTCTGCTGGATGCGCATGCGCCAGGTGTTCATCTCTTCAGAGAAGCGGTTGATGCCGGCCTGAAGCTCCTGCAAGCGGACGCCGAGGGGGGCTTTCTGGCGCTCGATGGAATGCAGGGCGCTCTGCTCAAGGGCCAGCGCGGTGCGCAGTTCATTGAGGCGCTCGCTGGATTCAAGCTCACGACGGAGGAAGGACTCCATCTCAAGTTCGAGTTCGTTTTCGAGGGCGCGTGAGGTGGCCAGTTGCTCCTGCGCGATGGCCACTGCTTCGTTAAGCTGCTGGATCTGGCTTTCAGAGCCGCCGATGCGGTCCAGGATCTGGTTCTGGTCCCACTCGACGCTTTCGAGTTTGGCAGTGGCCTGCTGCAAGGCGCGCTGGACGACGCTGATCTTGCCCTGGAACTGCGAGAAGCCTTCACGCGCACGCTGGGACTGCTCGCGCAGGGAGACTTCCTCGCGCTGCATTTCTTCCAGCTGCGCGGTGACGTTGTTCACCGCGTCCTCCTTCTCCATGTACTGGTATTCGAGGGCTTCGACTTCCGTGCGGAGCTGGCGTACTTCGGCCTCACGGCGCAGCGTGGAGGAGCCTTCTTCCTTGGATGCACCGCCGGTGATGATGCCGTCATGCGTGATGAATTCACCGCGCATCGTGGCGATGGCGAGGTGCGGCATCTCGCGCTTCATGCGCAGGGCGGTGTGCAGATCGTCAACGATGACGACATTGTGCAGGAGGTGATCCATGAGGCTCTGCACGCCGGTCTTGACGCGCACCTTGTCGGTGGCCCAGGCGCGGGCACCTGCAGGGAGAAGCTCGCGATCTGCGGCGCTGCGCAGATGGCAGAAATCATGCGGCACCAATGCGGCGCGGCCCATCTTGTGATCGGTGAGGCGGTCGATGATCTGCGCGGCGAGTTCGCTCTCCGTGAGAAGGACAGCCTGCAGGTGATCTTTAAGCGCGGCTTCGATGGGAGTGATGAAGTCGGGCTCCACTTCGATGCTGGAGGCCAGCAGACCGCGCACGCCGACGCTGTACACGTCCGGGTTGTCGAGGCCGCTGATGACCTTCTGGGTGCCGGCGGAGAGGCCTTCGCCTTTTTGCAGAAGCTGCTCGATGATTTCGAGGCGCGACTTGCGCTGGGTAAGATTGCGCTGGAGGTCGTTCAGCTCGTTGTTCATCGCGTCGCGCTGGCGGCGGCGTTCGATGATCTCGCGGGCGCAGTCCTTGGCCTTTTCGTCGAGCTGGTTGCGCGTCTCTTCGAGTTCCTGGATGTTGCGCTGCAGTTCGTCGAATTCGATCTGGCTCGTCTCACGCGCCTGCTGCGAGGTGTGGCGATCATGCGCGAGGGATTCGTGGCGCTGGCGGTCGCCGGAGATCTGATTGGTGAGGGACTGCGCACGGGCTTCGCTGGAGGCGATCTGGCCTTCAAACTGGCGGATCGATTCGCGGATGGCGCGGCGGTCGCTTTCCAGGCGGTTGCGCTCCGGGATGATGTTCTGGTGCTGTCCGGCGTGCTCGTTCACGGCAAGCTGGCGCGTCTGGATGTTGTCAGTGATGGCAAGCAACTGCTCATCGGCGTTCGCGAGGTCACGGCGGGCCTGATCGAGCAGTTCTTCGTTCGAGGCGATCTGCTCTTCGTTCTGGCGGATGCGGCCTTCGAGTTCCTCACTGCGCTCGCGGTTGAAGCCCAGGCGGCCTTCGGCGCTCTGCATCTGCGAGCGGAGCTCCTGCGCCTGCTGGCGTGCCTGGCCGATCTGGGACTCCAGCGCGTGGTAGGCCTCGCGGGTCTGCGCGGCTTCGGCTTCGGCGATCTGCAGTTTGGACTGAAGCTGCTCGATCTGCTGCGCCATCATGCGCACCTGATTTTCGGACTCGGATTTTTCACCGGCAAATTCGGAGTACTGCTTGTGCGCGAGATGGGTGTCCAGCAGGCGGGTATCTTCCAGCAGCGTCTGGTAGCGGCGTGCCTTGGCGGCCTGACGCTGCAGCGTGCCCATCTGGCGCTTCACTTCCGCGACGATGTCGGCGACGCGGAGCAGATTGGCCTCGGTGTAGTCGAGCTTGCGCAGCGCTTCCCGCTTCTGCGATTTGAACTTGGTGATGCCGGCGGCTTCTTCGAAAACCGTACGGCGATCTTCCGGCTTGGAGCTGAGAAGCATGTCGATCTGGCCCTGCGCCATGATGGAGTAGGCCGCACGTCCGATGCCGGTGCCTGCGATGAGGTCGTGGATGTCTTTGAGACGGCAGATGGTGTTGTTGAGGCGGTATTCGCTGCGGCCGTCGCGAAACACGCGGCGGGTCAGTGCGACTTCGTTGAAGTCCACGCTCAGGGTCTGCTCGCAGTCAGCCATGGTCAGCGTGA
>NZ_JAQSEA010000304.1 GCF_029946185.1 Prosthecobacter sp.
GGTCCAGTGCGTCCACCACCGTGGCCACCGCAGAGTCAAAACCAAACGAGGTGGCCGTGGCCTGGATGTCATTGTCGATCGTCTTGGGTACGCCGATCACCGGGATGCCCATCTGGTACAACTGCAGGCCGGTCGTCAGGCTGCCGTCTCCGCCCACTACGATCAGCGCACCGACCTCGAGGTGGCGGAGCGTGTTCTTGGCTTTTTCCACAATCTCCACCGGCACCTGGGAGACATTGCCCTCGCCCACCTTGGCGACGAAGTGGCCCTTGTTGGTCGTACCGAGAATCGTCCCACCCAGCTTCATGATGCCGATGGTCTTTTCTGAATCCAGCATCATGTAGTCGCCCGGAGGCAGCAGGCCTTCAAACCCATCGCGGAAGCCGACGACTTCCCACCCGCGGGTCTGTGCTGCACCGACGACGCCGTGAATAACTGCATTAAGTCCGGGGCAATCGCCGCCGCTGTTAAGAATTCCAATTCGCATGGGGTATAGTCTGGGAAAGAGGTTGCGCTAAATGGTGACGGAAAAAGCTCCGTAAATATTCAAAATTGATCAAGCATCTGGCGCTTGTCAGTGATCGGGCGGCCAGCGGCCAGCCAGCGGTCATAGGCTGCCCAGCCTTGGTGCAGCAGGGTGCGTGCCTCGCCAAAGGGATTCGCAGAGCCCAGCACCACCACCACCATGCGGTGGCGGTAGATCAGGCTTGTATTGTCCGCCTGTACCTGCACGCTGGAAGGCTTCTCGGCGGTGATCACCACGCAGCCGCTGGAGCGTGCCGTGCTGCTCGCTTTGATGCCGTCGATGCGGTCCACTCCCAGCAGTTGATTCGTGTTGCTCAACGCCATCGTGATCGGCTGCCCGGCACGGTAGATGGTGATGCTCCGGCTGGCTTGATTGGTGTAAAACCGCAGCGCAGGCCGTGACACAGCATAGATGGCCAGCCGCGCGATATCTGCCGCACACGAGTAGGGCAGGGGGCGGGAGTTCTCCAAACCATGCGGATTCGTGAAGCGCGTGGCACGTGCGCCTTCGCGTGTGGCCAGCTGGTTCATTTGCTTCACAAACTCCTCCATCGGGTGGCCGGCACGCTGGAGGCGGGAGAGGTGGTCCTTCCCCACGAAATCGCCCAGCGTGATCGCGGCGATGTTGTCGCTGCTCATCATCGTTGCATACAGCAGATCCCGCAGGGTGACCTGATCTCCCGGCTGCAGGCCGAGGCTGCCCGCGTCCGAAATCTGGAAAGCGTACGCCGGGACCGTGGCGAGTACGCCCACGCCCACCTTCGAGGCTTCCGCCCAGTCAAGCGTCACCATGGCGGTGGCGATTTTTGCCATGCCTCCGACGGGGCGCTTTGCCTGCGCATCTGCGGCGACATGCACTTTTTTATTGAAGGCATCCACGACTAGAACGGCCGACTGCGCCTGAAGTGCAGTACCGCCGGTGACGAACGAAGAACAGATGCCAAGAATCAATGCGCGGGAGCTTAACCACGCCATGCTGGGGGAAAACATAGACCTCGGATGTTTAGCCGTCCGCGCCACTATCGCAACCGTGGATTTCCCATCCTCATTTTCTAATTTGACGCTGGCGCTGGTGAATTCATGCTCCGCTTCTCATGGCAACACTCCAGCAGCCGGCTCTCGCACTCATCCAAACTTATTACGCCACCTTCAATTCAGGCAACCGGGAGGCATTCCTGGCCCTGCTGACGGACGACATCGTGCATGACATCAATCAAGGCGGTGCCGAAACCGGGCGCGCGGCCTTCCAAGTCTTCCTCACCCGCATGGACTGCTGCTATCGCGAGCAAGTCTGCGATCTCCTCGTCTTCGCGAACGAAGAGGGGACGAGAGGTGCCGCGGAATTTTTTATTGAAGGCGAATACCTGGCCACAGATGCGGGCCTGCCCCCCGCAACGGGCCAGCGCTACCGTCTCCGAGTCGGCGCGTTCTTTGATCTCCACGACGGCAAAGTCCAGCGCGTGACGAACTACTACAATCTGGAAGAATGGCTGCGGCAGGTCGGAGCTTAAAAAGTACGATGGGCACTCCCGTTGAGCAGTGCTTTCATCCGCCCTCACGGTTCCCAATTTTAGCATTTTCCGAAACTGATTTCCGGAATGGCGCGTGTGGAGGCACTCTGGTTCATGAGCTTTGAAAGCCGTGGAAACTTTCGGTTTTGCCGCAAAGGGGCGGAGAGGCAGAGGGAGCAGAGAAATCTAGATCTTATACCAAGAGCAGATGAACATGAGTCTGAATGAATGGCATTCTGTTAAGAGAGTTTGAGGTGGTTTTCGGTGGCAGCGGTCAATCGTATGATGGCAGCCATGGAAGCCTGCGGCAGAGGAGTGCTGCGGGGCACGCTGCAGACGCCCATTCTTCGCTAAAGCTACGAAGGACAAGCTGCTGGAACCCGGCGTGGCATTGAGGCGTGCTGGGTTTGCTGCCCGGAATTGTCTGCCATACCCAGGGTCGCCTCGCTGAGGCTTCCTCCTTCGCTCAAGCTACGGAGGACGAGCTGGCATCCCTGGGCTGGACTACGCAGCCCCTTCAGGGCTGGTGCGAAGCGGGGCTGGTTGAGGCCAAGAGAAACAGACCTGGTTTCAATGGATCGTGGTATGATCTCTTCATACCCGCCATTTCCCGGAAATGAGTTTTGCGAATCGCTATAATAACACAATGCTCGGGCGAACAGCGCTACGAGATCTGGGCTGCCCTTGGACGCTGCGATATCACTGATCGACGGGCAAGAGTGCCCGTCGTGCCTCAGAGATGCCAGGCGTTACTTGTCAAAGAAGGACGACTCTTCGCGGTCGCCGACTTTAAGGTAGCGGTAGTACACCTCAAGCTGGAGTGTGCAAAGGCACTGGCGGTAGATCGGATCAGCTGCATCACCTGCGGGCCAGTTAGGGCGACCATGCTTGAATGAGCCATCTGCCTGCTGCGCGCCGAGGATCTGCGGGAGGAACTGCTGATTGTAGAATTTCCAGTCTTCGCCGCCCTGCTGGAAGTACGCCTGGGTGTAGTAGTACCAGCAGTAGAGGTTGCAGTTTTTGTTCCAGTCCAGAGGTTCGGCAGTGAGGAACTCGGTGAGGAACTTCATGCCCTTCTTGATCGCCGTGGTCTTGCCCTTGGCCATCGTCTGCAGGCCAAGAATACCCACGCCGGAGAGACTCCACTGATTGTAATGCGCGTCACGGTTCGGGCCGCCGAAGCCGCCGTCCTTCGTCTGCATGGTTTCAAGATAATCGGTCATCTTGCCGATGCAGCTGTGCAGGCCGTCGATTTTCAGTCCGGTGTTCTTCGCCGCTTTGAGCGCCTGGAACTGCCAGCCTACCACCGAAAGATCGGCACCCGCGTCCTTGTTATAGACGATCTGGTCCTTGCCACCATAAGCCCAGGCTCCTTTGGGGGTCTGGGTATCAATGATGACCTTCACGCCTTTTTCAAAGGCTTCACGCATGCCGGGCAGGCTCTTGCTGCCGAGACGGGCCAGCGTGTACATTTCGCCAAGGGCATACGTGGCGATCCCGTGCTCGTAAGTCCCTGCACCGCCTTTGCCGCCAGCGGCTTCGCCCTTCCACCCGGTTTCCGAAAAGATGCCATAGGGGTTCTTTTTGCCGACTTCCAGCAGGTACATGATGCCCTTGGTGACGTTTTCGCCGTAGAACGGCGACTCGGGCGTTTCGCAGCGGCCGAGGTAGCACAGCAGCGCCAGACCGGTGAAAGCAGCCTTGTTGCTTTTGCCCCAGGAGCCGTCGGGGTTTTGCTTGCCTTTGAGCCATTCGAGGGAGGCGGAGACGGCGGCTTCGCACTCGGGTGTGCCGCCGTTTTGGCGGAGCTTCTCCAGTCGTTCCTGCGTGGAACAGCGGCTGCGCATGGATGGGGGCAGGGTCACAAAGCCACCTGCAGCTCCCAGCCCATTGCCTTTGCCAAATCCACCACCGGCTCCGCTAAGGCCGAATCCTGCGCTGGCTCCCAGTGCGCCGCCACCCATCATGGCGCTCACGTCCGGCATCTCCAGCGAGTCCGGCGGTGCCTCTGGCAGCGTGATCGCGGAATTCATGTTCGCGCTCACCAGCTTCTTCATCGGCATGGTCTTGTTGATCGAGCTGCGCTTCTTCTGCTGCACTTTGTGCTGCAGATCCGCACTGGCCTTGGCGCCCTGAGCGGTGCCGCCACCGGGGAGGAAGTCCACCTGCTTGTCCATCACTCCGCTCTGGAACACGATGAACAGCGCGACCACACCGAGACCGGCATGAATCAAAATACTCAGCAGCAGCGAGCTTGCACCCGCCTTGCGCCACATCTGCACAAACTGGTTCGGCGGCTTGCCCACCTCAATATGCGTCAGCGCCGGTGGGTGATACACTTCACCCTCCTGGTGCTCCGCCACCACTGCTGCCACGGCAACCTCTTCGTCATCGGCTGGCTCGGCCAAGACTGACATGGGCGTGCTGGGCGCGGGCATCATGGGAATGACACTCGCAGCGGTTGGCACTGGCATGGCCACCGGCACCGCAGCACTGGCGTGATCAGGCGCAGCCGTGGGCACCGTGCCGGTCGAAGGCGCAGGAGGTGGCATCATGGCCGGCATGGCCATCTGCGGCATGTAGCCGGGCGGATATCCCGGCATCTGCGGCGGGTAACCCTGCGGCATGGGATAGCCGGGAGGATACCCCGGCGGGTAGCCCTGCGGCATCGGGTAGCCGGGCGGATACCCCGGCATCTGCGGCGGGTAGCCCTGTGGATATCCCTGAGGCATCTGCGGCGGGTAGCCCTGTGGATACCCCTGAGGCATCTGCGGCGGATAACCCTGCGGCAACAGCTGAGTGGCACCAGGGGAAGGTGGTGGCGGCTGAGGATTCGGCGGAGTTCCAGGCGGCGGCGGATTCATTTTTCAATAAAAGCTGTTGATCTATATCTATATACACGGTTGCCGTCACTTCCGACAAGATGAATTTACGGGCCTCGAAAACGAACCTTACCGCCCCTCGCGCAGTCAGCCCCTCATCCGGCCACCATTCCAGCCGCAAATCTTGCCGCCACGAGCACCCTCGGGTGCACCAGCACCCCTTACGCGAGCAAAACACCCCTACGAAGCGAGAGCCGCTAGCACGCCCTCAAGGTGGGCCCCCGGCTTCACTTTTTCCAAGATGGCAGTGATGACGCCCTCTTCGTTGATGACGAACGTGCTGCGCTCGGTGCCCAGATACTTTTTGCCGTACAGCATTTTTTCGACCCACACGCCGTACGCATTGACGATGACCAGGTCGGGATCGGCGATGAGCGGGAAGGGCAGGGCGTGTTTTTCGATGAACCTCCCGTGCCGCTTGAGGGAGTCCGTGCTGATGCCAAAAAGCAGAGCTGCAGAGGTCATCTCTGACCAAGCGTCCCGCAGCACACAAGCTTGCTGGGTGCATCCCGGAGTATCGTCCTTGGGGTAAAAGTACAGCACCACCTTCCGGCCCCGCAGCTGGCTCAGCGTGACGGTGGCGCTTTCTTCATAACCACCGCCTATAACCGGGGCGGTAAAATCAGGAGCGAGGGTGTGGAGATCAGGTTTCGGCATAGGAGTTGTGGAGACGTTAGCAGCGGTTTGCTGTGGGCGAACACATTGGCCGTCAAGAGATGCAAAAAGAAGAAAAAACGGAGCGTGGTTCTGTGATTTTGAAACGGGGAGGGCCGCCAAACAACAAGGCCGCTGGAGCTAGGAGAACCTCGTCTATTGGCCGGACTCTTCGGGTGGCAGCGCTCCGAATTTTGCACTTCAGAGACTGGAACGCCGCCGCGAGAGATTCTGGAGAGAGGCCACGGTGGTCTTGGCCATCAGGCAAGGTGATCTGGGGCGTCTTTTTCACGCAAACCCTAGGGCATGCATCACCGCCTGGGCGACAGAGTAAAAGAGCCAGGCGTAGAAGACCCAGGCGATGGCGACGAAGCCGACGACCATCGCGATGAGCAGGAAAATACCGGCGTAGTAGTGGAGCGTGCTGCGCTGCACTTTCGCCTTGTGCCCGGCCTGCCAGGCCATCAGCAGCTTCAAATTGCGTGAGTTGGATTTGAAGAAAACGGAGGCCACAGCGCCCGCACCTGGGATGAGCCCGATGAGGAAGTTGATGCCCATGTTGAGGGACATGCGCAGAAAGACGTGGATGGGGATGCCGCTGCGGAGGGCATCGAGCAGAATGATGAAACCAGCACCTGAGGCCACCGTGTCCCCCACGGCGGGGATGAGCGCGAGGATGGGGTCCAGCCCAAACCGCACATTCGTGCCGGGCACCCGCATCAGCTCATCGAGGTACTTCGTGAGAATGCGGGCCGCCGCGTTGTTAACGGGGTCCTTGCTCGCCGCCAGCTTCGCCGCGATGGGATTCACCTGCGGCGGCAATACATCGTCCACTTTGATGTCACGTGTGGGTGCAGGCATGCCAGTGGATACGCCTAGCGGCAGAAAGGGGCAACGACGAATGCGGAGTGCGGAAAATGTGACACGACCGCCCCGAACGGGCGCAAGCCCGAACAAAGAACAGCGTTGCCGAGCCTAGGTTTTGCTCGGCAGATCGACCAGCATCTGCGCATTGCTAGGGTACCGCTCAAGGAGAGAGATGACGCGCTGGATGGCTTCGACCGGCTTGTGGCCGGCGAGGCCACGGCGGAGCATGTGGATTTTGTCGAGCTGGAAGGTCTGCAGCAGCAGTTCTTCACGGCGCGTGCCAGATTTAAAGATGTTCACGGCGGGGTAGGTGAACTGCTCGGCGATCTTGCGATCGAGCACGAGCTCCATGTTCCCGGTGCCTTTGAACTCCTGGAAAATGAGGTCGTCCATCCGCGTGCCGGTTTCCACCAGCGCCGTGCCGAGGATCGTGAGCGAGCCTGCGGTGCGCGTGTTACGTGCCGCAGCAAAGAGCCGGCGGGGAATTTCCAGCGCACCGACGCCGACACCGCCGCTCATGACAGCGCCGCTTTTGGCGGTGTTGTTAAACGCACGGGCCATGCGGGTGAGTGAGTCCATCAGCATGAACACGTGCTCGCCGCACTCGACGAGGCGCTTGGCACGCTCAATGGCGAAGGTTGCGATGCGCGTGTGGTTCTTCACGTCCTGGTCGTTGTTGCTGGCGTAGATTTCCGCCTGCGGGAGGATGCGTTTGAACTCCGTGACTTCTTCAGGCCGCTCATCGACGAGCAGGATCATCAGGTGCACACCGGGATGGTTGGTCACCATCGCCTCAGCGATGTGCTGAAGGATCGTTGTCTTGCCGGCACGTGGTGCCGCGACGATGAGGCCGCGCTGGCCACGGCCCACGGGCGTCATCATGTCGATGACGCGGGTGGTCAGGCGTTCCTTGGTGGTCTCAAGCTGATAGCGCTTGTTCGGATTGATGGCCTTGAGTTCTTCGAAGAGCGGCAGGTCACGCATGGCCAGCGGATTGCGGCCATTGACCTCGGTCACTTCAGTGATCTGCGGTCCCCGTGCTCCTTTGCACTGGACGCCGACGATCTGCATGCCCTCGCGGAGGCCGTACTTGCGGACGAATTCCGGCGCGATGAAGGCATCCATCGGATTTTGCGCAAAGGAAAGCTCTCTGCGGCGCAGGAAGCCGTAGCCCTTCGGGGACATTTCCAGAATGCCATTGGCAGGCTCCGGCGGGCCGAGGGGTTTTTCTGGCTCCGGCTCGTAGTTGCGGCCGCCTTGGGCGTGATGCTGCGGGGCACCGTTGTCGCGCTCGCGTTCACGATGGCCACCGCCGTCACGATCGCGATTATTGCCGCCGTCGCGATGACCTCCGTTGTCACGATCACGATCACGATTGCCACCACCACCGTCACGATTCACATTCGGATTAGGCGTGTAAGGCACACCGGCGCGGCGCTGGGCGTCACGCTCCGCACGGCGCTGCTTCCAGCGCTCAAACTTGGCTTTGCGGCGCTCCTTGGCCGTCATTGGGCGGGGCTGCCCGTTGTCACCGATCACGGTGTAGCGCGGCAGGCCGTTGGGCTCAGTACCGGAGCCATTGCCCTCGGCATCATCGTCACCTTCAGAATCTTCCGCGTCTGCCGTGTTCCCAGCTGGCGCACCGGATGATGGTGCAGAAGCTGCGACGGGCGCAGGGGCAGCAGCGAAAGGGGCAGGTGGTGCCTCCTGGACGCTGGCAGCGGGCGCTTCAGCAGGTGTCGCAGGGCTTTCCTTGCCGCCGAGATTCAGCTCGGGCGCTTCGGCTGCATCGACTTTTTTCTTGGCAGTCTTCCGTGCCACCTTCGCCTTGGGCTTGACCGCCGCAGGGGCTTCCTCGGCGGCGGCTTCCACCACTGGCGCAGCAGCAGGCGCAGCCTCGGGGGCCTCAGCAGGCTCGGCGGCAGGGGCAGCTTTCGCTTTGGCTCGGGACGCTTTTTTCGCAGGAGCTGGGGCGGCTGCTTCCACCGCGATTTCCACGACGGGTTCAGCTTTGGCTTTGGCGACTTTTTTGACCGCTGCTTTTTTGGCCGGGGCTTTGCGCTTGGTTTTAGGAGCTTCGAGCTCGGCGGTGGTTTCGTCAGACATAAACAGAAAAGGGGAGGGGATTAATCGAGCTGCTCGGCAATGGCGTCGTCGATTTCAAAATTGGCGTGGACGTGATGTGCATCGTCGTAGCCGTCGAGGATGTCGTAGAGGCGGATCAGAGATTTCGCGGTGTCCACATCACTGATGGTGACGGTGGTCTGCGGCTGATAGATGAGCTTTTGTGAACTGGTGGTGAGGCCTTTTTCGCGCAGCACACCATTGACTTGAAACAATTGATCTGTGGCGGTGTAAACGATCCAGTCGTCACCGTCTTCCTGGATGTCTTCGGCACCTGCATCCAGGGCGATCTCCATGATCTGGTCTTCGGAGGCGGTGGCTTTGTCGAGGCGGATCTCGCCACGGCGTGCAAACATGTAGGCGACGCTGCCGGAGTCTGCAAAGGTGCCCTGGTTCTTGCCAAGGAGGACGCGGATGTCATTGGCGCTGCGGTTGCGGTTGTCCGTAACGATTTCGATCATCATCGCGACACCACCCGGGGCGTAGGCCTCATAGAGAATTTCTTCGATCTGCGCCCCGCCGAGTTCACCCGTGCCCTTCTTGATGGCGCGGTCAATGTTGTCATTGGGCATGTTGGCCGCGCGTGCCGCCAGGACGGCGCTGCGCAGGCGGGCATTCATGTCAATACTGCCACCGCCATGCTTCGCGGCGAGGGTGATTTCCTTCGACAGCTTGCTGAACGCATTGCCGCGTTTGGCATCCGTGATGGCTTTGCCACGCTTGATTTTGGACCATTTATTGTGGCCTGCCATGATGAAGAGCGATGTCTGTAGGAATGCAGCGAACGGGTGCGGCCATGACAATGACGGCGGCCTTCCGTGCGGTGTGGTTTGGGAAATGTAGGGGGAGAGCGGCCTTGCCGCGGTGAGTTCCAGTAGGAAAGACGGCCTCGCAGCGAGTGCGGGGGCGCGTTTCATCAGCGCTAGAGCTGGAGAAACTTCGGCAATCCTGCCGGGAACAACACCAAGTGTTCACCAAGTTGAGAGAACTTGGAACGGTGTGAAGTGTGCGGGATGCCGGGGCATCTTGCAAGATGTATTTCGGCATGGAGCGGGAAAAGTCAGCCGGCAGGGCCGCGCCGGACCCCACGGCCCCAGAGAATCACAAGACCTCCGCCAAACCCCTCTCGCAACAAGCCCCACACACCCGCACCTGTGATCTCAGACCGCAGGGTGATTTCCTGCAAGCGCAAGATCGTGGCAATTTCATGCCGCTGAGGCCGTATGTCTCAGCCCCCCCTGAATGTCTTTTCTCGCCTCGCATCCCGTCTTTCGTCTCATCGCCTCGCCCCAGCACCTGTGGCGCACTCTCTCACTCGGCATCAAGACTATCTGGCTGCACAAACTGCGCTCCTTCCTCACGGCGCTCGGCGTCGTCTTTGGCGTGGCCTCCGTCGTTGCCATGCTCGCCATCGGTGAAGGCGCAAGCCATGAGGCGCAGGAGCAGATCCGCAAGCTGGGCAGCCAGAACATCATCCTGCAAAGCACCAAGCCACCGGACGGGCAGGGCTCCAGCGGTGAGTCGCGCAGCATGATCAGTGAATACGGCATCACCCTGCGCGACATCGACCAGATCCGCCAGACGGTGCCCGGCATTCGTGTCGTCGTGCCCAGCCGCTACATATCGGAAAACATCTGGAACTTCGACCGCAGTGTGGACGGCCAGGTCATGGGCGTGCTGCCCGTGTATCCCGAGATGCGTAACCGCAGCATCCTGCAGGGCCGCTTCTTCAATGAATTCGAAATGAAGGACAGCGTGCCCGTCTGCGTGATCAATCAGACCGTCGCCGCGCGCCTCTTCCAGCTTTCCACCCCCGTTGGCAAATCCGTCCGCGTCAAAGGCTTCTACTACAAGGTCATCGGCATCCTCGAAGACGAAGGTGCACCGGTAGGTGCCGATGCCTCCGGGGCCGGCAATGCAGCCTCATCCCAAGCGCAGATCATGATCCCGTTCACCACGCTGATGGATCAGTATGGTGAAGTCTTCTTCCGCTTCCGCACCGGCGGCTTTGAAGCCGAGAAGGTGCAGTTTCATGAGGCCGTGATGCGGGTCGATGACGTGAACATGGTCGAAAGCCGCGCCGAGGCCGTACGGCACATCATGACGACCAACCACAAGAAGGAAGACTGGCGCATCATTGTTCCCGTGGAACTGCTCAAGCAGGCCGAAGCGCGGGTCGAACGCTACCAGCCACACCAGGCGCGAGACGCTGCC
>NZ_JAQSEA010000305.1 GCF_029946185.1 Prosthecobacter sp.
CTGCCGCCATGAAACCGGAGCTTTTGAGTGCATCCGCCATCCAGCAGCAGATGATCGGCCTCCCCGGCTGGCAGGTGGAGGGCACGGAACTGGTGAAGGAGTTCCGTTTTACGAGTTATCTGGCCGGCATCGAATTTGTGCGACGCGTGGCCGGTCTGGCCGAGGCGATGAACCACCACCCGGACTTGTTTGTCGGCTGGCGCAAAGTCACCGTGCGTCTGAGCACCCACAGCGCCGGGGGATTGACCGGGCTGGACTTCGCACTGGCCTGTCAGATCAGATCGGTCGAAGCCGCCCCGACCGACCCCTCCTGATACGAACTCAAGGCACCATGGCGGCAGAGTCGCGGTTGACCCTGCGGCCGGAAGGGTCCACCACCTCTACGGTGACAAAGATGATGATGTTCTTCATGCTGGTCTGCTTGGTGTTGCTCTTGAAGAGCCTGCCTACAAAAGGAAGATCTCCCAGGATAGGAACCTTGTCTTCCACCAGCGTACGATTCTCAATCTTGACCCCGCCCAGCACAATCGTTGCGCCATCATACACCTTCACCGCAGTGACCACCTTCTGCGTTTTAAATACTGGCTGCAGAATCAAGTTGGGCGTGATCAACTGATCACGTGAACTCAGAGGGACGTAACCCGTGGCACCGGTGGACAATTGGATTGGCAGTACACTGAGGCTTGCGGGCACGTTGATAGGTGATCCGTAATTCACAAACCCCTCAAATTGAGTCAGTTCTGGTGCGATCGTGAGTTCCACGGTGCGACCATCTTCGGAAATAATCGGTTCTACCTCGACCAATACGCCGGTTTTCCTCATTTCGAAGGCGGTGGGCGTTGTCGGCGTGGCGATCTGCTGCTGACCGCCCCCACCAGTGATTTGCCCCCCCCCCTGCGGCAGTCTGGGTGGATCAAACTCTGTCGGATAAATGAACTCCTGCGTAACCTCGGCGATCGCTTTGAGACCACTTTTGGTAGTCACGCTGGGGGAAGCATTGACATCCACTCCCTTTTTCTGTGAAAGCGCGCGCATCACAGTTTGAAATTGAGAATCGGAGAACACGCCTGAAATGGATAGAATACCCGGTGCCACGTTTTTGTTCCCAGTGACCGAACCGGTGTTGAGCAAACTATCGATGGCGTTTGCTGATGCCGCAAAGTCGCCCGACCTGAGACCTGACGTGACGGGGCCACCGCCGTAGGGGAAAGGCACCGTGCTTCCCAGTGGTGCGGGCCCTCCAAAAGCTCCGGCAGCTGGAGTCGAGGGAAACACTTCTTCACCACCCACAGTGAGACCAGGGACCACGTAAGGCGTCTGAAATGGATAGTTACCTGCGCTTGTCGGCGTTCCATTTCCTGCACTACCACCGCCAAAGAAGAGATTCTGGCCACTGGTGCTGACTCCACCCAAGAGCCAGTCAAAACCGAGCTCTTCAAGGTTCGTCTGGTTCACCTCCAGCATTCGCACATGAATCACGGCCATCTTCGGCGAGGCCTTGGTCGCCTGCTCGACGATCATTTCAACCGTCTCCATGTTGGCGATCGTGTTGCGAACGGTCAGTGCGTTGGTCGATGCGTTGTAGCTGGCACTCGTCCCCTCCGGGAAGGTCACTCCACGCGCTTCGAGAAACTCCTTTGCACCCAAGCGGCGAATGATCAGCGCCCCTCCAGCCGGAGCCTGGGCACCAAAAGGATCCGTTGGCGGAGCAGCACCCGGATCTGCTCCTGGGGAGTTCTGAATAAAATCCGGCGGCACCCGGAAGGAGCGGGTGACGACCGCACTGTTGCGTTCGCTGATGGAAACAAAGATTACCGCATGCTCATCCACCTTGTAGGCGACTCCGCACATCTCGCTCACGTAGCGCAGCAGCTCCTCCATCGGCACATTGAGAAGATTCAGGCTTATAGGCTTGCTACGCGACTCAGGGGGCGCACTGACGACAAAACTGACCCCTTTACCCTCAGTATCCAAATCACGACTGCGAACTCGCAGCAGTTCAACCACCTCGTCCAATGTGGCCCCATCAAAATCCACCTTGGGAAAGGTGATCGAGCGCAGCTTTTGCGTGATTCTATCGCTCCCAGTCTGTTGATTGACGAGGGATGCCGCACTGGCTCCAAACAGGGAGCTGCGATCCATGTCGGTCAGAGGCACAGGATCTTCCCATGACTGAGTCACCGCGCCCAGCATTTTGGCCCGCTGCTGGTCGTAGGCGGCTTTGTAGTACTTTTGCTTTTCCCGCTCGACGTTTTCCATGCCACGCCGGGCGGCACTGTTGGTGGGGTCAATCCGCAGCACATCCTGGAAAGTTGCAATGGCCTTGTCCAGATCACCGAGCTGGAGAAACGAACTGGCCTTGAGCAGCAGCGTCTGCACCGCTCCCACGTTGTCCACATGTTTGGCGGTCAGTGAGGGAGGAAAGCGATCCGGATCTCCGAGTCGTTTCTTGAGCGACAGTACGCGTTCGTCTTTCGGTGCCACATCAGGTGCCAGCAGTTGATCCAGCACTTTGCCCGCTGCCGCAAGATCTCCCTTGGCGGCGTATTCCTGGGCCATCAGACAGCCTGCCACCACGTAGCCGTTGCGCGCAGCCAGTCGTGACTCTTGGGCGAGAGGAATGTTTGGCAGCGCCTTGTAGGCACCCTCAAACAAGGTCAGCGCCTCAGCCGCCTTTTCCTGTTCGATCAACTGGTACCCGCGCTCGATTTCAGTGTTCAGCGTGTTGACCTGAATGGCGCGACGGCGTGCTTCAGCCTGGGCCATGGCTGAGACTGACTGGGCACCCGCAGGCGTGACTGCATTTCCTCCCAGAATGATCATCAGGCACGCAACAGCGCCGCGAGTGAGCAGGCGGCGTGGCAATACGGCTTCGGGATATTTCGGGAAAGGCTGCAGGAGCATCAAAATAGGGGAAATTCGACTTTATAACAGGACTCGGTGTTTCGCCCAAGCATTTTCTGCCATGAATCTCAGCCGGGGGTTGCCCTGCCGCCCCATCTTGCTCTGATGACTGCCCATCCCCAATCATCTATGGCCAAAGCACCCATCAAAGTCGCAGTCACCGGCGCCGCCGGTCAAATCGGTTACGCCCTCCTTTTCCGCATCGCCTCCGGTGCCATGTTCGGCCCGGATCAACCGGTGATCCTCCAGCTCATCGAAGCTCCGTTTGAAAAGCCCATGGCCGCCCTCGCCGGTGTGGCGATGGAGCTTGATGACTGCGCCTTCCCGCTGCTGAAGGGCATCGTTCAGACTTCTGACCCAGCCGTGGGTTTCAAAGACGCCAACTGGTGCCTGCTGGTGGGTGCCAAGCCACGTGGCCCAGGCATGGAGCGCGCCGACTTGCTCAAGGACAACGGCAAAATTTTCATCGAACAGGGCAAGATCATTGACGCTGTGGCAGCAGATGACGCCCGCGTGGCTGTCGTCGGCAATCCGGCGAACACGAACTGCATGATCGCCGCCTCCCAGGCCAAGCGCCTTACACCAGACCGTTTCACCGCCATGGTGCGTCTGGATCAAAACCGTGCCCAGACCCAGCTCGCCCAAAAGGCCGGCGTGGACCTCACAGAAGTGAAGGACATCTTCATTTACGGCAATCACAGCCCGACGATGTTCCCGTCCTTCGCCCATGCCACCATCGGTGGTAAGGCCGCAGCCGAAGTCATCAATGACCAGGCTTGGCTCGAAGGTCCCTTCCTTGAAACCGTGGGCAAGCGTGGTGCAGCGATCATCGCGGCGCGTGGCGCTTCTTCCGCCGCCTCCGCAGCGAACGCCCTCGTCGATCACGTCCGCTCCCTTTTCACCCCTGGCGCGATCCATTCCATCGCCGTGAAGAGCAATGGCCTCTATGGCTTCAATCCTGAAGTCTGGGCTGGCATGCCGGTGCGCACGACGACCCCGGGCAGCTACGAGGTCATCACCAGCTACGAAATGGATGACTTCGCGAAATCCAAGATCGCTGCGACCAACAAGGAGCTCACCGATGAGCGCTCCTTTGTGGCTGACATGCTGTAATAAAAGAGCAGTTCAATCCCAAAGCGGCACCTTCACGGGTGCCGCTTTTTTGTGTCCGGGCCAGGTCTCTTCCTCGATCATCTCGCAGAGCCACGCCCATCACCACGCCCCCAGGGACCAGGATGGTCCCACTCCTTTCAAGCCACCCAGCGCTCTGGCAGGAGAGGGATCGTCCTGATTCCTTTGTGTGCTGCCGAAGTCGGCGGTGTCAGCGGAGAAGCAAGCCGCGTTTTGTCAGCGCGGGGCGGAGGGCGTGTGCGGAGCGTGAGGGACCAGGATGGTCCCTCTCCTTTCAAGCCACCCAGCGCTCTGGCAGGAGAGGGATCGTCCTGATTCCTTTGTGTGCTGCCGAAGTCGGCGGTGTCAGCGGAGAAGCAAGCCGCGTTTTGTCAGCGCGGGGCGGAGGGCGTGTGCGGAGCGTGAGGGACCAAGATGGTCCCTCTCCATTCAAGCCACCCAGCGGGGGTGTAGTTCCGCTTTTTCACACCCGCATGATGAATCCCCTCCCCTGCCTGCGTTATGGCCTCATGCATTCTTCCCGCCGCGACTTCCTCCAGACTACGGGCTGTGGCTTCGGCTACCTCGCGTGGCAGGCCATGGCGCAGAGTCAGGCAGCGCTGGTGAATCCGATCGCGCTCAAAAAACCGCATCATGCACCGAAGGCGAAGCGGGTTATTTTCCTCTTCATGCAGGGCGGCGTGAGCCATGTCGATTCATTCGACTACAAGCCACGTCTCTTCAAAGACGACGGCAAGATCATCGATGTGATGGATTCCCGCGCCCTCGCTAAGACTGGCAAGGGCGCGCTGCAGCGGGTGATGAAGCCGCTGTGGGACTTCAAGCAGCATGGCGAGACCGGCCGCTGGGCCTCCAATCTCTTTCCTCACATCAACCAGCATGTGGATGACCTGTGCTTCCTGCACGGCATGCACACGGAGGGCGTGGCGCATGGCCCGGCCACGCTGTTCATGCACACCGGCACCACCAGCAACATCCGCCCGAGCATGGGCTCGTGGGTGATGTATGGCCTCGGCGCGGAGAATGAAAATCTGCCCGGCTTCATGACGATCAGCCCGAGCCTCGGCAACGGTGGACCGCGGAACTATGGCAATGCCTTTCTGCCCGCTGTTTTCCAAGGCACGCCCGTGGGACGCAGCGGCATGCCTGCCAAAGAGTCCACCATCAAGAACATTACCAATGCGATCTGGACGCCCGAGCAGCAGCGCAAGCAGTACGGACTGCTGAGTGCGCTGAATGCGGAACAGGCCGCGCATGCGATGGCCGGTGATACGGATATTGATGCGGTGATTCGCAGCTATGAGCTGGCCTGGCGCATGCAGAATAAAGCGCCGGGAGCGATGGACATCAGCGACGAGTCGGAAGACACGCTCAAGCTTTACGGCATCAACGAAAAAACCACCGATAACTTCGGCCGCCAGTGCCTCATGGCCCGCCGCATGGCCGAGCAGGGCGTGCGGTACATCCAGGTCAATTACGGCGACAACTCGAACAATCCCGCCTGGGATCAGCACTCCAACCTGCCGAAGCATGGCGACCACGCGGCGGCGGTCGATAAACCCATTGCCGGGCTGCTCGCGGATCTCAAACAACGCGGGCTGCTGGAAGATACCATCGTGTGGTGGGGCGGCGAATTTGGCCGCACGCCTTACGCGGAGAAAAACGGCACGGGACGCGATCACAACCCGCTCGGCTTCACCGTGTGGGTGGCGGGCGGTGGATTTAAATCCGGCCATGCCCACGGCGCGACGGATGAACTCGGCCACATGGCCGTGGAGGACAAAGTACACATGCATGATCTGCATGCGACGATCCTGCACCAGCTAGGGCTGGATCATGAGAAGCTGACGTTCCGCCATGCGGGGAGAGACTTCCGGCTGACGGATGTGCATGGGCATGTGGTGCGGGAAGTGATCGCTTGAACGATTGGCTTTGATAAAATACGGGCCGAGGCGCGTGTATCTAGAATGTGCATCCGCCACATGGTTTCGACCTGTTTGATCATGCTGCTGTGCTGCATGAGAGCCGCCAGTGCGGGAGAGGCCAGGCTGGGTTTTAACCGGGACATCCGGCCGATCCTTTCCAACAAATGTTTTCGCTGCCACGGCTTTGATGAAAAGGGGCGCAAGGGGGACCTGCGATTGGATCAACGCGATGACGCTATCGCTTCCCGTGATGGAAGGCAGAGCATTGCGCCGGGCAAGTCGGAGGAGAGCGAGTTGATACAGCGGATCAGCACCACCGATGCCGATGATATCATGCCGCCGCCGGAGTCGAAGTTTTCGCTCACAGCGGAGGAGAAAGAGACGCTGCGACGCTGGATCGCGGAAGGAGCCGAATACGAGGCGCACTGGTCTTTGATCCCGCCCAAGAGTGCTTCGCTTCCGCTTGTGAAAAAGGCGGAGTGGCCGCGCACGGAGATCGACCGTTTCGTTCTTGCTCGCCTGGAGAAGGAAGGCATGCCGCCCAGCCCGGAGGCAGCGCGCGAAACGCTGCTGAGGCGTGTAAGCTTTGATCTCACGGGGCTGCCGCCCACGCTAAAGGAGATGGATGACTATCTTCATGCTGATCCAAGCGCGCAGGCCTATGAGCATGCGGTGGATCGTCTGCTGGCCTCGAAACACTTCGGTGAACGCATGGCGGTGGAATGGCTGGATGCGGCGCGCTATGCGGACACCAACGGCTACTTTGGCGACAAGACGCGCAGCCTGTGGCCGTGGCGGGACTGGGTGATCGATGCGTACAACCGCAACGTGCGATTTGATCAGTTTACGATTGAGCAGCTTGCGGGGGATTTGATTCCCAACGCGAGCACCGCGCAGCGCATCGCCACCGGCTTCAACCGCAACCACATGGCGAACAATGAGAGCGGCATCATTGATGAGGAATACCGGGTGGAATATGTGGCGGATCGTCTGGAAACCACCGGCACCACCTGGCTGGGGCTCACCATCGGCTGCGCACGCTGCCATGATCATAAGTACGATCCCATCACGCAGCGCGAGTTCTACCAGCTCTTTGCTTTTTTCAACAGCGTTCCCGAGTCCGGCCTCATCAAGAATGACAACCCGCCACCGGTACTGAGCGTGTCATCGGAACAGCAGACACAGGAATTGATACGCCTCTCTGCGGCCGCACAGCAGGCAGAGAGGGATTTTCAGCCTGTCGCGGCGGCTTTGAAACAGCAGATTGCGGTGTGGGAAAAAACTGCGGTGGCGGCGCTGGCGGCAGCTCCCACTACGCAGATCATTGCGCATTTCTCTTTCGATGGGCAGATCAACGCGAAGCACTTCGGCACCCGCTTTGTATTTCAGGATGCCATCCTCGGTCAGTCGGCGAAGTTTGATGCCACGCAGCATGCGGAGTGGGAGGGAGCTTTCGACACCGATGCGGCATGGACGGTCGGTCTCTGGGTCATGGCGGACACTTCGCTGAGCGGTGTGCTGTCCAAGATCGAGCCTAAGAGCAGACGGCGGGGCTTTGAGGTGATCTGGCAGAAGGGCCGCTTTCAAATCAATCTGGTTAGCAAGTGGGGCACGGATGCCATCGAGCTGGTCACGCAGGAACCTGTCTCTTCCAAAAAGTGGCATCATCTGGTAGTCAGCTACGACGGCTCGCGCCGGGCTGGTGGCATGAGGGTCTTTATTGATGGCCAGCCTGCGGCGACGAAAGCGATGAATGACACGCTGCGAGGCTCGACGGCGTGCGGGGAACCTCTGCGCATTGGCAGGCGGGATTCGAGTCTCGGATTTTACGGTCAGCTGGATGAGCTGCGCCTGCTGCGGCGGGCCATCACGCAGGAAGAAGCCGGGGCGTGGTTTTGGAGCGAGCGACTGCGTGGGATTGTCGCCATGCCTGCGGCCAAACGCATTGCGGCTGACAGTACGCTGCTGCAAGACTGGTTTGTGGAGCAGCATGCGGATGCGGTGACGCGCGCCGCGCACCAGCGAGTGCGTGAGGCCAGAGCGGCTGAAGCTGGCATGCGGGAAAGTATTCCCACCACGCTGGTGATGCAGGAGATGCCCAGCCCACGCAAGACGCACCTTCTGACACGCGGCCAGTATGATCATCCTGCCGAGGAGGTGCGCCCCGGTGTGCCTGCGTCATTGTCCCAATGGCCGACGAACGCTCCGCCCAACCGCTTGGGCTTTGCGCAATGGGTCGTCTCGAAGGAGAATCCGCTGACGGCACGTGTCGCGGTGAATCGTTTGTGGCAGCAATGCTTTGGTGAAGGGCTGGTGCGCACGGTGAATGATTTCGGCTCGCAAGGGGAAGCCCCAAGTCACCCGGAACTGCTTGACTGGCTGGCGGTGCGCTTCATGCAGAGCGGCTGGGATGTGAAGGCGATGCTGAAGCTGATGGTGATGAGCGCGACGTATCGGCAAAGCTCGGCCTTTTCTGCACGCGATCCGTCCAACCTTCTGCTGGCGCGTGGGCCTTCTTTCCGGCTGAGCGCGGAGATGGTGCGTGATCAGGCTCTGGCGGTTTCCGGATTGTTGGTACCGAAGATTGGCGGGCCGAGTGTGAAGCCCTACCAGCCGCCCGGATTGTGGGAGGCCGTCTCCTACAATGGCGAGGAAAGCTATGTGACTGATACGAACGACGGACTGTGGCGGCGCAGTCTCTACACGTTTTTGAAACGGCAGTCGCCACCCCCTGCCCTGCTGACTTTTGATGGCCCAACGCGTGAGAAGTGTACGGTGCGCCGCGCGCGTACCAACACGCCGCTGCAGGCACTGGTGCTGCTGAATGATGAGACGTACATCGAGGCTGCACGTGTGCTTGCCGCATGGACGCTGGGGAGCAAGGGTTCTGAGGTCGAGAGGCTCGCGCTGGTTTTCCGGCGTGTGATGTGTCGCAGGCCGGAGCCTGAGGAACTGAAGCTGCTGGGCGATTTGCTGAGCAGGCAGCGGGCTCGATTTGCGGCTGATCGCGAGGCGGCGATGAAACTCATCGCCGAGGGTGCTTCCACTCGCGGCAGAGATCTTGATCCGGTGGAGCTGGCCGCGTGGGCGCTCACCCTGCACACGTTGTTCAACCTCGACGAAACCATCACCCGCCGATGAACGCATCACTGACTCGACGACAGCTTTTTGGTCGTGCCTCCGCAGGGATCGGCACGGCGGCGCTGGCTTCATTGATGGGTGAAGGCCGGGCCTTTGCCGCGCCGCACTATGCGCCGAAGGCGAAGCGGGTGATCTATCTGTTCATGCACGGCGGGCCGTCGCAGCTCGATTTGTTTGATCACAAACCCGGCTTGAAAAAAATTCACGGCGAGGAGATGCCGCCTTCGGTGATGGGAGATCAGCGCCTGACGGGAATGACGAGCGGGCAGAAGAGCAAGCCGATCACTGCATCGATTTTCAATTTTCAGCAGCATGGCCAGTCTGGTGCGTGGATGAGTGAGCTGCTGCCGAATCTGGGGCGTGTGGCGGATGAGATGTGCATCATCCGCTCCATGCACACGGAGGCGATCAATCATGATCCGGGTGTGACGCTGTTGCAGACGGGGCATCAGCAGCCGGGGCGTCCGAGCTTTGGAGCCTGGGCCAGTTATGGACTCGGGAGCGAGAATGCGAGTCTGCCGGCCTTTGTGGTGCTCATCTCACGCGGCAGTGCGGCCCGCCCGGCGGACCCGCTGTATGCGCGGCTGTGGGGTTCGGGTTTCCTGCCTTCGAACCATCAGGGGGTGAGCTTCCGCAGCAGTGGCGATCCGGTTTTGTATCTTTCCAATCCACCGGGTATCAGCGCGGCCTCGCGGCGGGATCAGCTTGATGTCATCCAGGCGCTCAATCGCAGGCAGCTCGCGCAGCAGCTGGATCCCGAGATCGAGACGCGCATCACGCAGTATGAGATGGCGTACCGCATGCAGAGCAGCGTGCCGGATTTGATCAGCCTGCAAAGCGAGAGCGCCGCCACCTTTGAAGCCTATGGGCCGCAGTCACGGGTACCGGGGAGCTTCGCGGCGAACTGCCTGCTGGCGCGCCGCATGGCGGAAAGCGGTGTGCGCTTCATCCAGCTGTACCATCGCGGCTGGGACCAGCACTACAATCTGCCGAGCGATCTGCGCCTGCAATGCGGTGACATCGACCAGCCCTGCGCCGCACTGATCAGCGATCTCAAGCAGCGTGGATTGCTCGATGACACGCTCATCGTCTGGGGCGGTGAATTTGGCCGCACCACCTACTCGCAAGGCAAACTGGAACCCACCAACCATGGCCGCGATCACCACGGTCGCTGCTTCACGATGTGGATGGCGGGCGGCGGCGTGAAGCCCGGCCTGCAGTTTGGTGAGACGGATGACTTCTGCTTCAACGTCGCGCGTGATCCCATGCATGTGCATGATCTGAACGCCACGCTGCTGCATCTGCTGGGCATCGATCATGAGAGGCTCACCTACCGTGCCGAGGGCCGCGACTTTCGCCTGACCGATGTGCACGGGCGGGTGATGAGGGCAGTGATGGCGTGAGGGGTGGAAAATGCTCTTTTCATTCTGCGGCGACTCTGGTTCCCCACCGCAGATGAATCCTTTCCCACCGCCATGGCTGACCTCCTGCTCAACGATCCCTTCTTTGCCTCCTGCCTGCGGTCCATGCCGTCGGGGAAAAAAGCCTGCGGTTCACCGCACCAAGGGCGGTGCAGCTTTTCTATTTGCGAAGACACCGTATAGAATTTCTACCCAATAGTTTGACTTCTATTCCTGTAGGTTGGGTGTATTTGGCGTCGAAGAC